>NZ_JBEPBM010000004.1:0-327647 GCF_040299205.1 Streptomyces sp. NPDC000983 | reverse complement strand
CAGCCGTTGCGCCGGGTCTTGTAGGCGAGCTGGCGGCGGATCTCCCCGAACCCGGCGTCGGCGATCCGGCGGGCCAGCCGCCGGTTGCGGAGCATGCCCGCGACGTTGAGGTCCTCCACGACGACGGTGCCGTACTCGCCGGCTACGGCGGTGGTGAGCTTGTGCAGGGCATCGGCACGGAGGTTCGCCACCCGGTGGTGGATTTTGTTGCGGGCGGCGTTGGCCTTCTCCCAGCGCTTGGAGGGCTGTTGTCCGGTCCTGCGGTCGGGGCCCTGTCGGCGGGACACCGCGCGGGAGGCGCGGCGCAGCTGCTTCAGTGCGGTGTCCAGGTGCCGGGGGTTGGCCACTTCGCGGATCTCTCCGGTGCTGTCGGCGATCACGGCGAGGGTCTTCACGCCGAGGTCGATCCCGACCGCCACATCGGGCCGGGCGACGCGCACCAGGTCGCGCTTCACCTCGACCTGGAAGGAGACGAACCGGCGTCCGCGTGTCTGCCGGACGGTCGCGGACAGGATGCGGGCCGTGCCGGCCTGCACGCGTGCGAGAAGCTTCGCGGTGGGCTCGTGGGTGCGGATCGTGCCGAGGCGGGGCAGGGTGATGTGTCGCCCGTCGGTGTCGACGCGGATCGTGCCGGTGGTGAACCGGCAGGCAAGGCGCGCCCTGAGTTTCGACTTGAACCGCGGCATGCCCATGCGGGCACCCTTGCGCCTGCCGTTCTTCGACTTCGCGTAGTTGTCGAACGCGGCCGCAGCGTTCGCCAGGCCGGTGGAATACGCCTCCTTGGAGTTGCCCTCCCACCAGTGAGCGAACCTCGGATCGGTGTGCTTGGCGGCGTTGAACGCCTTGCGCAGCGCGGGCAGCGACCACGGCCGCCACTCCGTCAACTCCGACCCGGGGATGCCGTACGTCTCCTCGGCCTTGCGCTGCCACCACGACGCGGTCACCCAGGCGACCGCCCAGTTGTACGCGGCGCGCGCTGCCCCGCAGTGCGAACGCAAGCCCCGTTCCTGCCCGGCGTTCGCATCCAGTGCGAACAGGTACGCCTGCACCACGAACCCCGACTGCGGCCGGAACTTCTTCACCCGGCGTCCTCACCGGTCACCGCGGCCACCGCACGGACCGCCCGGCTCTTCGCCGCCCGCCGCCCGTACAGCCGCGCGCACATCGAGGTGAGCACCTCGGTGATGTCCCGCACCAGGTCATCGTCGGTGGTCTCGGCGGGGTCGAGGACGACCAGCCGCCGCCCGGACGCCGACAGGACCGCCTCAAGATGCTCGACACCGAATTGGGCCAGCCGGTCTTGGTGCTCGACCACGATCACCGCCGCCTGCGGGTCGGACAGCACCCGGTGCAGCTTGCGCCGCCGCCCGTTCAGCCCCGAACCGACCTCGGTCACGACCTCGGCGACCGGCAGACCGAGCCCAGTGGCTCCCTGGACCACCCGCGCAACCTGCCGGTCAAGGTCAGCCTTCTGCTCGGGCGACGAGACCCGGCAATACGCCACCACCCTCCCGGACGGCTCCACAGTGGGCTCGTCGACCAGCCACGTCCCGGACGGCGTTTGACGGACCGGGACCGGCATACGGCCCTCCTTCGCCCACGTCCACGCGGTCTGATAATGCACACCGTTACGCGCCGCCCACTCCGAAAGCTTCACACAACCAACATAGCAGCAGATAAAAACTGAGAATCACTGATAGAACCCTCAACAGTTGATAGCCCCCTGACAGAGCCCGACCGTGGCAGCGACGCGTGTGCCCGTCGAACCGGTACCGATAGCCTGCGCGCATGATGAGGTGGGAACGGGCCGCCGGTACGATCGTCGGCTCGGCGGTGGGCGACGCGTTGGGCGCCCCCTTCGAGTTCGGTCCCCCGGGTGCCTTCTCCGCACGGTTTCCCACGCCCGGTTCGGGTGGCGAGATGTGCGGGGGCGGTGGCTGGGACCCCGGTGAGGCCACCGACGACACGCAGATGGCGGTTCTGGTCGCGCAGTCGCTGCTGGAGCGGGGCGGGCTGGATCTGCCGAACATATTCGCCCGCTTTCAGCGGTGGGCGGCATCGGAACCCAAGGACATCGGCTTGCAGACCGAAGACGTCCTGACCAATGGCATGCCCTGGGACCTGGCCGCCTCAATCCATTTCCAGGTCAACCAACGAGCCGCCGGCAACGGCTCGTTGATGCGAGCATCGACCTCTGCCGTCCACTTCGCGCCCGCCGGCCGGACAGCCAGCATGGACGCGGCCCGCCGCATCGCCGCCCTCACCCACGGAGACCGCGCCGCCTGGGAAGGCACCGCGATCTTCCACGAACTGATCCGCGTCACCCTCGCCGGCGCAGACCCCCTTACCGTGCTCCCGGACATCCTGTCCCTGGTCCACCCCGACCACCGCGACCGCTATGCGACCGTCCTCGCACCCGGTTGGCACCCCGATCGGGCCACCGAGTTCAACGGCGCCGTCTGGCCCTGCCTGGGCTCCGCCGTCTGGGCCCTGCGCACCACCACCAGCTTCGAGGACGCCCTGCGTGCGGCGGTCGACCTCGGCGGCGACACCGACACCGTCGCCGCGGTCACCGGAGGCCTCGCCGGCGCCCGCTACGGGCTCGACGCCATCCCCGCCCGCTGGACCCAGCCGCTCCACGTCCCCCTCCCCGGCTTCGGCGGACAGGTGCTGCGCCTGAACGACCTGCTCCACCTCTCCGACCGCCTCGAAGCCTGAACTCGTTCGGCTTCCGCAGGAGGGGCGGTCCGGGCTGACGGCCGACTGCCCTGCCCGGCGAGCGGGCGATGCGCGGCAGGCAGGTCACCGTCCTACCTCTCAAAGACCAGTACGCGCCCGTCCGGGCCCGTGAGTGTGAGGGTGCGGCCGGTCACCATAACCCCGTAGGTGCCGACCGGGGGTACGACGTCGACGTGGTCGGGCGGGTAGCAGGCCATCGCCGTCGACTCGTACTCGCCACCGAAAGTGACCGCGGATCGGTCCGCCTTCATCTTCGCCCCGCCCGAGAAGCTGTTGCAGCCGTCGTGACCCGTGACAGTGCGTCGGTCCGCGGCGAAGCGGAGCCCGGCACGGGAGCCCTTCGGCACGATCACCGTGTCGCCGTCGACGGTGACGGAGTGCGCCCGCCATTCGACACCCGTGACGGTGGGCGTGCGTGCACTCGCACCGTCGCCGCCGGACCGGGCGACGGACGTGGCGGTGAGGGCGGCGGTCGCGAGGGCCGTAGAAGCGAAGAGAACGGTTCGTTTCATGGTCCTGGGACGCGGTGATCGTACGAATCGTTCAGCGCGGTCGTCGCGCCGCTGGTCGCCGCCCCGAGGAACTGTTCTAGGTTGAGCGGCGTGAACGTGCGGGGGCGAAGTTACGGCTACGTCGGGCCGGTTGAGCTGAAGGATGAGGTCCGGGCTGACGGCGGCGGGCGTCGGATCGGCTCGGCCTCCGACTTCGCCGGCTGGGTCGCGGAGCAAGCCGCGGCGGAACTGGCCGAGCCCTTCACCTTCGTGGTCGACGTGGACGGCGTGCTTCGGCTGGCGCCGCGCAGGAGCGAGCATGTGGCCTGCGCCGCCGGCGGCAGGGTTCTGAGCGCGGGCGAGATCGGCTTCGTGCGTGAGGCGGGCAGGTGGGCCGTGAGCGAGGTCAGCAACCAGTCGACCGGCTACTGCCCCGACGTCACCTCCTGGGCGCAGGTCGCCCGTGCTCTGGACGCGGTCGGCCTGCGACGGCCCGCCGGGTTCACTCACGAGATCGTCTTCCGGCGATGCCCCGACTGCCAGGAACACAACATCGTGCGGGAGAACGACTTCGTCTGCGTCTTCTGCGGCGGAGCCCTGCCCGCGGCATGGAATGTGGACGTCGCCCCGTAGCTTCGGGCTTCGGGCTTCGGGCTTCGGGCTTCGCGGCGCAGGGTCCCTGTCGCGACAGGAACTGCGCACCGTCCTACCCTGAAATCATGCCGACAGTGCAGGTCAGCGGCCTGGAGATCGTCTACGACCGGGTGGGCGAGGGGCCTGCCGTGGTGTTTCTGCACGGCGCGGCGTCCGACGCCCGAATGTGGCGGCCGCAGCTCGACGGCCTGGCGGACGCGTTCACGGTCGTGGCCTGGGACGAGCCCGGGGCGGGCCGTTCCTCGGCGCTGCCGGAGTCGTACCGTCTGGCGGACTACGCGCACTGTCTCGCCGCGGTCGTCGAATCGCTACGGCTGGGGCCGGCACACATCGCCGGGCTGTCCTGGGGCGGCACGCTGGCCCTGGAGTTCTACCGCCACCACGCGGACCTCGTCAGGACGCTGATCCTCGCCGACACCTATGCGGGGTGGAAGGGCTCGCTGCCTGCGCAGGAAGTGCGGGCCCGTGTCGAGGGAGCGCGCCGGATGCTGGCCGCGCCTCCCGGTGAGTTCGATCCGACGCTGCCCGGCCTGTTCGCCGGTGAGCCGCCCGCCGCGTACGTGCCCCTGCTGGACGCGATGGAGGCCGACGTACGCCCCGACAGCATGCGGACGCAGCTGCTCCTCATGGCCGAGACCGACCAGCGGGACCTCCTGCCCGCCGTCTCCGTCCCCACCCTCCTGCTCTGGGGCGAACACGACGTACGGTCGCCGCCGGCCGTCGCCCGGCAGTTTCAGGAGTCCCTCCCCGATACCGAGCTTGTCGTCATCCCGGGCGCGGGACACGTCAGCAACCTGGAGCGGCCCGAGACGTTCAACCGGGCCGTACGCGGCTTCTGCCAGGCACACCCCTGAACGGGACGTTCAGGGGCCCAGCCGTGGACTCGGGGCATCTGGAACGATGGGGCCGTGCATGCTGACGATCAGGTTGACGGCAATGTCTCCGCCAAGCTCTCGGCGTTCCTGCGGGAGGCGGACGACGACCGCCCGGTGAGGATCGTTCCTTGCGTCTGCGCGGGGTGCGGCCGTGGTGTGTTCTCGCTGCTGGTCAACGCCTCCGGAGCGGAACGGGAGTGCTCGGGCTGCGGCGGCCGCGCGTTCATCGCGGACAGCGAGGAGTACTGGAACGAGGAGTCCTGGGAGGAGGACGAGCCCGGCGTGGCCGAATGCCCCTGCGGCAGCGAGGAGTTCGAGGCCGCGGTCGCCTTCTCGCTCGGCGGCGACGGCTCGGTCCGCTGGGTGACCGTGGGCCTGCGCTGCACCGAGGACGGCTTCTGCGGGATCTACGCCGACTGGAAGATCGATTACGGGCCCACCGGCCACCTCCTCACCATGGTCTAGGTGCGCGGAAGAGCCAAAAGCTCAAGGCAGGTCCAGAGCAAGGGCGATCACGCCGGCAAGAGGTACGGCACGAGCGGCCCAAGCAGCGCATCCGCTTTCATCGCGGCATCTCGCCGGCCGTAGTGTGGCGGCATGGCTGAACAGTACGTGTCGGCGTACGCCATTGACGCCGACCGCTTCTTCTCGATGGTCGGCTCGGGCGACGACACCCCAGTGGTGGCCGCCCTTGGCAGGATGGCGGACTGACGGCATCCGGAGTGCTGTTGCGGGCCACCGAGGCGACCGAGGTGGAACCCGCGCTGCGGGAGATCATCGCCGGTCGGCTCGATCCGTCCCGGCCGGGCGGGTACGGGTGGCTGCTGGAACTCCTCGGCCGTGTGCACGGCACCCCGCTCGGGTCGGTCGTCCTGCCCGGCCGTGGCTGGCATCAGCTCGAAGACGTCTTCCGCGCGTGCGGGCTGACGGAGTTGTCCGAACTGTGGGGTCGGGCGTGGCCGTTCCCCTGGCGGACCGACCTGTCCGATGCGGGGCCCTGGCCCTTCCCCATGCTCGTCCCGCACGCCGATCTCCACCGAGTTCAGGCCGAACTCTCCGGCTTCGAGACCGAGTTGCTCGACGCGCACCACGACCTCCTCCCAGGCGGCGATGACGACGTCGAGGACGTTTCCTGGCTGATCGAGAAAAATCTTCCGGTCTGGGTCGAGGCGGCGCTCACCGAAGGCCGCGACCTGCTCCTCCTCCGTGACGGCGGACGGTGACCGCGGTCCGTGACGGCGGTGCGGAGGGACTGAGGACTGAAGGTGGACACCCCCCGCCCCGCTGCCTCATGATCACTCCATGGCGACTCCACGAAAGGCCGATGCCGCGTAGACGGCCCGGCGCCCTGCGCGCCCAACGCTTCAAGCCCCCGGCCGGCCACCACTGGCCCACCCGCATCGACCGCCTGCACCCGCGCACCGTGTCCGCCGTGCACCGGGCGGAGTTCCTCCACCGGGACCTCCCGGACCTGACCGACCCCACCACCGGACACCGTGACGGGACCCCGTACACCGACCGGCTCGTGTCACCTGGCACGACCGCGGCCGCTCTCCAGTCACTGCGCCGGTTCCTCGCCGGGCCGGGCCGGTACCTGTACCTGCGCCGCGACTACTGCGTCTGTACGCGCTGCGAGCTGACCGTCAACGCCGCCGTGGCCCGCGATGTCCTCGACGGGATGCTCCCCCTGTTGCCCCCGTACGCCCGCCGCGACCTCGCTGCCCTGCTCGCCGAGATCGACCGGGAACTGCTGCACAGGACGCTCCCGGACGTGTTCGCGCACCGCGAGCCCTGGCGCAGGGGCGCCTGGTGGCACGCACGTCTGTACGACACGAGCGATCTGATGTGAGTCCGAGCGGGGCGGGCCCGGGAGGTTCAGGCGACCGAGGCGCGGAAGGGGTCGGTGGGGATGATGCCCGCATCGTCGAGGAGCTGCTCCAGGGCCTCGTGGCCGTGACGCCTGCGGTACTCGATCTCGGCCGTCGTCACGGGCAGCGTCCACAGGATGCGGGCGTGCCCGCCGGGCACGGGGCAGTGTTCGAGGTCGGGTCCGTGGAGGTAGGGCAGGCTGATCAGCAGGTGGTCGCAGGTGGAGCCGGGCACCCACGGTTCACCGATGGGCATGCTGTGCTGCAGGCCGAGTGGGTGTCCCCCGCAGTGGTAGTACACGATCATCGCCATCAGGTCGATGAACCGCTGGTCGCGGACGTGGGCGGTCATGACGAACTCGAGTCCGTGGCCGTCCTTCTGCACGGGTGCCCAGCATCCGGCGGTGACATAGGCCCAGCTGTCGCCGCGCGGTCCCGGCTCCACGACGAGGATCCGCAGATCCGGCACGGCCTCCTGCCGGTCGGGGCCGAGGTCGTAGTCGACGGCCTCCACGCGGTGCCCCTCGAAGAAGGCCCGGACATGTGTCTCAACGGCTTCGGCGGCCGGCAGTCTCGCATCGCTCACTGGGCGATCATCGCAGGTCACGGGCGGCGGGCTGCGTTCCGGTCCCGGAAGCTCATCAGGGAGCGGCAGACTTGGTCGCCGGTGTCCCCGTGCGGCAGGCGCGGGGCTGGAGGCGTTCTTGGAGTGTGCCGGTGGATCTCAGTGCGGTGATCATCGCAGTGGCGGGTGTCGCGGGAACCCTGGGCGGCTCGCTCCTCACCCAGCGCGGATCCGAACGGGCAAGGCGCCGGGAGATCGAACTCGTGCGTGAGCATGAGGAGTTGCGTGAGAACCGTTCATTGCGACGCACCTGCTACGCGGAACTGAACCGGGATGCACGGCAGTTCACCACCGCGCTCAACCGCCACCTGCATGTCATGAGGGAACGCGGCGCGGAGGATGCCGACCGGGACGCTCTCGACGAGGCGAAGAACGCGCACCGGGACCGGTACTCCGAGGCGCAGATGGTCGCCCCGGAGGACGTGCTGACGACGGCGAGCGCCGTGAACAAGGCCCTCACCGCCGTCTACGGCCAGGTCATGCGGCTCGACCGCGGTGCCCCCGGGTCCGGGGAGACGCTGGAGTCCGCGGCCAGGGCGCAGCACGAGATATGGGACGTGCTGCGCACCATGAGGTCCGCCATGCGCCGCGACCTCGGTGTGGCGCACGACGAACCGTCCGGCGCGGGTACGGGGTGAGTGCTCAGGCGGTGGCCGGGGCCGGGCCGACCAGTTCCGCGAGGACGTCGTCCATGGTGACGAAGCCGAGGACGGTGCCCGTCTCGCCGGTCACCGCGGCCAGGTGGCTGCCGTCGGTGCGCAGGGCGGTCAGGGTGTCGTCGAGCGGGGTGTCGATGCGGACCCGGGTGACCGGATGGACGGCGGTGCGGGGGAAGGGCCGGTCGCGGTCGCTGACGCCGAGGGTGTCCTTGATGTGCAGGTAGCCCAGGAGGGTGGCGTTCGGGCCCGTGACGGGGAAGCGGGAGAAGCCCTCGGCGGCGGCGACCCGTTCCAGTTCGGTGGGTGTGACGGTGTGGTCGACGGTGCGCATCCGCTGGGTGGGGACGAGGATCTCGCCGACCGGGCGGGTGCCCAGCTCCAGCGCGTCGTGCAGGCGTTCGCCGTCGGCCGGGGTGAGCAGGCCGGCCTCGCTGGAGTCGTCGACCATACGGGCGAGCTGGTCGTCGGTGAAGACGGCCTCCACCTCGTCCTTGGGTTCGACGCTCAGCAGCTTCAGCAGGGCGTTGGCGAAGGCGTTGATGCCGAAGACGACCGGCCGCAGCGCCCGGGTGAGGGCCACCAGGGGCGGGCCGAGGAGCAACGCGGTGGGGACGGGTGCGGCCAGCGCGATGTTCTTGGGGACCATTTCGCCGATCAGCATGTGGAGGTAGGTAGCGACCGTCAGGGCGATGACGAAGGCGATCGGGTGGACTAGGGCTTGCGGGATGTGGGCGGCCTCGAAGCCGGGTTCCAGCAGGTGCGCGATGGCGGGCTCCGCGACGGCGCCGAGGACCAGGGAGGAGGCGGTGATGCCGAGTTGGGCGGTGGCCATCATGGCGGAGATGTGCTGGAGCGCCCACAGGGTCATCCGGGCCCGTTTGTCGCCGCTCTGGGCGCGCGGTTCGATCTGGCTGCGGCGGACGGAGATCAGCGCGAACTCCGCGCCGACGAAGAAGGCATTGGTCAGCAGGGTGAGTGCGCCGATGGCGAGTTGCAGGACGGTCATCGGGCATCCTTCGCGAGCTGGGTCCCGGGTGCGGTGGCCGGTGCGGTGATGCGGATACGGTCGGCCCGGTGGTGGTCGACGTCGAGGACGTCGAGCCGCCAGCCGTCGAGGTCGAGCAGGTCTCCCTCGGCGGGGATGCGGGCCAGGTGGGTGGCGACGAGTCCGGCGATGGTCTCGTACGGTCCGTCCGGCGCTGGCAGTCCTATCCGCTCCAGCTGGTCGAGGCGTACGGAGCCGTCGGCCTCCCAGACGGCGCGTCCGTCCTCGGCGGCGGGGGCGGGGAGCAGGTCGGGGGTTTCCGCGGGGTCGTGCTCGTCGCGGACCTCGCCGACGACCTCCTCCACGATGTCCTCCATGGTGGCGACGCCCGCCGTGCCGCCGTACTCGTCGATGACGACGGCCATGGTGCGGGTGGCGCGCAGGCGTTCCAGCAGCCGGTCGGCGGTGAGGCTGTCGGGGACCAGGAGGGGCTCGGTGGCCAGGTCGGCGACGGGGGTGCTGTGCCGTTGCTCGGGGGTGAGGGCGAGGACGTCGCGGATGTGGACGGTGCCGACGACCTCGTCGAGGCTGTCGCGGTAGACCGGGAAGCGGGACAGGCCGGTGGCGTGGGTGAGGTCGGCGGCGTCGGCGGCTGTCGCGTGCGTTTCGAGGGCCTTGACGTCGACTCGCGGGGTCATGACGTTCTCGGCGGTCAGCTCGCCCAGGTGCAGGGTGCGCACGAACAGTTCGGCGGAGTCGGGCTCCAGCGCGCCCGCGGCCGCCGAGTGCCGGGCGAGGGCGACCAGTTCCTCGGGGCTGCGGGCGGAGTCCAGTTCATCGGCGGGTTCCAGGCCGAAGCGGCGTACGAACAGGTTCGCGGTGTTGTTGAGGTGGCGGATGAACGGGCCGAAGGCCGCCGTGAAGCCGCGCTGCGGACCGGCGACGACCTTGGCGACCGCCAGCGGCCGGGAGATCGCCCAGTTCTTCGGGACGAGTTCGCCGACCACCATGAGGACGACGGTGGACAGCACCACGCCGAGTACGGTCGCCGTCGTCGGGGCGGCGCCGCCGAGTCCGGCCGCCTCCAGCGGGCCGCGCAGCAGGGCGGCGAGGGACGGCTCGGCGAGCATGCCGATCACCAGCGAGGTGACGGTGATGCCGAGTTGGGCACCGGACAGCTGGAGGGTCAGCCGGCGGACGGCCTCCAGGGCCCCTTCGGCGCCGCGCTCGCCCGCCTCGGCGGCGCGCTCCAGCTCGCCGCGCTCGACGGTGGTCAGGGAGAACTCGGCCGCGACGAACACCGCGCACGCCAAGGTGAGGAGGAGGGCCGCCAGGAGCAGCAGGATCGCGGTCACCGTGCCACCCCCGCTCCCCGGTTCAGGTGAAGTGCGCGGGTCGTGGCACGGCTTGTACTGGGAGGCTCACCCATTGCGGGACCGTGGCTCCTTGTCGGTTCGATGGGGCGGGTTCGTCCGGACGAACCCGGTGGGGTCGGGTTCGGTGGCGTCGAGTCGGGTGGGTCGAGGCGTGCGGTCACTCTATGCTTCTACTCGCTTGTAGAGAAAGGTCGGGCATGCGCGTGAAGGGCAGTAGTTTGCTTGGCCGAGAAGCGGCAAGGCGCGTCGGATGCCCTGCCATCACTCCCCCACCGCGTCCCGCGTCGTGTCCCCTGTCGTGTCCCCCGCCAGACTCGCCCCACTCCGCCCCGGAGCCAAGAGGGCCGGGCAGGGGGAACGGTGAGCGGCATCACGCAGGCCGCCCCGACGCCTGCGACGACGACCGCGACCGAAAGGACCCCCGCAGCGCGGACCGGGGCAAGGCGTCCCGAGCGGCGGGACTCCTTCTTCGACAACGCCAAGTACCTGGCGATCGTGCTGGTCGCCATGGGGCACGCATGGGAGCCGCTGCGCTCGGACAGCCGTGCCGTCACCGCGCTCTACATGACCGTCTACGCGTTCCACATGCCGGCGTTCATCGTGATCTCGGGCTACTTCTCACGCGGCTTCGACGCGAGCCCGGAGAAGATCAAGCGCCTGGTCACGGGGGTCGTCGTCCCGTACGTCGTCTTCGAGACGGCCTACACCTACTTCACCCGGTGGAGCGACGGCGTCCCCGATCGTCCGGTCAGCCTGCTGGACCCGCTGTACCTGACCTGGTTCCTGGCCGCGCTGTTCATCTGGCGCCTGACCACCCCCCTCTGGAAGAGCCTGCGGTGGCCGCTGCCGGTCGCGCTGACGCTGGCGGCCCTGGCGACGCTGTCGCCGTCCATCGGCAAGGACCTCGACCTGCAACGCGCGGTGCAGTTCCTGCCGTACTTCGTGCTGGGCCTGTGCCTCGAGCCGGAGCACTTCCGGCTGGTGCGCCGGTGGCGGGTACGGCTCGTCGCCCTGCCGGTCCTCGTGGGCGCGGTCGTCTTCGCGTACTGGGCGGTGCCGAGGGTGGACTACGCCTGGTTCTTCCACACCTCCGCCGCCGAGGACTTCGGTGTACCCGCCTGGTACGGGCCGGTCATGACCCTCGCGGTCTTCGGCTGCTCCATGATCCTCGTGGCCTGCTTCCTGGCCTGGGTGCCGGGGCGCCGCACCTGGTTCACCGCCCTGGGCGCGGCCACCCTCTACGGCTACCTGCTGCACGGTTTCGTCATCCAGGCCGCCAACCACTGGCACTGGTCGCGCCTGGACTGGTTCCACCGGCCGCTCGGCGAGATCTTCGTCTCGCTCGTCGCCGCCCTCGTCGTGACCTTGCTGTGCACGGCTCCCGTGCGCAGGGTGCTGCGGTTCGCGCTGGAGCCGCGGATGGACTGGGCCTTCCGCGGGCCCTCGGCCCCGACGGAGCGCGACCGGAGCGTCGCACGGCGGTAGCGGCCGGGACGCGTCTCGCGGGTGTGGCGCCCGAGCGTCGGGAACCGATGTGTGGCCAGAATCGTTTGCCTGATTCCACAGCTATCGGAGGAGTACCGACCTTGTCCGCCAGACCGACGGACCCCTCGGGGCACAGTCCCCGACCATCCCGCCACGATTCTTCTGAGCACGGCACACGGCGGGGTGGTGTTCGATGAGTGCCGTGCAGGCCTGGTCGGGCGTGCTGGCCGTCCTGCTGCTGACGGCCGGAACCGGCTATTTCGTCGCACAGGAGTTCGCCTACGTCTCGGCCGACCGGCTCGCGCTGTCCCGTGAGGCCGACGCAGGTGACCGGCGGGCCGCCCGCGCGCTGAAGGTGCTGGAACGGCTCTCCTTCATGCTCTCCGGCGCGCAGCTGGGCATCACCGTGACCGGTCTGGTCGTCGGTTTCATCGCCGAGCCGTCGGTGTCCGCCCTGCTCGAGCCGGTCCTGTCCGGCATCGGCATCCCGGACGGGGCGGTCAGCGGCATCTCCGTCGTCCTCGCGTTCGTGGGGGCCACGGTCGTACAGATGGTGCTGGGCGAGCTGGCGCCGAAGAACCTCGCCATCGCCGTGCCGGAGCGGCTGGCGAAGTCCCTGGCGTCCTCGACGCTGCTGTACCTGAAGGTCGTCGGCCCGGTGGTGCGGGTCTTCGACGGGGCGGCGAACCGCCTGGTGCGCAAGGTCGGCATCGAGCCGGTCGAGGAGCTGCACCACGGGGCGACGCTGGAGGAGCTGGGTCATCTGATCGGCGAGTCCCATGAACAGGGCGAGCTGCCGAAGGACACCGCCGCCCTGTTGGACCACGCCCTGGAGTTCTCGGAGCGCACCCTGCACGAGGTGATGGTGCCGCGCGTCGACGCCGTCTTCGTCCGCGACGACGCGAGCGCGGCGGAGGCCATCGGCCTGATCGGCAAGCACGGTCACTCCAACTACCCCGTCCTCGGCGACCACCCCGACGACGTCACCGGTGTCGTGGGCGTGCGCGAGCTGATGGGGCTGCCCGCGGAGCGGCTCGGCGGCACGACCGCGGGTGCCGCCGCCCGGCGTCCCCTGCTGCTGCCCGACACGCTGCCGCTGCCGGAGGCGGTCGAGCAGATGCGCCGGCAGGACGACGAGTTCGCGGTCGTCCTCGACGAGCACGGCGGGGTCGCGGGCATCGTCACCTACGAGGACATCGCCGAGGAGCTGGTCGGTGACATCGCCGACGAGACCGACACCGTCACCGAGCCGGCCGTCGCGGACGGTGACGGCTGGCTGGTGGACGCGGGGCGCCGGCTGGACGAGATCGCCGAGGCGACCGGTATCGGCCTGCCCGAAGAGGAGGACTACGACACCGTGGCCGGCCTGGTCGTGGACCGGCTCGGCCGCTTCCCGACCGTCGGCGACCGCCTCACCGTCGACCTGCCCGAGGGCGGGCGTGCGGTGCTGGAGGTTCGGACCCTGGACCGTCATGTGCCCGGACGCGTCCGTGTCGAGCGGGTCGCCGAGCCGATGGAGGAGCAGGCATGAGTTTCCCGATGGCGCTCTTCGTCACCGTGCTGCTGCTGGTCGGCAGCGGCTTCTTCGTCGCCGCCGAGTTCGCGCTGGTCGCCGCCAAGCGGCACCGCATGGAGAAGGCCGCGGCCCAGGGGCAGCGCGGCGCGAGGGCCGCGCTGGCCGGCATGCGCGAGTTGTCCCTGATGCTGGCCGGCGCGCAGCTCGGTATCACCGTCTGCACCCTGGGCCTGGGCTCGGTCTCCAAGCCGGCGATCTCGCACGAACTCGATCCGCTGCTCCACAGGCTGGGCCTGCCGAGCACGCTCAGCTACGGTGTCGCGTTCGCCGTGGCCATGATCGTCGTGGTGTTCCTGCACATGGTGGTGGGTGAGATGGCCCCCAAGTCCTGGGCCATCGCCCACCCGGAGCGCTCCGCGATGCTGCTCTCCCCGCCCTTCCGCGGCGTGGTGCGGCTGGTGCGGCCGCTGATCGGGCTGCTCAACCGGGTCAGCAACGTGCTGGTACGGCTGTGCCGGGTCACCCCGCGCGACGAGCTGGCCTCCGTGCACAACCGTGAGCAGCTCACCCACCTGGTGGAGGAGTCCGAGCGGCTGGGGCTGATCAGCGAGGCCGACTCCGAGCTGCTCACCCGCTCGCTGACCGAGCCGGAGACCCCGGTCAGCTCCCTGCGGATCCCGGCGGAGCGGATCACCTCGGTCACGGGCGACGCCGACGTCGAGGAAATCCTGCGGGTGGCCGCCGCCAGCGACCGTACCCGCCTGCTCGTCCGCGACGGCGACGTCTTCATCGGTTCCGTCCATGCCCGGGACGCCCTGGTCGCGCGGGCCCAGGGGCGGACCGCCAACGCTCGTGCGCTGGCCAGGCCGGTGCCCGAGACGGCCGAGGACACCACCGTCGCCGACGCGATCGAACTGCTGCGCGGACGCCGGGCCACCTTGGCGGTCGTACGCGACGCGTCCGGGCGGGTGACCGGCATGGTGAGTCTGGACGACCTGCTGGCCCGCTTCCTGCAACCGCAGACGGCGTGATCGCTGAGGCTGTCGCCCCGAGATCCACAGCGATCCTTCGGCGTCGCGTTCGGCGTCGCCCAAGAAGGTCAGCACACGCGTGCTGGTCCGCCGGCAGATCACGGAGCCGCGTCGATGCTCCACCATCGTCTGGCGACTCCCGGCGAAACGGGGGTCTCAGGCCGCGCCGTGCGTGTCGGCGGCATTCCTGCGGGAAGGCGCCGTGACTCCGTGGAGCTCATGGAGCAGGAAGCCGGTGCCAGTGATCTCGATGATGCGGAGCAAGGCCGTTGGCGAACGGAGCAGTTGAAAGGTCGTACCGGCATCCCGGGCGAGCATTGACGCCATGAGGAAGGCGTTGAGTCCGCTGACGTCGCAGAAAGTGACCGCCTTGAGATCGACGTCGGTCGCCCGGACGCCGTCACGCCTGCAGGTGGTCAGTGCGGAACGCACGAGCGGGGCGGTGGCCAGGTCGATCTCGCCTGCGAGGGTGAGCAGTGCACGAGGGCCGCGATCGTGCCGGTGGACGCTCAGTCGTGGGTGGGACATCGGCTCCTCGATTCGACGTGCGCAGTACCGGTCCGACAGCGCCGCGCGGCAGTCCAGTGCGAACCGGACGGCCGCAAGGTCGTCCGTGATGAACGTGACGAGATCGGACGGAAGGCCCGTGCCCGCGGTCACCGTCCCGCGGGCTGACGCGGCATCGCGGCGGTCAACGTCGGGGCCGGGCGCGTGCGATGGGATCCCGAGCCGCGTGGCCTCCTTCGGAGTCCCAGACCGCTTCCACGGCCCGGTCCGTCTCGGAGACCGTCCACAGGCGCGCGGCCTCCTCCATCAACAGGCTCGCACTGGAGGTGCCCAGTGGGTCGCTCGCGGCGGCCATCAGCCAGGCGGCCGGGACGGGAGTCGTCTCCGGCGGGACCACCAGGAGGTTCCAGCGCCGCACACGGTACGAGAACAACAGCAGCTCGTGCGGGTCCTGCTGAGCCAGGAACCAGCCCACCTCCACCGCGTGGCCTGCGACGGACACCTTGCGCGGGGTGTCCGACCAGTGAGTGGGATTCAACGTGACCCGGGTGATTCGCCCCCACAGCGGCTCCAGAGCGGCTGTGAGAGCGGGGAGTTCGATCCCGGGGGCGCGGGAGCGGGGCCACCACGCGCCGTCCAGCAGAACCGGCGCGGGACCGGTGGGAGCGAGCGACAGACGCAGCGAGGACGGGGAGGACGCACGGTCGTCCGCTTCGGCTTCGGCGTGCGGCGGTAGCGAAGCGGTCGCGGTCATGACGCGAACCCTGCCCCGGGCCGGTCATCACCGACCCGGCGTATTGGATCGCCGAAAACGACACGAGCCTGAACGCCTGCGTACGAAATATCCTCGGTGATTCGAGCCTACTCCGCGCGCAGGCCCAACGGGCCTCAAGGAGAAGGGAGAATCAGCCCCATGCCTCCCTGCACAGGGTCTGCGTCCCAGAGGCAACAGCCCGAACAGGTCCTGTGCGCCCCTCGGTCGCGGGGACTCCTCAGTGCCTCACACACGGTCGTCGGCGGCGGCCTCCATGAGCAGTCCCGCGGCTTCTTCGGTCGTATCCGGAGGCACGACCAGTAGGTCCCAGCGCCCACGGCCGGGGGCGAGCAGGACAATCGTGTGCGGAGCTGACACCGCCACGGTCCTGCGCAGTCGTACGACCTGGTTGAAGACGAGCATCCGCCCGGGCACGGCGGGCCATGTCGCCCCGTGGACGGTGACGCTGGTGATGTGGCCCCAGCCGTGCGGCAAACCTGCGAGCAGCAGAGGGAGTTCGGTCGTCAGGTCGGACGAGCGGGGCCACCACGCTCCGTCGATGGGCCGGGGCATGCCGCTGCGGGATGCGAGACGCAGTCGAAGGAGGGGACGGGCGGGAGGCGGCGACTGCAGTGCGGTGGTCATGAAGGCTCCTGCCAACTGCCGTAAGGGCTTGGATGGTCGGTGGCGTCAGGCACGGCGGGCCGCGGCCCGATCCGCGGTCGGCCGGCGCACGTCGTGCACCCGGCCGAGGCGCTCGAGCAAGCGGATGACGGCGACGGAGGGGTCGATCTGCCCGCGGTCGGCGCCGCGACGGGCGCTGGTGGAGTCGGCGTGGTGCCGCTCACCGGCGTCGTGCGGGGGCGGCGGGCCGTCCGGCGGGAAGGGGGCGTCCCGGCGTTGCCCTGGGGTGGCGGGGCGGTGTGACCGTCGTGGATGTGCTGGGACCGGATGGCATACCTGGCTCCTCGGCCTGGATGCGGATGGCGCGGCCGGGGTCACGGGCTGCCCATGAGGACGTTTGGCGTGCGGTGGAAGGCACACGGTCCGGGGGACTTCGGAACACGAAGACGAGAGATGAGTCCGATACCGACCGGGATTCCGGCATCGGATTTCCGACATGCGAAAAGTCTTCGCTGTCACCCACCGTACTCCTGCCCGTGCGACGACGACGGCTGTTTCGGGAGCGGCATCGTGTTCACACGGACAGAGCCCGGATGAATCGCGCGATCCCGAGCAGGGTCCGGCCGCTGCCCGCACGGTGGGCGAGCACGGTCCCATGTCGGCCGTGCGACCGGGTTCCCGCCAGGGGATCATCGGTACAGAGGTACCGGTTCCCCTGATGCGCCGGCTGTCTTCGACGGGAGGCTGCCGTGACTGGAGGGCGGCGTGGTGGTGGATGCGGTGCCCGATGCCGGAGGTGCGGGGTGGTCGTGGCCCGCGGCCGAGCCGGAGTTGTGGCGGCAGGTCGTCGAGCAGTTGGACACCGCCCTGATGGTGGTGGATCCAGCCGGCCGGATCCTCGCCGTCAACTCTGCCGCCGAACGCCTGCTGGGCCGATCCGCCCGCGCGCTGCGCGGCAAGGACGCGCACGAGCTGTTGCACCGGGACCCGGACGGCGGCACGCTCCCGCGCGCGCAGTGCCCACTGCTCCGTGCGCTGGCGGAGGAGGCCGCGGCGCGCGGGGAGGGCGACAGCTTCGTGCGCGGCGACGGTCGTCTGGTCACGATCTGGTGGTCCGCCTCTCCCCTGACGGACGGCGGCTCGTTCCAGGGCATGGCCGTCCTGTTCACCGACATCTCGGGCGACCGGAGCGCGCGCCGGGAGCGCGCGGCCTACACGAGCGCTCTGGAGGACCTCAACGAGCGCCTGACACTGGTCGCGGAAATCACCGACGTGCTGGGTCAGACTCTGGAGACCGATGAGGCACTCGCCCGGCTTGGCCGCCTGCTGGTCCCTCGGCTCGCCGACTGGGTGGCAGTGGACCTCCGGACGCGTACCGAGCAGGTCCACCGGGTGGCGGTGACCGGCCCCAGGGGCCGGGATCCCGGTCTGGAGGGCGGGCGGGAGCGCCTTCCAGAGGTCGGCGAGGCGGACGGTTCGGCTCTGTTCCAGGTGCTGCGCGGAGGTGATTCCACGCTGTGGAACGAGAGCGGGCAGGACGGGCGGAAGGGGGCGCCCGCGGCACCCGGCTCAGGCTCCCCCCTGGTCGTCACCCACCACGACTTCCTGCGCGTCGTGGGCGCGACATCCGTCATCACGGTCCCGCTGGGCTCAGGAGAGCACATCACCGGCGCCCTCACGGTGGTCCGCACCGATCCGGCCCACCCTTTCGACGCCGCGGACCTCGAGGCGGTGAACGACATCGGTCGCCGGGTCGGTCTGGTCGTCGACAACGCTCGGCGGTTCGGGCGGCAGCGCGCCGTCGCCGAGGCCATGCAGCGCAATCTGCTCACACCGCTCCCCCAGCCCGGCCGTCTGCGGCTGGCCGCCCGCTACCAGCCCGCCCCCGCCGGCTCCCAGGTCGGCGGCGACTGGTACGACGCGTTCGAGCTCAAGGACGGCACGCTCGCGCTGGTCATCGGCGACGTCGTGGGCCACGACCTGACCGCGGCCGCCGGGATGGCCCAACTGCACGGCATCCTGAGATCGCTGGCCTGGGACCACACCGGTCCGCCCAGCGCTGTCGTCGACCGCCTCGACGACGCCATGGCCGCCGTCACCACCGTCCCCATGGCCACCCTCGTCCTCGCGCAGGTCCTGGGCCACGCGCACACCGGCCCATGGACCCTGCGGTGGACCAGCGCCGGGCACCCTCCGCCGCTGCTCCTGCCTCCGGGCGGACCGGGGCAGTTCCTCGAGGCCGGCCAGGGAATCGTCCTCGGTGCCCCGGTGGGCCCGGGTGTGATTCGCCCGAACGCCACTCGCCCTCTGCCACCGGGTTCCACTCTGCTGCTCTACACCGACGGGCTGGTCGAAGTCCCCGGCAGCGACCTCGACACCGGCCTGGACCGACTGCGTCGCCACGTCATCGAACTCGCCGACGCACCGCTGGACACGCTCTGCGACCAAGTGCTCGCCCGCATGCCACCCGGCAGCTCCGACGACGTGGCCCTGCTCGCCCTGCGCCTGCCGACGCTGTGACAGAGGGCGCGCGGTCATCGAGCGGTGACGGCTCCGGGCGTGCCGGCGAGGAGTCCGACGGACCGGTGGTTCGGCTTGCTGAACGCGTACGTGGCGTTGCGGCTCACCGCCGTGACGCGTCCCGCGGTCACGGCCGATCCGGGGCGATGCGGGCGAGGACCGTCTCGCGCAGGGCCGCGGGGTCGGTCTCGAAGCCGGCCAGCACCTCCAGGGCGTGGCCCTCGGGCACGGTGAGCAGGCCGAGCAGGATGTGCTCGGTGCCGAAGGTGTCCCGGCCCAGCGCCTGTGCCTCGCCGAGGGTGTTCGTCAGCGCGGTGCGGGCCTCCGCGGTGTAGACGGGCCGGGGGAACTGGAAGGCGCCCGTACCGAAGGAGGCATCGGCCTGGCGCTGGATCTCGGTGACGTCGATGCCGAGCGAGGTCAGGGCGTCACGGGCGGGCTGTCCGCCCGAGGCGGCGATCCCGGCCGCCTCCAGGACGCGTACGGTCTCCTGCCGGGCCCGCTCCAGGCCGACGTTGTGCTCGCGCAGCACCTCGGACGCCGTGCCCTCTTCGACGGCGAGGAGGCCGAGCAGGAGGTGCTCGGTGCCGATGAAGTCGTACCCCAGGGCGACGGCCTCGTCCTGGGAAGCGGCCACGGCCCGCTTTCCGTGGTCGGTGAAATATTCGAACACCTCTACTCCTCCATGCCCATGGCCTTGCGCCGGCCCGAGTGCTTCTCGTGCACCGACTGCCTGCTGACGTTCAGGGACGTGGCGATGGCCTGCCACGACCAGCCCCGGCTTCGGGCGTTGTCGACGTGCAGCCGCTCCAGTTCCTCCAGCAGTCGGCGCAGTGCGACGACCGCTTCCAGGCCGACGGCGGGGTCCTTGTCGGTGACGCGTCCGGCCAGCGAGGCCGGGGTGTCCTCAGCTCCCATGGGTGTCAGGCTGCCCTGACAGACGGGGGGATGTCAAGAAATCCTGACACGGCGCCGGGTCCGGCGCAGGACCGGTGGCCCGCCGGCTGCGTCGCGCCCCGGTCGGCGGAGGCCCGCGCGCCCTGTCGGCCACATCGCGCCCCGACCGGCGAAGGCCCGCGCGACCCGCCGAACGCGTCGCGTCCGGCCGACGGCTGACGGGCCGTCTACTCTCGCCCCGTGGGACAGCCTGATCAGCGCGCCGAGGGCGCCGGACCCTTCACCACCCGCCTCACCTGGCAGCCGCCGGACGGCGGTACCGCCGTCTGGGAGTCCCGGCCCGCCCGGCGCAGGGGCCTGATCGCCCTGCATCCGCCGGGCGCGCCCGCCGCCCACTACGCCAGCGCCGACGACACGGCCCTCGCCCGGCTCCAGCGGCTCAATGCCATCACCGCAACCGCCTTCGTCATCGGCGGAGCGCTCTTCGCGGCCGGCGCCGCCGTCGCCCAGTTCGGTTCCGGCGACGCCACGACCTGCTCCTCGATCTACTTCGCCGGCGGCCTGTTCTTCAACACCGGCGGCTATGTGTCCCTGCTCCAGGTCGTCAACGCCCCGCGCCATCAACCCGGCGGCGAGGGCGCCCTCGTCACCGGGCGCTGGCGTTGGTGGAGTTACGAGCCGGGGCGGATCGACTGGCTCAGCGCCTTCGTCCTGTTCGCCGGCACGCTGGTGTTCGCCGTCGACCTGCTCGACTCCTTCCTGCACGGCTTGAGCGTGCAACAGGTCAACCGGCTGGTCTGGGCCCCCGACCTGATCGGCTGTGTGCTGTTCCTGATCTCCGGTCATCTCGCGTTCGTCGAGGTCTGCCACGGCCGCCCGCGCATCCTCCGGCACGACCTCGGCTGGTGGATCGTGGCCGTGAACCAGCTGGGCTCCGTGCTGTTCATGGTCTCGGCCGTCGCCGCGTACACCCGCCCCGCCACCGGCAGCCTGATCAACGCCGACATCTCCAACTGGGGCACCCTCACCGGCGCGCTCTGCTTCTCGGTGGCCGGCGTCCTCCAGCACTACGAACGCCCCTGAGCCGCCCGCCCGCCACCGGCCGCGCGGGGAATGACGCGGGCTGCGGGCTCGCCCGGTCGGGCGCAGACTGGGACACGTGAGTGACACACACCTCGGGCGTGATGACACCACGCACGCGCCTCGCTCGAACCATCAGCAGACGCTGGCTCTCGCGGCCATGATGTTCGCGGTCGCGATGACGTTCATCGATCAGACCATCGTCTCCATCGCGGCCCCGGACATCGTCCAGGAGCTGGACCTCTCGGCATCGGGCATGCAGTGGGTGATCAACGCCTATCTGCTGGCCCTGGCGGCCTTCTTCGCCGTCGGCGGGCGCCTCGCGGACCTGTACGGGCCGCGCCGGATCGTCGTCATCGGCACCGTCGTGTTCGTCGTCGCCTCGGTGATGTGCGGGTGTGTCCCCAAGGGAGACGCCGCGCAGGGCTGGCTCATCGGCTTCCGGGCCGTCCAGGGCGTCGGGGCGGCGCTGCTCTTCCCCGCCGCGCTGGCGGTGGTCGTGGCGGTGTTCCCGGCCGAGCGGCGCGGGCGTGCCCTGGCCCTGTTCTTCGGGCTGTCCGGCGCGCTGACCGCCGTGGGGCCGCTGCTGGGCGGCTGGCTCACCGCGGCGTGGACGTGGCGCGCGGTGTTCTGGGTCAACGTGCCCGTGGCCGTGGTGGCGCTGGTCCTGACGGCGCTGGCGCACATCACCGACCGCAGACGGACCGGCACCCTCGACGTCGTCGGCGCCGCCCTGATGGCCGTCGGCATGGGTCTGAGCGTCCTGGGCTTCCAGCAGGCGTACTCGTGGGGCTGGGACAGCCCGGCCACCTGGCTCTGTGTCGCGGGCGGCCTGGCGGTCCTCGCCTACTTCGTCCACTACGAGCGGGGGGTCCGCCATCCCCTGGTCGACCTGCGTGTCTTCCGGGACAGGGGTTTCACCATCGACGCGGTGGTGCTGTTCTTCGCGATGCTCGCCTTCGTCCCGCTGTTCTTCTTCGCGTCCGTGTACGCCCAGGTCTCGCTGAGCGCCTCGCCCAACCAGGCCGCGCTGTTCCTGCTGTACGTGTTCGCCGGCTTCGCCCTCGCCTCGCAGTGGGGCGGGCGCATCCTCGACAAGCGGGGTGCCCGTCCGGCACTGAAGACGGGCGGCGTCCTGGGCTGCGTCGGGTTCGCGCTGTGGGCGGGCGAGCTGACCGACCTGTCCATGCACGACCAGTGGCCGTACGCGGCCCTGGCCGGGGCGGGCATCGGCTTCATCCTGGCGCCCGCCTCCACGGACGCCGTCAACCGGGCCATCGGCCCGTCCTACGGCGAGGTCACGGGCATCACCCAGACCGTGCGCAACTACGCCGCGAGCGTGGGCATGGCCGTCTTCGGCACGATGCTCACCCATGTCACCCGCTCCAACGTGACGGGCACCCTGGAGTCGCACGGCCTGTCGTCCGAACAGGCCCGGGACACCGCCCACAGCGTCAGCAGCTCCATCACCGGCAGCGGCGACGCCAGCCCGCCCTCCGGCACCGGGCCGGCCGCCGACCAGATGCGGGAGATCGTCGGCGCGGTCCGTATGGACTTCGCCGAGGCGAACCAGTGGGTGTTCTACGGCATGGCGATCGCCCTGGGCATCGCGTTCCTGTTCGCGCTGCTCCACCCGGGCGGCACTCCGGCCGCCGCCTCCGCCTCCGATTCCACCGCCGCCTCCGCCTCCGCTTCCGGGAAGAGCGGCTGACGGTCTCAGTCGCCGCCTCCGGGGCGGGCCCCGCCCCGGGAGATCCGGGTCAGGTCGGCCGCCAGGGACTCCAGCCACTCCACGACGGCGTAGTAGCGGCGCGGCGCGCCCTCCGGCTCGGCGCTGAACTCGGCGGACACCGGACGGATCCGCGGAACGGGTGTGGACGGCGTGTCCCCGCCCGGGTCCAGGGCCGCGGAGACCAGCAGCATCCGTCCGGCCATGCGCTCACCGAGCGCCACCACCGCATGGGCCGTCGCCTCCGGCAGCACGGTCGCGGGCGGCGCCAGCAGCCGCTCGGAGCCCCACAGGGTGTGGTGCCCGGCGATGAGGGTCGCCTGCCAGTCCACCGACGCCGGGACGGCCCGCCGGGCGCCCCCGAAGGGCGCGGGCTCGCTCTGGAACTGCGCGTAGGCCGACTCGGTGAGGACGAGCGCGTGGTGCAGGGACCGGTGTCCGGGCGCGGCGGCCGGTACGACCGTGGCGGCCCCGCCCGCCGCCGACGAGGTCGTCGCCACCACGACCTCCGCGGCCGTGCGCAGCAGTTCCGCGGCCGCCCGGCGCAGCTCGTCGTGGGCACCGCGCGGCCACGCCAGCAGCCCGAACACCGCGCCGATCGCGCTGCCGATCAGCACGTCGAGCACGCGCACCTCCGCCAGCTGCCAGGTGGACGGCGCCAACTGCGCGAACACCAGGGCCACCAGCACGGTGAACAGCCCCTGCGCCCAGCCGACCCCGCGCACCGGCCCGACGGTGAAGGCGAGCAGCATCCACAGGGGCAGCAGCACGGCGTAGACGTCGGTGTGGGTGCCCACCAGGGTCAGGGTCGCGGCGGTCAGCAGTGCCCCGGCCAGGGTGCCGGTGAGGGCGAGCCGGATGGTGTGGCGGGTGGCCTCCAGGGTGGTCCTGGTGAGGCTGAGCGTGGCCAGCATGGCCCAGAAGCCGTGCGGGAGGGTGTCCAGCCCCGCGACGAGCCGCGCCGCCGTGAGGGCCAGCGCGATCCGCACCGCGTTCTGGAAGAACACCGAACGGCGTCCCGCGTGGCCGCGCAGACGGTGCCACCACAGCACCGGGGCCGGGACGGTGGAGTACCAGAAGCGCTGCGGTGCCACCTCCGCCTCGGCGTGCCGCCCGTGTACGGCACGGTCGGCGGCCGCGCCCATGGCCAGCGCGGCATCCGCGATCTCCAGCACGGCCGCGTGCCGGCGCAGCACCGCCGCCGGAAACCGCGCGGACGCGTCCTCGGACAGGGCCGACAGCTCGGCGCGGGCCGAGGCCAGCTCCTCGTACGGCGCCACGGGCGAGCGGCGGGCGCGCAGGCATTCCGCCGTGGCCGTCGCGAGGTCCGCCACCGCACGCAGCACGGCGGTCACCTCCCGTTCCGGTGTCCCGGGCGGGGCCGACAGCCACGCCAGCCGGTGCAGGAGCGTACGGGCGGCGAGGCCGGTGTGGGCGAGGGCCCGCTGCCGCACCCCCGGGCCCGCGGGGCGCTCCGCCTCGGGCACCGTCAGCGACCGCAGCTGACGGCCGCTCTCCTCGGCCGCGTCCCGGTCCGCGGTGCCCAGGGCGTACGGCGCCGCGGTGAGGGCCCGCGCGCAGTGCGCCGCCGTCCTCGCGGCGCGGGCGGCCCGTTCCCGGTACGGCGTGGGGGCCGGCTCGGGGAAGATCAGCGCCTCGGTCGCGATCAGCAGCACCAGCCCGGTCGTCGTGCCGAGCAGCCGTTCACCGAGCGAGCCGGGGTCGTACGGCGGGAAGGACGGCAGGATGTACAGCAGCTGCAGGCCCGGTGCCACACCCGCCGGGCGCGGTCCGCCCACGGCGGCGAAGGCCAGCGCGAAGCCGACCGCCAGCATCCCCGCGACGGCGCTCCAGGTGCGTACCGAGAGGTACGTGCCGACGACCACCAGTACCCAGCAGACCGGCAGCACCCGCAGCATCGTCGCGGCGCGCTGCCGTCCGGTCCCGGGGATCCTCGACAGGCCGCCGAGGGACACCGCGCCGAAGAGGGCGTAGGTGGCCGCGACGGGACTGTCGAGGCCGTAGCGGAAGAGGTAGAAGCCGATCGCGGCGGCAAGGGCCACGCGCACGGCCCGGCGGCAGGAAGCCGCGTAGGCCGCGGGGAACCGGCCGGCTGGGACACCCCTCACCTACTCAGGATCACCCAGCCCCCTGCGGGGCGCCCCTCGGGCACGGGCTCACGGGCGGTCCGCACGCCTCTGTGTGAGCAACTCCGACAGCCGGTCGGCGAATTCGGTGAGCCGGTCCAGGCGCGGGCCGTCGCGGGCGATGCGGAAGCCGTGGCGGCGGCCCCAGAACGCGGCTTGGACGGCATGGAACTGGGCCCACCGCCGAACGCGTTCGCGGTCGAGTTCCGCGGCCTCGGCGAAGACGTCCAGGATGCGGTGGACCGCCTTGCCGAGGTCGTCCGCCGCCAGCAGGGTCGGTGCGCGGGACTTCAGCAGGGTGCCGCCGTCGTAGGCGGGGTCTCCCGCGTGTCCCTTGGGGTCGACGGCCAGCCACGGCTCCCGGCCGGCCCGCAGGATGTTCCGGGCGTGCAGGTCGCCGTGGAGGAGGGTGTCCGGCCCGCCCCGGCCCAGTTCACGGACGGTCGCCTCGGCGGTGTCCAGCACCTGCCGCGGCAGCGTGTGCGGCAGTTCGGCGGCGTCCCTGGCCAGCTCCGACTCCCAGGCATCGGCCCGCTCGCACAGCCGGGGCAGGCCGGGCGGCGCGGGAACGGCCAGACGGCGATTGAGCCGCCCGGCTACCGTCACCAGCTCGTCCCCGTCCTCGACCTCCGCCAGCGTCGACGACGAGACCCGCTCCAGCAGCATCGCGAACCGTTCGTCGTCGCGTTCGTGCAGCAGGACGGCGCCGCGCCCGCCCCACGCGACGAACGCGTCCGGCTCATGGACGTTCCCGGGGTGCGGGAACGACACCTTCAGCACGGCGCGCTCCTGGGCCCGCCGCAGGACCGGCACGATGAGGCCGACACCCCCGTGCATGACCTCACCGTCCGGCACGCACCCCCAGCGTTCCAGCAACTCCT
Organism: Streptomyces sp. NPDC000983; assembly: GCF_040299205.1. Lineage (NCBI taxonomy): Bacteria > Bacillati > Actinomycetota > Actinomycetes > Kitasatosporales > Streptomycetaceae > Streptomyces > Streptomyces sp. NPDC000983. Next base: position 302,204 of record NZ_JBEPBM010000004.1, on the reverse strand, counting down.
GTACAAGCAGAGGAAGTTCGGCGAGCCATGCCGCTCAGGTGCCCCCTTCTCGGGCGACGGTGCTCCGGGCGAACTCCTCCGGGATCGCGATCATCCCCGCACCCTACGCGCCGTGCCGCGGGCCGGCCCTTTCACGCCCCGGAGGCGAGCATCTCGACGTGCTCGTCGGTCAGCTCCGGTGGGACGCGTGCGGGATGCCCCGGTCCGACTGGTCAGGGGCGGGGCATCCCGCACGGCGTCGTAGCCGCGGGGCCGGCGTCAGCAGTAGAGGTTGCCGCCGGTCGACGTCCCGAGGATCTGGGTGAACCGCTGGTAGTTGTTCACCCGGCTCTGCACCTGCGCCGGGTTCTTGCCGTCACACTCCAGGGAGCCGTTGATGCTGCGGATGGTGTGGCCGAAACCGGCCTGGTTGACCATGGCGTTGTGGGCGGTCATGCTGCCGGGGCCGTTCTGGGTGTTCCAGTACCACAGGGCCGTCTTCCAGGCGACGGCCGAGTCGTTCTGCACGAGCCAGGGGTTGCCGAGCAGGTTGATGCCGAGCGCGTCGCCCGCGGCCTTGTAGTTGAAGTTCCAGGACAGCTGGATCGGGCCGCGTCCGTAGTAGGCGGCCTGGCCGGCCGGACAGCCGTAGGGCTGGCTCCAGTCGCAGTAGTGCGGGTAGTTGGCGGTGTTCTGCTCCACCACGTGCACCAGACCGCCGGTCTCGTGGCTGACGTTGGCGAGGAAGGCCGCGGCCTCCTGCTTCTTCACCGTGTCGCTGCCGGTGTTGGCGAACCCGGGGTAGGCGCTCAGGGCCGCGGTGAGGCCGCTGTAGCTGTAGAACGAGTTCCGGTTGGGGAACATCTGGTTGAACTGCGCCTCCGTCACGACGAAGCGCCCGTTGGGCGTGCCCGGCCCGCTGTCGCAGGCGTACGGCTCCCAGTACCAGGTGCTGATGATGGGGTCGTAGCCCGGGTTGGCGTGTTCGGCGATGTAGGCCTTGCCGTCCGTGTAGCGGACGATGTCCCCGGCGTTGTACGCCTTTCCGGCCACCCAGCTGGGGTAGCTGGAGCAGGACGCGGCGGCGGCGGTCGTGGCCGGGAGGAGCACCGGGGCGGTGCCGGCGAGGGCGAGGACGGCCACGGCGGCGGAGATACGGCGTCTCGACACGGGATCAACTCCTTTGCGAGGCACGGCCGCACCCTGGGGCAGGACGCAGCGGGGCCCGCACCGCACGCACCGGTGGACCGGACACGGCGTGGGGGCGGCCGTGGTGGGGGGCTGCGGAGGCACACTCAATCGCATTGGTATGTACCAGTCAAGGGTATAGACCAGCCAGGTACGGACCATTGCCGCCCGCATCCGCGCCCTCGACCGGAATCATCGCCGCCCACGCCCGCACCCCCGGCCGGAACCGTTGACCGGCCTCCCGATAGAACCTATCTTCTGGCCGACAGCCCGAACCCTGTTCGAAATATCGGAAGTTGACGCTGAAGCGCCACCCCCACACGTCCCCGCCGCACAGGGAGAACCCATGAGACCCGAAGTCACCCGCAGAACGGCCCTCGGCATCATGGCCGGCTCGGCAACCGCCATCGGCCTCCCCGCCGGGGCCGCCCACGCCGCCGTGCCGGCCTCCCCCGGTGTCACCTACACCAACACGCTCGTGGCGCAGCGGGCCGACCCGCACATCTTCAAACACACCGACGGCTACTACTACTTCACCGCCACCGTGCCCGCCTACGACCGGATCGTGCTGCGCCGCGCCACCACGATCCAGGGGCTCTCCTCGGCCGCCGAGACGACGATCTGGACCAAGCACGCCTCCGGTGTGATGGGCGCCCACATCTGGGCCCCCGAGATCCACTTCATCGACGGCCGCTGGTACATCTACTTCGCCGCCGGCAACGCCGAGGACGTCTGGCGCATCCGGCCGTACGTCCTGGAGTGCACCGCCGCCAACCCGGTCACGGGCGCCTGGACGGAGAAGGGCCGCATCGCCCTGCCCCTGGACACCTTCTCCCTGGACGCGACGACCTTCGCCGTGAACGGCGTCCGCTATCTTTCCTGGGCGCAGAACGACCCCGCCGTCGGCTCCGGAACCAACCTCTATCTGGCCCGGATGAGCAGCCCGTGGACCATCACCGGCACACCGGTCATGCTCAGCCGGCCGACGGCCTCGTGGGAGACCGCCGGAGGCCAGACCGTCAACGAGGGGCCGGCCGTCATCCAGCGCAACGGCAAGGTCTTCATGGCCTTCTCGGCGAGCGCCACCGACGCCAACTACTGCATGGGCCTGCTCACCGCGTCGGCCTCCGCCGACCTGCTCAAGGCGTCCTCGTGGACCAAGACCGCGAACCCGGTCTTCGCCGGCAACACCGCCACCGGCCAATACGGGCCCGGACACAACCAGTTCACGGTCTCCGAGGACGGCAAGTCGGACATCCTCGTCTACCACGACCGCGGGTACCGGGACATCTCCGGTGACCCCCTCAACGACCCCAACCGCCGCACCCGCGTCCAGAAGCTGTACTGGAAGGCGGACGGCACACCCGACTTCGGCATCCCGGTCGCCGACGGCCCCACCCCTATCCGGCTCTCCTCCTACAACTTCCCCGACCGGTTCGTCCGGCACTGGGAGTTCCGGGCCAGGACCGAGGCGAACGTGGCGCCGCTGGCCGACTCACAGTTCCGCGTGGTCACCGGACTCGCGGGCAGCGGCACCGTCTCCCTGGAGTCGGCCAACTTCCCCGGGTACTTCCTGCGCCACAGGAACTTCGAGGTGTGGGTGGAGAAGAACGACGGCACGGCCCTGTTCCGCGGCGACGCCTCCTGGTTCGCCCGGCCCGGGCTCGCCGACTCCGCCGGGGTCTCCTACGAGTCGTCCAACTCCTCGGGCCGCTACATCCGCCACTACAACCACCTCCTGCACGTCCAGAACCCGGCCACGGCCACCGACCGGGCGGACGCCACGTTCTACACGCAGTAGGACCTCCGGGGCCGGAGCAAGGCCCCGCTCTCCGGCGCGGGCCCCGGGCGGTGGCGATGCCCCGGGGCCGCACCGTCGCCGTCGCCGGACCGTGGACCCTGGACCGGCCGGGGCATGCCGGATGATGGGGCGGTGCAGCTCTCCTACGTCTATCGCGTGACCAAGTACGACCCCGCCGACCGTGACGAACACGGCGCCTACACGGGCACCGAGGACACCGTCAGCGATCACGGCGAGGTCGAGGCGTCCTACCTCCGGGCGGTCGCGGCCTTCGCCGCGGACACCGGCGTCGGTCAACTCGCCGTACGGGAACCGGGGATCCCTTCCGGCGTCCACTTCGGAGTGGAGCCGGCGGTGGACGGATTCGGGCTGGACGGGCTCTTCCCCGCCGACCTCGCCGGCTTTCACGACGGGGCGGAAGTCTCCCTCGACGTCGGCCTGCTGTTGGTGCGCGCCATGTTGCGCGACAACGGCGTCTGGTGCCGGCTGGAGGTGGAGGGCACGTTCGCGGTCCATGTGGGGTGGGACCAGTACCTCTACATCGGCAGCAGCCTCCCCTGCGAGGAGGCGGTGGCCCGCACCCGGGCGCTGGGGCTGTTCCCGGAGCGGATGGCGTCCTCGCCGTACGCCTTCGGGGACACGGAGGAAGAGGGCATCCAGCGGCCCGGCGACGACGACTTCTGGGCCGGGGTGCACCAGGCTGTCGTCGACGGGCGGGCCGGGATCCTGGAGGAGCTGTACGTCGAAGGCGCCCCGCGATGGCACACCCTCACCCCGGCCACCCTCGCCGCCGTTCGCGCCGGTCTGGCCCCCCGTGCCCGTGTCGCCGTGTGGCCCTCCCTGTCCACCGACGTCGACACCGTCCTCGAGGGCCTGCCCGCCGACGGTGGCCTCGTCGAAGGCGTGTGGCAGGACCACGACGGCACCCTCCACAGCGGCATCGCCGACGAGGACGAGTACCCCGAACTGATCGCCCGGATGTCCGGTGCCCGTGCCGCCGCGCTCCTGTCCGTGTACGTGGAGGTGCGCATGCCTCTGTGTACCGCCGTCATGCCCGACGACGACGGTGTCCTGCGGGCCCGTTGGCGCAACGAGCCGACACCGGACGACCTCGACTGGGCACTTCGCCGGCCCCGGGGGTGAGCGGGCCGGGTCCCACCCGTTGAGCCGGTCCCATGAGTCTCGTCGGCGTCGGCCTCGGCGGCATGGGCCGACAGTCCACAAAGCGGGGGCGGTGTTGAACTCGTCTGCCGCCCCCATCGCCCGGCACCGCCGGTGCGGCGTGACGTGGCGGAGAGCGCATGGGCGCGGAGTCCTCGGTCATCACGGGGCTGCCCGAACCGGAGCGGACCGCGCAGGTGCGGCGCGTCTCACAGCTGCTCTTCGACTACGTCGACGGGTTCTCCTCCGTCATGGCCTTGCGCCTTCTGCAAGGACAAGGCCACGTACGTGGACCACAAGGACACGAGGCCCGCGCGATGCTCGGCCTGAAGGGGATCGGCGATGTCGGCTGCTGAACGGGCAACCCGCCGCCCCACACCGTCCGTGACGATCAGGCCGGACCTCTGGAGGTAGCCTGCGGGCCATGACCTCTGCGACGCCGGCCGTGCACGGCTTCGGGGCACGCAAGTTGCTCGAAGCCGCAGGGGTGCGTCCCGACGAACTGCGCCTGGACGTACCCGACCACCTGGACCGTGGTGTCGCTCTCGCGTTGGGCGGATTCGACTCCGGGCGCCCCGAGTTGGCCGAGGGCGCGGTCGCCGTCGCCTCGAACATCCTGGAGCGGTGGCGGGCGCCCCGGCCCGAGTTGGTGGCCGGTCTGGCGCGCTGCCTGGAGTCCCGTCCCAGCTGGGTGAGGGGCGCCGCGGCCATGGCGCTGGCGCGGCTGGTGTCGGCGGACGGGACGCCCGACATCACACCGGCCGTGCCCGCGCTGGTCGCGGCCGCCGACGATTCCTACGACCCGGTCGCCGGTCCGGCTGCGCTCGCCCTGGCCCGGCTCGGCCGTCCGGAGGCACTCGGCCCGGTGCGCCGATGGCTGGCGACGAGCGACCGACTGCCCTTCCTCCAGGTGACCTCATTCGGGCAGGTGCTGCGGCCGCTGGCCGGCAGCGCGGGCGAGTTGCTTCCCGGGATCCGTCGCATGCTCGTTGACTCGGCGGGGCACGAAGGGCTGCGTCCGGTCCTCACCGCACTGGCGGCTTGGGGACCGGCCGCGGGCGAGGCGGTTCCCGAGCTCGTGTCGACGCTCGGTACGCGCAATGTGCGCTGGGCGTGCGACGCGCTCGGCGGCATCGGCCCGGCCGCGGCGCCCGCCGCGGGGACCCTCGCCGACTTCGTACGCGGCGACACCCGGCCACCGCGCCACGACGGCGGGACCCCCTTGCCCGACGGCGTCCGAAGGTGGCACGGCGCGCAGAACGCGGCGTGGGCGCACTGGCGGATCACCGGCGACCCGAAGGTCTTCCTGGCCTTCCTCGAGGGCGAATCCGCCCGGGGGCTGGGGTACGCAAGTCTCGCCCGACTGGCCGAGTTGGGGGCACGGGCGGCCCATCTCACGCCCGCGATAAGGCCGTTGCTGGTATCCCGAGGTCCGTGGACCCGGGTCCAGGCCGCCCATGCCTGGTGGCGTGTCACGGGGGACCCGGAGGCAGCTGTGCCCGTACTGCTCAAGGCACTTGAGCCGCTGCGGTCGGGTGATGCGGACGAGCCCTGTCGGGCCGCCGTCCGGTACATCGCCGAGATCGGCGCCCCCGCCTCGGCCGCCGCGCCCCTGCTGGAAGCGACCCTGTCGTCCGCCCGGCGCTACCCCGCGGACGTCTGTCCGGCGGCCCGGGCCGCGTTGACGGCCTTCGGCTCCGGCGTCTGATCCCGCGGACCTTGCACCAGTACCTGGGCGGTGCGGCCGGGCCGGGGATGGTTGAAGCGAGAGGTGGGGGCCGCCGAGAGGCGGTCCCTGCCTCGTGCGCTCAACGCGCAGGATGTCTGCACGCTCGGCCAAAGACGCGCCTCCCCGCGCGGGTGACAGTGGGGCGGGCACGCCGAATGTCGCGTGCGTGACGATGACGGGTTCCGGGGTGCGGAGCGTCGACCGAGGTCGGGGCCCCGCATGCCGGAACTCGGAACGGGGGGAACGCGTGGAGACATCCGAACTGGCGGCCATGGCCGTCGCCGTCCTGACCGCGACGGCGACCGGAGCGGCGGGCGCGGTCGGCCAGGGCGCCGGAACCGCGGTCACCGACGCGCTGCGCGCCCGGCTGGTCTCGACCGAGCGGGGACGGGCCGCCGTCGACACACTGGACCGGGGTCCGGCCGACCCGGCCGCGCAGGACTCGGCGCGCTCCCTGCTCCAGGCTGAGTTCGAGGCGGACCCGGAACTGCGGCGGCAACTGCACCGGCAGTTGACCGCGCCGGGCGGTGTCACCACGGGCAGCATGCTGATCACCGGCAGCCGGGTGTCGCGCAGCCCCATCGCGCTCGGCCCGCTGACCGTCAACAACACCCGCAGCGGACGGGCCTTCATCGCCCTGATGGCCACCGCGCTGGTGGCCCTGGTCGTGCTGGCCGTGTACGGGGGCGTCAACCTGGTCCTGGTCGACGACTCCCCCGGGTCGTCGCCGGACACCGGCGCGGGCCGTGCCGTGCGTGCCCTGAACGTCAGCGAGGTCAAGCAGGTCGTTCCCGACCTGACCAGCATGCCTTCCGGCTGGGAGAGATCCGGTTCCGTGAGATCCGGCAGAAACGAGGACAGCGGATGCACGGGGGCCCAGGCGAGATTCACCAGCGCCTACGGGCGCGACAGTTCGGGAACACTGGTGCGTGCCGAGTTCACGGCGTGGTCCTGCCCCACCGCCGCGCTCACGGCCACGGACTTCAGGGAGTCCTGGTCGGGCATCTCCGGCAACAACAAGGCGCGAGAGCTGTCCCTGCCGGAGCTCGGCGACCAGCGCGCCGCGCTGACCCACTACAACGGCGACCTCGACGAGACCACGGCCCATGCGCTCCTCCGCGTCGGCACCGTCCTCATCGAGCTGGAGTACAAGCCGATCCTGGACGACGACCCCGAATGGAGCGCGGAGTTCGAGCAGTTGGCGTCGATGGTCGCCGCCCGCGCCCAGCAGGTCCAGAACGCCTGACGTTCGAGGGGCGGCGAGGCCGTGCCGGCCGGCGACCGCCCCTCGCGCGCCCTACGGTGCGATCTCGAACCGCGGCGGCTGGAGCCCCGCGAGACAGCTGGTGTCCGGCTCGGTCGGACGGTCGAAGAACGACGTCGTGATCGTCTGCGCGCACTGCGAGTCGGCGAACACCACATGGGCGACGTAGGGAACCGTCACGGCGGTGGAGCGGCTCAGCGTCCGGGCGGCGTACGCCCCGTTGCTCGGCGCCGTCTGGGCGTCGAAGCCGCCGGACAGGGCGAGCGTCGGGATGTCACTGCGGGTCACGTCGCGGACCGACGGCGGTGCCGCCGGAATGTCCCAGGCGCGGCAGTCGCCGTGCAGCCAGGCGAGCTGCGGGGCGTTGGCCAGCATCGACCGCGGGAACGACGGGAACGCGCGGCGCCCGCCCCGGACGATGTCGGCCCGGCTCTCGTACGGGGTCCACTGGCTGCAGAAGACGCCGTAGACCAGCCCGTGGGCGACCCGTCCGATGGCCTGCGGGCTGTACTTGCCGCCCGCGAGTTGCTCGGCGATCCGCTGCGGGTTGCCTGCCGCGAGCTCGTCGATGGAGCGCGGCACACCGGCGGCGACGTGGGTGGCCGAGGTCAGCCAGTTGACCAGGGTGCCCCCGTCCAGGACCACCTTCACCGGCTCCGGGTGGACCGGGACCGTGACGGTGGTGGTGATCGGGTCGGCCTCCAGCTCACTGACGAGGCGGAGGAAGGTCTCCTTCAGGTTCGGGTAGCGGGTGTTGCAGTCCGCCTGCTCCTCGCATGCCTTGAACAGGCCGTCGAATCCCTCCCGCGCGGCCTTCCAGGTCACTGCCCCGCCGGCGATGGACGGCGGCAGCACTCCGTCGATGCCGACCGAGCGGATGCCCTTGGGGTGCAGGCGCATGTAGTTGAGCGCCAGGTGGGTGCCGTAGGAGATCCCGAAGACGTTCCACTTCCGCACGCCCAGGGTCCTGCGCAGGGCGTCGTAGTCGGCCGAGCTCTCGATGTCGTTGTAGGTGCCGCGGTCGGCGCCCGTGGCGTCCACGCGGTCGCGGCAGGCCCGGGTCGCCTCGACGTGCAGGCGGCCGGTGGAGGGCGCGTTGGAGACGAGGCCGAGGGCGCGGGCGTTGAACTCGTCGATGTTCGGGCAGGTGAGTTCGGGGTCGGCCGAGTAGGTGCCGCGCTGGGACATGAAGACGACGTCACGGTCGCGGTTGAGGTTGCCGGCGAGCGCCATCGGGATCTCGGAGACGGCGTCGTCGCCGGGGCCGCCGGCGAACCACACGATCGGGTCGGGCGCGGGTCTGCTGCTCTCCGCGGGCATGATCGCGACCGCGAGGGTGATCCTGCGTCCCCTGTGGTCCTTCAGGTCCTTGGTGCCCTTGGCGTCTTTGATGTCCTTGGCGTCCTTGGCGTCCTTCGTTCGGGAGCGGCGTTCGGGGACGGTGAGGGTGCCGCAGCGGGCGCGCGCCAGTTCGGGGATCGGGTCGGCGGTCCTGGGGCAGGGGCCCGGTTCGAAGTGGGCGCTGCCCACCGTGCGGGCGACCGTGCCGATCGGGTCGCCGGTGCCGGACTCGGCATGTGCGGGCAGCGCGGCCAGACCGGCGACGAGGGTGACGGCGGTGGCTCCGGCCAGCGTCGCCGGCAGTCGTCGTGGGGTGCGCCGCCTGGGGTGCGAAATGGGGGGCATCGTGCGTGCTCCGGTCAGGGGATGATGGTGAACGGCTTGGGTTCGACGCCCGGCACGCAGCCGGTGTCGGGCGCGTCGGGCCGCGCCAGGAAGGACCGCAGGACCGACGCGGCGCAGGGGTTCTGCGGGACGACCCAGTGGGTGATGCCGGGAACCACCACGGCGGTCGAGCGGGGCAGCGTACGGCCGGCGAACGGCCCCCAGCTGGCCCCGGTCTTCGCGTCGAAGGTCCCGGTGACGATGAGCGCGGGCACGTCGCTGTGGGTGGCGACCCGCTGGACCGGGGTGCGGTCCGGGACGTTCCAGGCGCGGCACAGTTCGTGCTCGAACGGCAGCTGCGGAGCGTGGACCAGTACGGAGTCCGGCCATCCGGGGAAGGCCCGGCGGCCCGCCGCCAGCACATCGCGCTTGGAATAGCCCGGGGCCCATTCGGCGCAGGCGACCGAGTGCGTGAGTCCGTGCGCGAACTCGCCGACGGCGGGTGTGGCACCGGCGGCCTGGGCCTGTGCGAGGCGTTCCGGATTGCCCGCGGCGAGTTCGTAGAGCGCCGCGGGGACGTCGGCGGACGGTACCAGCCGGCCGTTGGCGACCAGCAGATTGACCAGCGTGCCCCCGTCGAGGACGACGTCCACCGGGGTGCCGCCTCCGGGCGGCGGCACGGTCAGCCGCAGCGGGTTCGCCTCCAGGCGCCGGACCTGCCGGGTGAGCGTGCGGGAGAGGTCCGGGTAGCGGGCCGCGCAGGCGGGCTGCGCCTCACAGGCCGCGAAGATCGCGTTGATCCCCTCCTGGGCACTGTCCCAGGCCCACGGCAGGCTCACGGTCTGCGGCGGCACGACCGAGTCGATCGCCAGCGAGCGGATGCCCTCGGGGTGCCGGCGCAGGTAGGTGAGGCCCAGGTCGGTGCCGTACGAGTAGCCGTAGACGTTCCACTTCCTGATGCCCAGGGCCTTGCGGAGGGCGGCGAAGTCGGCGGCGTTCTCGGTGGTGTTGTAGGCGGCGAGGTCGATTCCGTCGTCCGTCAGACGGTCCCGGCACGCCTTCGCCGCGCGCACCAGCCCTCGGCCGGTGGAGGGCGCGTCGTAGGGCAGGCCGACGGCGGTCGCGTTGAACCGGTCGATCTCCGGGCAGGCCAGACTCGGCTGCGAGTGGAGGGTGCCGCGCTGGGCCACGACGATCAGCTCGCGGTCGCGGTTCACACCGGATTCGATCAGGAAGGGGATCGCTCCGAAGGCGTCTCCGCCGGGGCCGCCTTCCATGAACACCACGGGGTCCGGGGCCTTGGCCCTCGACGCGGCCGGGATGACGGCGACGGCCAGCCGGATCGTCCGTCCGGTGCGGCGTTCGCGGTTCTCGGGGACCTCCAGGAAGCCGCACCGCCCGGGGACCGGCTCGGGTGTCTGCGGGCAGGGGCCGGGCACGAACCGCGCCGGCTTCACCGGTACGGGTCCGCCGGCCGAGGGCGCCTGGGCGCTGCTCGGCGCGGTCCCGGCCGCGCCGAGGACGCCCAGGCAGGCCGCGAGCAGCACGGCCCGCGTACGTGCCCTGCGGGCCGACCGCGGACGGCGGCGCGGAGCCCGTCTTCGTACGGGTGTCCCGGTCCCGGTGACGGCGGGCAGGGGCCCGGGACCGATGGTGTGTTCCGCCATGTGATCTCGTCTCTCTGACGTCCCTGACCGCTCCGGCCGGGGGACGGTGGACAGGCTGCGCCCCGCCTCATGGCCGGGAGGGGCGCGTAGGCCAGCCTGTGTTCGGGCGGGCGCGCGCACCACTCGTCGCCTCCACTTGGAGCAGCCCCCCGGCGGGCGGGGGGCTGTCGGCGGTCCCCGGGCAGGCGGAGGTGGCCCTTTTCGGCGGACGCGGCTCCCGCGAGCGGGGGCGCGCGGTCGGCACTCGGTGGAGCGCGGCGCGTAACGGATACCGGCACGGCCCGGCTCCCCGGGTAGCCGGGCAGCGGCCCCGCCTCGCGACGACGCCTGTCAGCAGACCGCCTCGGCGGCCACGGCCAGAACGCGGTACACGGTGGACCCAGCCCGCCACCGGATGGTGGACCCGCAGGTGATCCGCACCGCCGTTTCCGCGGTGACGTCCTCCTCGTTGGTTCCTGCGTTGGCGGCCGGCAAGGGTTGAGCGGGGGCTGGGATGGGTCGGCGTTGGGGCGTGGTCTGGGCACTGTGCGTGGTCGTCGCGGGGGCCCTCGTGGTGATGTGGGGCAAGGGGGACGAGAGCACCGCCGCGACGGCCAGTTCGGTCCTGGCCGCGGTGATCGGGCTCTTCGGCGTGCTGGCGGTGTGGGCGTGGCGCCGTGATCCTCGGCAAGGGCATTCGAGCACCGGGCAGTTGGCGGACGCGACGGAGGTCCTCGCGCGGCTGGTGGGCCGCCAGTGGCAGGAGGAGGCGACGCTGCGGCAACTCTTCGCCCCGGCCCCGCTGCCCGTGCGGTGGACCGACTGCCCGGACGTCGGCGTCGGTGAGCACCGCCAGTTGATCGGTGCCCCCTTCTCCTGCGGTGCGGACCGGGTGGAGGAGCTGGCCGCCGCCTTCCGGGCCCTGCCCAGGGGCAGGCTCGTCGCCCTCGGCCCCGCAGGCTCGGGCAAGACCACCTTCGCCGTACTCCTCACCCTGGGGCTGTTGCGCACCCGGCAGGAGAGCGATCCGGTTCCCGTGCTGCTGTCGCTCGGCTCCTTCGATCCCGCCCGGGAGAGCGCCCACGGCTGGCTGAGCCGCAGGCTCGCCGCCGACTACCCCGCGCTCGCCGACGCCGAGGTGTACGGCCCGACCGCGATCGACGACCTCGTCAGCGGACACCGCGTCCTTCCCGTCCTCGACGGCCTGGACGAACTGCCGGGCCCCGCGCGCACCGCCGTCCTGTCCGCCCTCAACGACACCTTGGACACCCGCACTCCGCTGGTGCTGACCTGCCGCACCTCCGCCTACACGACAGCGGTCACGCACGCCGGCGTCCTCACCGGCGCCGCCGTCGTCGAGCCCACGCCGGTACGCCCCGCCGACGCGCTCACACTTCTGCGCCTGGCCACGTCACCGGGTCCCCGTCACGAGCGATGGGAGCGACTCGCCCGGCATGTGCACGAGAACCCCGACGGTCCCGCGGCCCAAGCACTCACCAGCCCGTTGCTGGTCGGGCTCGCCCGAGTCGTGTACGCCGACGCCGTCGGCCACCCCTGCGAACTCGCCGACCCCTGCGAACTCGCCGACAGCGAACGCTTTCCGACCGCCTCCGCCATCGAACTGCACCTGCTGGACGCCCTCGTCCCCGCCCTGTACACACGCGCCCGGCGTCTGCGCCCCGCCGACCGACGGTGGGAACCGGAGCGCGCCCATCGCCACCTCACGCACCTCGCCGTCGGCCTGGTACGCCAGGGCACACACGATCTGGCCTGGTGGCAGCTCTACCGCTGGACCCCGCTGGCCCGCACCTGGTGCCGGGCCGCGCTGTCGGCCGCCACGGCCTTCGCTCTCGTCTGTGCGGGACACCTCTTCTCCTGCCTCACCATCCCCGGCCCCTCGGACATCCCGGTGGAGGTCGTGCTGTCGTACGGCGGCGCGGTGGCACTGGCCCTCGCCTGCATGTCCTTCGTCGCGGCGTGGACGGCGGCCGGACCCGGCACCCGCCGCGACTCGCTGCGGGCGGTGCTGCTGATCGCCGCGTGCGGGTACGTGGCCCACTCGGCTCCGAAGGGCGTGTGGCGCATGGCCGACCACGGCATCCGGGCCGGTGTGGAGTACATCGTGGTGGCCAGCACCCTCTACGGGCTCTCCTACCTGGCGGTCCTGTACACCGCCGGGAGTCCGGTGCCGCCCGACATGCCCAGCCGCGGACGGCTCGGCATGCGGCACTGGCGCCACCGGTTGCCCCGGGCTGTGGCGACCGTCGTCGGTATGGCGGTCCTCACCGGTGCGGCGCTGAACATTCACATCGCCACGGTGGCGCCGTGGCTGCCCGAAGGACTCGCACCGGGCTCCATTGCGCCGCTGAACGCCTGGGCGTACGGCCTCGTAGCCGGCCTGCTCTTCGGCTCGGTGCAGGCACTGCTCCGCTGGACGCGCCACACCGCGTCCCCCGACGACCTCACCACCCCGGCGTCCTCGGTACGGGACGACCGGCGCGTCTGCCTGCTCACGGGCGCAGCGGGAGCGGTGCTGATCACGCTGCCCGACATCCCGCTCGTGCTGAGCGCCGCCGAGGTCTTTCCCGAGGACGTCAGTCTCTTCGTCCTCGTGGTCGGCTACTTGTGGAGCAAACTTCCCCTGGTGGGCCCCGTCGGTCTGGTGCTCGCCCTGGCCGCCTGCGCCTGGCCCCACTACACCGTCGCGCGCCTCCTCGTCGCCGCCCGGGGCCGACTGCCCTGGCGGCTCCAGTCGTTCCTGGCCGAGGCCCATCGCCTCGGCATCCTGCGCCAGGTGGGGCCGGTCTACCAGTTCCGCCACGCCCGCCTACGGGAGCGGCTCGCCCACCACGCGCCACTGCCGCGCCCGCGCACCACCTCGCCGCCCACGCGTGCCCACACACCGGGCTGACACGACCTCGCCGTGTCCGCGCGCCGACCTGCTGTCAGGTGAACGCCGCCGCCGGCAGTTCCGCCTCCGTCTCCTGCCAAGTGAGGCCGATGCCGAACGTGTTCCCCATCAGCTCCCTTGGTCACCGCGTCGGTCGTGTCAGTCGAGGACCAAACGGTCGTCGAGTTCGACCTGGCGGCGTACCAGGTAGGTGCCCGGAGCGTGGCCCATGGCTCCGTGTTCGGGGTGGAGGATGTAGGCCGTGGCGCCCTCGTGGACGGTGAAGCAGCCGACGTCCGGACCGTCGCTCCCGGTGGGCGCCCAGGTGACCGGGCCGTCGGCGACGAGGAGGTGGGTGTTGCCTCCGCCCTCCGCCGACACCAGGGGGATGCCGGCGGCGGGGACGGGTTCCGCGTCCGTCGGCGGCTCGAGGCCGATCAGGGCGACCGGGATGAGGCCGATGTCGCCCTGGCGCTGCAGCCCGGCGGAGACGGGGATGGTGGCCTGGAGGTCGAGGTGGTCCAGGACGTCGACTCCGGCGAGGGCGGTGACGTGCGCGAGGGTCGGGTGCTGTGCGGGCATGGGGTTCTCCGGTCGGTGAGGAGTGCGCGGGACGGGCGTCGTCAGGTGGCCCGGCTCATGGTGAGGTACTGCTCGCGGGTGAGGCCGAGCAGGCGGGCCGCCGCGGTCGTGGCGTCCGGGGTGTCGGCGGCCACGGTGAGCCCGTACTGGCGGCGGGTGCCGTCGCGTTCCACCGAGGCGTTGGTGCACAGCAGCACCCGGACGCGGCCGCGTTCGTGGGGCAGGTCGTAGAGGCTCAGCCACTGGCCGGGGTTGCCCGGGTCCGGTTCGCGCCGGCCGACCTGCTCCAGTCCGGCCGCCGCGATGAACTCGGGCCAGCCCGTCCGCTCGATCGCGCAGCGGCGCACCTCGACGTTGGGCTCCGTGAGGATGCGGTCGGTGTCCCAGCGGCCGGCGATGAGGGAGGCGGGCACCCTTCTGCCGTGCCAGGAGTGGACGGCCCAGCCGTCGGGCCATATCGCGGCGGGACCGTCGGCGCAGTGCAGGCGTCCTTCCGTGTCCGTACGCAGGAGGTCGGGGCGTGGGGTGAGGACCGCGTAGTCGCGAAAGGCCCACCAGTAGCCGGCGTGCCGGGCCACCTGCTGCTCGCCGTGGAGTTCGTCCACGCCCGTCACGCCGAGGCGTTCCATGGCGTCGGCCCACGCCAACGCCTCCACGCCGAAGCTGGTGAGGGGACGCCCGCGCGACCAGAGCACGGGCAGCCGCGCCTTCTTGGCCACCGGCACGGGGACCCCCGCCTGCGCGGCGACCTGGGTGAGCAGTTCCGCGTGCGTGGTGGGCACCACGTCGAAGTCGTACCGGGCGGAGCCGATGTAGCCCTCGCTGTCGAGCCCCGGGTCCAGGACGCCGAGGTGTTGCGCGGTCACCTGGTCCTGGACGTGGGAGCGGATGGCGAACCGCCAGTCCCTGGGTGTGGGGCGCGGGCCGCGCAGCAGCCGGTCGACCCGTTGGTCCACCGCGTCGGACACCTGCGCCCGGGCCGTGTCCAGGACGTCCGGGCGGAGCAGCCATCCTCGCGGCGGCGCCAGTTCCCGCCGCATCCGCCGCCGGAAGCGGGTCCGTACCCGTGCGGTCGGGCCGCCGACGACCGAGGCGATCACGCCGGGCAGGAGCGCCTGCCCGATCAGGCCGGCCCAGGGTGAGCCCAGCCAGATCATGAACCGTGGCGGAGGCAGTCCGCACGCCCGGTAGGCGGCCCGTACCCCTTCCTCCGCGGCGTGCCGGTCCCCCGGGCCCGTCGCACGGTCGACGGCCGCCCACTCCCGCGCCACGCCACGGACCACGGCTTCCTGCCCGGCGGTCAACTCCGTGATGTGAGCGGCGGATTCCATGGTCCTCCCCTGGTCGGCGGCCGGTGCGCGGTGGAGCGCAAACGGCGGGGCTGCGACTCAAGACGACGATCACGTCATGCTCGGTTCCCGCTCCGCACCCGACACCCGACGGGGCGGGCCATGCGGGTCTCGTCTGTGCCGGAACCGTGCCATGACCGCAGCTCACGCCTGCGCGGACAGGCCTTAGCATGTCGCCCGTCGGGGGACACGCGGTCCTTCGTTCCGCGTGGCCGTGCCCGGTGTACGGCCCCGACCGTCCGGCTGCGTCCTGGCAGCCGTACCCACGGGGGGAGAGCTGAAGTGTTCGGAATCATCAGACCGTGCCGTCATCGCCTGGGCGAGGGGATGCGGACCGAGTGGATGGCCCATCTGTGCGGGCTGTGTCTGGCGCTGCGGGGTGAGTACGGGCAGTTCGCCCGGGTGGCGACCAACTACGACGGTCTGATCGTCTCGGTGCTGACCGAGGCCCAGTCGGAGCGCACCGGGGACTGGCGGCGCGGCGCCGGCCCGTGTCCGCTGCGCGGGATGCGGTCGGCGGATGTGGCGCAGGGCGAGGGCGCCCGGCTGGCGGCGACGGTGTCGCTGGTGCTGGCCGCGGCGAAGGTGCGTGACCATGTGGCGGACGGGGACGGCCTGTTGGGCCGTCGCCCGGTGACGCTGGCGGCGCGCCGGATCGCCGGCGGCTGGGACCGTGCGGGTGCCGCGGGCGGCGAACGGCTCGGTTTCGACACCGCGGTGCTGCTCGGTGCGGTCGAACGGCAGTCGGAGATCGAGCGGCGGACCGGCCGTGGCGACTCCCTGCTGACCGTCACCGAGCCCACGGAGACGGCGACGGCGGCCGCGTTCGCGCACACCGCGGTGCTCGCCGGGCGGCCGGGGAACGTGGAGCCGCTGTCGGAGGCCGGACGGCTCTTCGGCCGGCTCGCGCATCTGCTGGACGCGGTGGAGGACCTGGACGCCGACGAGGCGGCCGGCGCGTGGAACCCGGTCGCGGTGACCGGTGCCGACCGCGCCGAGGTGCGCCGGTTGTGCGACGACGCGGTCCGCGGGATCGGACTCGCGCTGTCCGACGCCGAGTTCGTCGACGGGCGGCTGGCCCGGGCGCTGCTGGGCGGTGAGTTGGAGCGTGCCGTCGACCGCGTCTTCGATCCCCGGCATCGTCACCACCACCGCAGTGAGGCTTCGGGTCCGCGCATGCTCCCGTGGCTGGGGCGCCGTACGGGGACCGCGTCGGTGAGCGGGTCCACGACGGAGTGCGGCGTGGGGGCGCTCACGGCCTCCGGGGGCGCCCCGGTGGGGTCGGACCGGTCCTCGGAGGGGCAGTGCCGGCGGTGCGGGCAGTGGCGTCAGCTGTGCCGCGACTGCAGGCTGTGCCTCAACTGCTGCACCTGCGAGGACGATCCCGGGGACGAGGTCGAGTGGGACTTCGGCGGTGGTGAAGGGGGCGGCGGCTCGCGTCAGGGCGGCTCCGGCAGGGACGGTTCGGGCCGGGACGGTTCGGGCCGGGACGGCTCCGGGGGCGACGGCTGGTACGGCGGGCAGGGCGACGGCAACTCGGGCGGCTCGTACGGGGGTTCGGGCGGCTCGGGTGGTTCGGGCGGGGGTGGCCGTGGGTCCGGCGGCTCCGGTGATTCGGGCGACGGCTGCTGCGGAGGGTGCGGCGGCGGTGGGGGCGGCGGGGGCTGCTGCAACCCGTGCAAGTGCTGCTGCGACTGCTGCGACTGAACGACGGGTGAACCCGGGCACGCCCGGTCCCGGCCGAGGGACCGGGCGCGGCTCGTCGACAACGGCGTGCGCCCCGGCACGGCGGGATGGCACAGTCACCGCCGTGACCTTGATGAACCTGCTCGTCGACTTCGCCCGCACCGGCCGGGTCGGCCCGCTGCACCTCGGGGCATGACGCTGGCCGACGCCGAGGAACTCCTCGGGCCGGGCAGGCCGCACCCCGCCATCCGTATGAAGGGGCCCGACATCGACGGCTACCCGTACGCGTGGGGCGGGCTCAAGCTGGACGTCACCCGGCGGGCGGTCAGCGGTATCCGGATCCAGCTGCGGCCGGGTTCGACCGTCGAGCTGCCCGCGCCGGTCCTGCCCGGTTCGGAGCCGGTCGAGGCCACGGTGGACCGCGAGGAACTCGTCCGGGCGCTGGACGCCGCGGGCTGTGAGCATCACGTCAACGACAGGCTCACCTTCGGCCGGCAATCGAGCATCCTCGCCCGTCCCGGCGACGTCTACGCCGTCTTCGGCCTCCCGGGCCGGGACGACGACGTACCTCACCGGGACCGTCCGTACCTCTCCGTGATGCGCACCTACGCACCCTGAAGCAGGCGCCGGGGCCGACTACCTCGTCGTGTGCAGGGTGGGCGGCGGCGAGTCGACCTGCTGCAGTTCGGTGAGGAGCTGGTTCTGGTTGGCGAGCAGCTCGGTGAGGATGCGGCGGGCCGCGCGCAGGAGTTCGGCGACATCGCCGCCGGCGAGCGCGTAGTTGACCGTGGAGCCCTCGCGCATGGACACGACGATGCCGGAGCGCCGCAGGACGGCGAGCTGCTGCGAGAGGCTGGACGGCTCGATCTCGATGTCGGCCAGCAGGTCCCGCACGGACACCGGTCCGTGCTGGAGGAGTTCCAGCACCCTGATGCGCACGGGGTGACCGAGCATGCGGAAGAACTCTGCCTTGACCTGGTAGAGGGGGGGCTGCATCGATGCTCGCTCCTGCTCGGTGGGGTGCACACCAGTCGCCGCGGTGCGGCGGCGTCGATCGGGACCGCCGCACCGCAGGCCGCCTTCTCGTCCGATCCTTCACGTCCCGGACTCGGCAGGAACGCACAATGGCACCATGCTGATCTGGTGACTTGAAAAATTCTTCACATCATGGGCATGGCCGGCCACTGGGTTCCCGAAGAAAGCTAGATCTCGATCTCCTCCTCCACGCGCTTGAGTTGGTGGCGGGCCATCGCCAGGTTGGAGTGGTCCTTGTCGAGGACGAGGTAGAGGAACAGTCCGTTGCCCCCGCGGCCGGTGAGCAGGCGGATCACGTGGTACTGGCGGTCCAGCGTGATCAGGATGTCCTTGATCTGGCCCTTGAGGCCGAGCTGCTCCATGGTGCGGACCTTGGCCCGGATGACGTCGGTGTTGCCCGCCGCGGCGATCGTCAGGTCGAGTTCCTTGCCCCCGCCGAGCGTCCCCAGCGCCATTCCGCTGGTGTAGTCGACGATCGCGGCCCCCATGGCCCCCTCGACCCCGGCCATCATCTCCTTCAGCGAAACTTCCACACTCGCCACTGCGCCTCCCATTGTGTGCCGTTGACTCCGCGGACCGGCACCGGCCGACCCGTCCCGGTGTGGGGGACCGTACGCACGCGACCGGGGCGCAAGGTGGAACTGTCCGGGAGTGGCGTCCGACGATTGGGTAGTTGCGTGGTCTGATCGTTTGGCGGACTGCATATGCCGGATAAATAGCCGACGTTGCAAGGGAGTTCACCGCGGTCCGAGGGAGGCTCCACGCGCTCCGCCCCTTCACTCCCCCGGCGGCGGGCCCCCTACCGACGCCCAGGCGAGCAGTGCCCGCGCGTCGAGGCCCGCGGCCTTCTCCAGGACGCCCGCGTACTCCGTCTCGCCGAGCCGGCCGGCGAGCCGTGCCTCGCACTCGTCGCGCAGCAGCGCCATCTCCGGCGTCCCCCGCTGCGGGTGGCCGACGCTCGCCCAGTACCGCAGCGCCGCGCCGAAGGCGTAGGCGGCCGACCGGTCCTCGCCCGCGTCGCACTGCGCGAGAGCCAGGACGTCCATGGCCATGGCGATCCCGAAGTCGTCCCCGATGAAGCGCTTGGCGGCCAGTACGGACCGTGCGTGCTCGACGGCGTCCTTCGCGTGCCCCTCCATGAGCGCGATCAGCGCCAGCTGATGGTCCAGATAGGAACGGGTCCAGTACTCCTGTGCCGCCACACAGACGCCACGGAGGTCGAGGGCCTCCCGCCGGGCCCGGTCGTGACTGCCGGTGGCGGTCAGCGCGAAGACACGGACGAGACGGCACATGGCGCTCGCGGCCGCCGGGCGGCCCTCGCCCGGGGTGCCGATGGTCCGCAGCGCCTCGTCGACGACCGTCAGCGCGGACAGGGGGCGGCCCTCCAGCAGGTGCAGCAGACCGCGCAGATAGGCCGCGGCGGCCAGGCCCACGAGATCACCGGAGTCCAGGGCCGCCCGCCTGCACTGCGCCTCCAGGGCCCTCGCCGCCTCGGGGTCGCCCTGCAACGTGCGCGCCACCCCCAGGCTCCACAGCCCCTGCGTCCGGATCTCCGCGGGGCAGTCCTTCGGCACCTGGGCGAACGCACGCTCCAGGTACTGCCGGGCCTCGTAGAGGTAACCGGAGCAGACCCAGAAGAAGGTGAGGTGTCCGACCATCCGCAGGGCCCGGACGGGGTCCGTGGTCAGCAGGCGGTCGGCGGCCAGGCGGACGTCGGCGTGGAGGAAGGAGATCCGTCCGTACCAGTCCCGCTGCCGGGGCCCGAACCACTCGGTGTGCGCCCGGTGGGTTTCGGCCAGTACGTGTTCGGCGTGGCGGTCGGCGGTCGGTTCCGTCTCCCCCAGCTCGGCCAGCCACATCCGGCCGTACTCCCGGACCGTGTCCAGCATCAGGTAGGTCCCGGCGCGCTCGGAGACGACGGACTTGTCGCACAGGGCGGCGAGGGCGTCGCCCATCCGGTCGGCGGTGAGCGGTCCGCCGCGGGCCACCGCCCGGGCCGTGTGCGCGTCGAAGCGGCCGGGGAGGTAGGACAGCCGCGCCCACAGCAACCGCTCCACGGGGGTGCACAGTTCGTGGCTCCAGCCGATGGTCGTACGCAGGGCGGCGTGCCGCGGCAGTCCGGTGCGCCGGGTGCTCGTCGGCAGGTCCACCGCCGCGCGCGGGCCCAGGCACAGTTCGGGCAGCGGCATGATCCTCAGTTGCGCGGCGGCGAGTTCCAGCGCGAGCGGCAGCCGGTCGAGACCGTCGCAGAGCGCCGTGGCCAGCCGCCGTTCCTCGTCCCCACGCAGCGGGTGTCCGGCCGCCTGAGCGCGGTCCGCGAACAGGGCGAGCGCCTCGTCGGTGGAGGCCGGGGGTTCCACCCGGACGACCGACTCCGCGCCGGTCCGCAAGGGCTCGCGGCTGGTGGCCAGGACGCGCAGGTTCGGGCACTCCGCCAGCAGGGCGTCCACCAGATCCCGGCAGCCGGCGAGGAGATGTTCGCAGGAGTCGAGGACGAGGAGGACCCGGCGTGGGCCCACCCATCCGCGGATCGCCTCCGTCGGCATGCGGGGCGTGTGGTCCTGGAGGTCGAGCGCGTCCGCGACGGTGGCCGCAAGATGGCCGGCGTTGCCCAGCGGTGCGAGATCCGCCCAGGCGATGCCCTCCCACCCACCCGGGGCCTCGGTGGCGGCGACCCGCCGGGCGAGCCGGGTCTTGCCCACTCCGCCCGGCCCCGTGAGCGTGACGAGGCCGGCGGCGGACAACTCCCGCCGGATCAAGGCGAGTTCGTCACCCCGACCCACGAAGGAGCTCTCATCGTCGGGAAGCGTCCTGTCCATCTCGCCATCTTCCCGCAGGAACCGGGCCCCCGGGCCCGATCCGGCAACGCCGAGCGGCACTGTCGCCGGGGCGGCTCCCGGAGCCGCCCCGGCGACAGTCGGCCGTACACCGAACGGGAGGATCACCCGATGTGAGCTGCGGTGCGAGGCAGTTGACGCGGCCGTCCCGGCGCGCGGACGCGGGGCGATGCGGCCTGTTCGAGGAGACGATCCGGCTGCTCGTCCCCGACTCCACCCACGGTGACGCTACGCCAGGTCGGGCGGCGTCAGCAGGCGGGTGCGGAAGTGGTCGAGTACCTGGTCGAGGGCCTGGCGGGTGGGCTGGCCGGGTTCGTCGATCAGGTGCTCGGTGAGGACCGAGTGCGGGGGCAGCAGGCCGGCGGGGTTCGCCGCGTCGTCGTCGAGTTCGATGCCGACGAACGCCGCGCCCAACTCCTCGCGCAGGCGCGCGAAGCGTTCGCCGGGCGAGACCCGGTCGCCGCGGAAGCGCAGGCCGAGCACGGTCAGGCCGCCCGACGCGCAGCGCTGGCGGACGACGTCCAGATCGCTCGGGGAGATGTCGAGGGACCCGCGCTTGCGCGCGGTGGCGGCGAGCGGGAGGGACGGCTGGCAGAGGACGGGCGCGAGGAGGCGCTCGTCGGTGGCCATGGCGAGGGCGTAGCCGCCGGTGAAGCACATGCCGAGGGCGCCGACGCCCGGACCGCCGCACCGCTCGTGCTCGTGGACCGCGAGGGCCCGCAGCCAGGTGACCACGGGTGAGGTGCGGCCCGCGGCGAGCGTGGTGAACTCGCGGCTGACGCAGATGTGGGCGAGCGCGCGCAGGCCGGTCGCGGCGGTTCCGGCCCACCCGTGGGCCTTGGGGTCGGGATCGCGTCCGGCGACACCGAACAGGTCCGGCACGACCACCGTGCAGCCGATGTCGCGGACCCGCCGCGCGAACCGGGCGACCTTGGGTGTGATCCCCGGGATCTCGGCCATGACGATCACGGCGGGCCCGGTGCCGGAGCGCAGGACGGCGTGCGACCGTCCCGCGTGCGTGAACGGCTCCCGGGTGAAGTCCGTCAGCGTGTCGTCGGTCATGCGTCCTCCCGCGTCCAGGCCGGTACTGGTCCCTGACAACGGAAGTGGACCCTACTCGCAAGTAGCCAAGGGCGCACCAGCCCCCGCCCGCCGTCCCCACGAGAGGGGAACACTTGTACGCAGCAACAGTCCCTGCCGGCCGCGGCCGGTGGGTTATCGTTCCGCCCGTGGCCAACGGGGAGGCCCAAAGGGGGAGTTGTGGGTACGAACAGCGAAGGACCACGGCTGGTCGCCACCGGGGGCGAGCACCGGGTGACACCGGCCGAGCTCTTCTTCGACCTGGTGTTCGTGTACGCGATCACTCAGGTCACGGCGCTGATGGCCGCCGATCCGAGCGGCCTGCGCCTGCTCGGCGGGATGGTCGCGCTGGCGCTGCTGTGGTGGTGCTGGTGCTGCTTCGCCTGGCTGGGCAACGTCGTACGGGCCGACTCCGGCG
This sequence comes from Streptomyces sp. NPDC000983, assembly GCF_040299205.1. Lineage (NCBI taxonomy): Bacteria > Bacillati > Actinomycetota > Actinomycetes > Kitasatosporales > Streptomycetaceae > Streptomyces > Streptomyces sp. NPDC000983. Next base: position 279,894 of record NZ_JBEPBM010000004.1, on the reverse strand, counting down.
CGATGTTCACCGTGCTGGTCTCCGTCATGGCGGTCGTCCTGATCGTGTCGCTGACCGTGCCCGAGATCTACGACGACGCACCCGGCGGACTGCACGCCCCCCTGGTCTTCGTCCTGTGCTACGGCGCGGTCCGCGTCCTGCACCTGGTCACGTACTGGCTCTCCGACCCCGCCGACCGGGGACTGCACCGCGCCCTGCGCCGTATCGCCCTGATCTCGGTGGCACCGCCCTTCGCCCTGCTCCTCGTCGGCGCGGCCTTCACCGGCACCACGCAGGTCCTGATCTGGCTCGCCGCCGTGGTCATCGACTACCTGGGCATCTTCGTCACCGGAAAGTCGGGCTGGCGGGTCGCCTCACCGGGCCACTTCGCCGAACGCCACGGCCTGATCGTCATCATCGCCCTCGGCGAGTCGATCGTCGCCATCGGCGTCGGTGTCTCCGGCTACGCGCTGAGCACGCCGGTCGTGGCCGGTGCCGCCCTGGGCCTGCTCATCTCCGCGGGCCTGTGGCGCCTGTACTTCCGGCAGTTGGCCGAACCGGCCGAGCACCGGCTGACGGCGGCGGCCGGCGACGACCGCACCCGGCTGGCCCGTGACGCGTACACCTTCCTCCACCTTCCCCTGGTGGCCGGGATCGTCGTCACCGCCCTCGGCATGAAGAAGTCCCTCACCCAGATCGCCGACACCGGCCACTACGACCTGGCCGAACCCCTGCACGGTGTGGTCGCGTGGGCGCTGCCCGGCGGCGTCGGGGTGTTCCTCCTCGCCTCGGCCGCGTTCCTCCTGCGGACCGCGAACCGCCGCTCCCCGCTCCTCCTCGGCGCAGGGGCCCTCTGCCTCGTCGCCGGACCCGCGGTCGCCCTGGTCCCCTCACTCGTCGCGCTGGCCTCACTGGCCGCACTCGTGACCGCGCTGGTCCTCGTCCAGGACAGCACCACCCGCCCCCGTCCGACGGCCGTCGGCACCCCGCACGCGTGAGTCAAGAAGGAAGTGAGTCGGTGGCCGACCTCTACGACATCCTCGACGTGCGGGACGCCGAGGCCCGGTTCGGCGTCTCCGAGCACGTCGACTACCCGTTCCAGGAGTACGGCGACGAGCAGGAGACCCGCCACTACGCGGGCGGCCTGCGGATCGACGGTGACCTCACGTCCGACACCGACGAGGACGACTTCTGCCTGGCCAACGTGATCGTCGACGGCGATCTCGTGGTCGACGGCAACCTGGAGTGGATCGACGAGGGGTCCGGCAGCTTCCTGCTCGTCACCGGCGACCTGCGGGCCCGCAACCTGATCCTGCGCGGGAACCCGTCCGTCGTCGTGCTCGGCGACCTGAGCGTGGAGGGCACGCTCCTCGGTCACCTGGGCGACGACGGCGGTTACCTCACCGTCCTCGGCGGCACGCGGGCGGAGATCGTGCTCCTGCTGAACGACTTCCGGCTGCGCGCCTGCGAACGGCCCCGGGCCGTCCTGGCGGGGGCGCCCGGCCTCTTCCCGCACCCGGTCGACATCAGCGACCGGGGCGTGGACACCGACGGCGAGGACATGCTCGGCGAGCTGCTCCTGCCGGAACTGGTCGACGAGGGGCAGGGCGTGGACAACCGGAAGGTCGAAGCAGCGGTGCGGAGCGGACGGCCGCTCTTCCGTGAGGACACGGATCGGGCAGGCCCGCCTCGCCGCTAGGCCGCGCGGGCGGGCTCGTGCGGCAGCAGGGGGAGCGAGCCCGGGTCCGGCAGGTGGATCCAGCCCTCGGTGCGGGCGAGGCCGAGGTCCGTCGAACCGGGCCGCCCGGTGAGACCGCAGGCCACCGCCCGGGCCGTCAGCGCGCACACCAGCGCGTCGAAGGCGTGCTCGCTCGCGTCGTAGGCGCGGGCCGTCGGCTCGTCGCAGCGCAGCCAGGGCGCGGCGGCGAGCAGGGTGTCCATGCTGCGGGGGCGGTCCAGAAGCTCCCAGCGGTACCGGGACGCCTTCGGGTACACCTCGGCGATCCGTCCGCCTCCGGTCCTGTCGACGTGGACGCCGCGGCGGTTGAGCTCGTCCTCCAGATGGGCCCACCGCGCGACCATGGCGCCGATACGGTCGAAGGGCGCGGGGAGGGGTGCCTGGACCGGGTGGATGCGGTCGCGCACGATCCGGTCCGTGAGCCGGTGGCGCAGGTGGTCCTTGCGGTACCGCTCGCTGTCCTGGCCGCGGCCGGGCCACGGCTCCCCGGCGAGGTGCGCGCCGACCGCGCGCACGAACTCGGCCGGCCAGCCGAACGGCGTGTCGACGCCGGCCCGGTCCTCGCGACGCAGCGCGGCCAGTTCGTCGAGGAGGGTGTCGTCGGTGCACTTGAGTGCGGGCGGGCCGACCGTGGCCCGCCCGTCCGTCCAGTCCACCACGGACATCGCCGTCTTCGTACGGTCGGCTGACAGGTCGATTCCCAGGGTGCGCACGCCGCCCATGGTGACAGGCCCATTACCCGCCGGGTAATCGCGCCCGTCCCCCGCTCCCGGCTACGTTCCGCTGGTCGCCGACCTCCGGGAACGACGGAACGAAGGAGCCCCGTAATGACCGCCTACGGTTTCGCCCATCTCCGCGGCCGCCGTCATCACGCCGACATCATCGAGTACCTGGAGCGCATCCAGGCCACCCTCGACCCCTTCGCGGGCCGCTTCGTCATCCACGGCCCGCCCAGCGAGGTGGTGGAGGGCACCTGGAACGGCAGCATGGTGCTGATCGAGTTCCCTGGGCTGGCGCAGGCCCGCGCCTGGTACGACTCCCCCGCCTACCGGGACATCCTGCGGCTGCGCACCGATCACATCGAGGGCGACGTGCTGCTGATCGAGGGCGTCGGACCGGACTACGACCCGACCGAACGGGCCGGCAAGCTGCGCGCCGAGGCCCAGCCGACCTGATAGCCGAGGCGCCGTGGACTCACCACCCGCGTCTGGCCGGGGTGGCGCGGCGGGGGGACGGAATGTACGCGGCGCGGAGCCTGGTGATCAGGTCGCGGCGCAGGGCGCGGTCCTGTTCCGTCTCCACCGGCATGTCGAGCTGGACGATTCCGACGCCCGACGTGCGCAGCAGGCCGATGCGGGCGGCGACGGTGGCGGGTGAGCCGACGTAGGCCGCGGCGAGGGTCCGGCCGACGTAGGCGGAGAGCTGGCCCGGGTCGTCGTCCGGCGCGGTGCCGGTCCGGCCACGCTCCCGGTCGCGGTCCAACTGGACTGCGTCCAGGCGGTGTTGGGCCAGGGGGTCCGTGGCGAGGCGTACCGCTTCGTGGCGGATGCGGCGGGCGCGCGCCTCGGCCTCCTCGTCGGTGGCGGCCGTGACGACGGTGACGTGGCGCCAGATGCGCAGGCTTCTGCCGTGTGCGGCGGCCGCCGCCCGGGCCTGTGCGATGTGCCGGCGGGTGGCGGTGAGCGGCAGGGTGGGGACGGCGTACACCTCCGCGTGGCGGGCGGCGATGTCGAGGCCGGCCGGGGACGAGCCGCCGAAGGAGAGGAGTTCGGCGCGCGGCTTCGGGACGAGGCCCGAGCGGGCTCCGCGTACGGTGTAGAACTCGCCGTCGTGGTCGAAGTCCTGCCGACCGGTGAGGGTGCGCCGGAAGATCTCCACGTACTCGCCGGCCCTGCGGTACCTCGTCTCCTTGTCCAGCAGGTCACCGTCGCGTGCGACGTCGACGTCGCTGGATCCGACGATGAGGTGGGCGGCCGCGCGGCCCCCGGACAGCCGGTCCAGGGTGGCGAGGGAGCGGGCGGCGACGGTGGGTGAGGTGGTGCCGACGCGGTGGGCCACGGCGATCCGCAGGTGCTGCGTGGCCGCCAGGGCCCAGCCGGCGACCAGCCACGGGTCGGGCCAGGAACTCGACTGCACGACGAGGGAGCTGTCCAGTCCGTCCTGCTCGTTCTCGCGGGCCGTGCGCGCGATGTGCTCCGGGTCCGCGTCGCGCTCGCGCGGGTCGGGGACGTAGCGGAGCACTTGGCGTTCCTCGGCGGTGGCGCCGGGGACGGGTGCGGCGCGGACACCGCCTCGCAGGTCGAGTTCCATCCGGATACCTCCAAGGGGGTGTGGGGCGGGGAGCCGCCACGGAAGGCGGCGGCTCCCCGTGCCGGGTGGACGAAGGGGCCGGGACGGTTCAGGCGGCGGCCGGGCCCAGCCGGGTCAGGGTGTCGAGGACCTTGGCCCGGCTGACGAACGTCTCGGGTGGCAGGGACACGTACAGCTGGATGGTGGTCACTCCCGGGCGGTGGTAGCGGAGGATCTTCTCCCGGCACTCCTCCGGAGAGCCGCTGATGAAGAGCCGGTCGACGACCTCGTCGGGGAGGGCCTTCTGCGCCCCGTCGGCGTCGCCGTCGGCCCACCGCTCATGGCACTCGCGCAGCAGTTCGCCGTTGCCGAGCCATTCGTGGAACTTGCGGTAGGGCTCGCGGTTGAGGATCCAGGCGAGGAAGGGGCGGGTGGCGCGGTGGGCGTAGTCGGTGTCCTCGGTGGGGCAGACGAACACCTTGACGACGAGTTCCTTGCCGGGCGGCTGCGGCCCGACCGCGTCGAGGATCTTCGGTACGTCCTCGGGGAAGAGCAGGTTGGTGATGGCCCCGTCGCCCTCCCGGAAGCCGAGGCGCAGCATGCCGGGCCGCAGGGCGCCGAGGATGACCTTGACCGGGTCCTGGGGCGGATGCGGCAGGCGGTAGCCGGTGATGGAGAAGGTGTCGAAGTCACCCGCGATGTGTTCGCCGCGCAGCGCCCGGGTCACGAACCGCAGCACGTCCCGGGTCCGTTTGTAGGGCTCGTCGAACGGGATGCCGTTGATGTCGGTGACGTGCGCGGGTACCGACGCGCCGATGCCCAGCAGGAGCCGTCCGGGGGCGAGTTGGGCGAGTGTCGCGGCGGTCTGGGCGAGGACGGCGGGGCCGCGGGTCTGCACGGGGACGATACCGGTGGCGATGCGCAGGTTCGGGGACCAGGCGGCGACGGTGGCCAGGGGGGTGAAGGCGTCGGTGCCGCCGCCCTCCGCGCTCCACACGTCGGTGTAGCCGAGGTCCGCGAGCCGCTCGACGAGGAAGCGGTGCCGGTCGATGGTCAGTCCGGGCAGCGGCAGGGTGAGGCCCCACTTGGGGGGCGCGCCGGGCGCGGGCGCGTGGGAGACGGTCACCGGTCCACCCGTACGGTCGTGAGGTCGATGAACCAGGACTGCGGCTGCACGAGGCCGTGCACCTTCGGGGAGATCGCCCTGGGATTGCGGTCGTTGACGACGAACAGCCACGGGGCGTCCTCGGTGACCAGCTTCAGCGCCTCGGTGTAGTCCGCCTCGCGGGCGGCCCGGTCGGTGGCGGTGCCGGCGGAGGCGAGCAGCTTGTCGACCTTCGGGTTGCTGTAGTGGCCGGTCCAGAAGGGGCTGTCGGTGCCGATGAACAGCGGCAGCAGCGCCTCCGACTGGAACAGGGTGGTCGACTGGGCGATGGCCTGGGAGTCGCGGGCCACCTCGCCCTTCGCCTCGGCGGCGATCAGCGTCGACCAGTCCGTGGTGCGGATCTCGGCCTTGATGCCGACGGCGGCCAGGTCGCGCTGGACGGCCTCCGCGATCGGCACCGGGATGAGGTTTCCGGAACCGCCGGTGGGGACGGTGACCGAGGTGGAGAAGCCCTTGGCGTAGCCGGCGTCGGCGAGGAGTTCCCGGGCCTTGGCGGGGTCGTGGCCGTAGGTGTCGTTGGCCGGGTCGTAGGCGAAGGTGCCGTCGGGAGCGGCCTGTTCGGCGGGGGCGGCGGTGCCGTGGAGGAGGTTCTCGGCGATGGCCTCGCGGTCGATGGCGTAGTTGGCGGCCCTGCGGACCCGGGGGTCCTTCCAGGGGCCGGCGGTGGTGTCGAGGATCCAGTACCAGAGGTGGTCGTAGTTGTTGGTGACGACCTTCAGTCCGTCGGACTCCAGGCTCGGGATGTCGTCGGGGTTGGGGTACTCGATCCAGTTGACGGCGCCCGAGCGCAGGGCCGCGGTGCGGGCGGCGGGGTCGGGCAGCGCCTTGACGACGAGCTTGTCGAGCTTGGGCGCGCCGCGCCAGTAGCCGTCGAAGCGCGCGAGTTCGATCTGCTCGCCGGTCTGCTGCCGGACGAAGCGGAAGGGGCCGGTGCCCACGGGGTGCTCGGAGAAGTCCGCGGAGCCGGTCTTCTTCACGGCGGTGGGGCTGGCGATCAGGACGTGGGCGAGGTCCTGCGGGAAGTGCCCGTTGGGTTGGTCGGTGACGAGTCGGACGCGGTCGTCGGAGAGCTTGGTGTACTCGGTGATGCCGCCCGCGTACTCCCCCGCCGCCGCGCCGAGGGCGTCGGTGTACTGGGGGCTCTTCTTGTTCAGGTAGCGGTCGAGGTTGAACAGGACTGCGTCGGCGTCGAAGGGGGTGCCGTCGTGGAACTTGACGCCCTTGCGGAGGGTGAAGGTCCAGGTCCTGTCGTCGTCGGCGACCTTCCAGGAGGTGGCGAGCGCCCCGGTGATGGGGGCGGGGCCGTCGGTCTTGGACAGGTCGTAGCGGGTGAGGCCCTCGTAGAGCTGGAAGCTGACGAGCCGCTTGCCCTCGAATCCGGCGCCGCCGATGACGGTGTCGGGGTTGGGGAGTTTGCCGGTCGCGCCGATGACGAGGGTGCCGCCGGTCCTGGCGCCGCCGGCGCTGTCGTCGGCGGCGGTGCCGGTGCCGCAGCCGGTGGCGGCGAACGGCAGCAGCAGTACGGCGGCCAGGCCGAGCGTGCGCAGGGAGGTGTGCCGTCGGCCGCGGGCGGTGGGGCGGTCGGTTGGTCGCTGATGGTGCGTCATGGGTTCCTCGTCGTTCACTTCAGGGGGCGGACGGCTCACCGACGGGTGCCGGATGGCCGGCGGGGGCCGGTGGGGCGGGTTCGGGGCTGCCGCCGCCGTCGGCGGCGAGCAGGGCGCGGGTGTAGGGGTGGCGGGGTGCGCGCCACAGGCCGCTCGTGGTGTTCTCCTCGACGACGCGGCCCTGGCGCAGGACCACGACGTGGTGGGCGAGGTGCCGCACCACGGCCAGGTCGTGCGAGATGAACAGGTAGGCCAGGCCCAGGCGTTCCTGGAGTTCGCCGAGCAGGTCCAGGACGCGGGCCTGGACGGTCGCGTCGAGGGCGGAGGTCGGCTCGTCGCACACGACGAGTTCGGGTCCGGTGGCCAGGGCGCGGGCGATGGCGACGCGCTGGACCTGTCCGCCGGACAGCTGGTGCGGGTGGCGGCGGGCCAGGGCGGGGTCCAGGCCGACCTGGCGGAAGAGTTCGGCCACCCGCTCGGGGCGTTCGGCGCGGGGTGTGCCGTGGACGCGCAGGGCGAAGGCGACCGCTTCCCCGGCCCGCAGGGCGGGGTTGAGGGAGCCCCGCGGCTGCTGGGGCACCAGTTGCAGCCGGCCCCGGGCCCGCCGGCCGGCCCGGCCGCGCAGGCGGTGGGGGTTATGGCCGTCGAAGCGGACGGTGCCGGTGTCCGGGGTGATCAGTCCGAGGGCGAGCCGGGCCAGGGTGGACTTCCCGGAGCCCGACTCACCGACCAGGCCGACCGTCCGGCCGGCCGGCACCCGCAGGGTGACGCCGTCGAGGGCGAGGGTGCCCTGGCGGTAGCGCTTGGAGACGTCGTCGACGGCGAGCAGGCCGTCCTGGGTCATCGGAGCCCTCCCTTCGCCGCGGGCCGTGAGGGCGGCGGGCCCGCGCCGAGTGCCCGTTGCCTCGTGCGGCGTCGGAGCGGCTGTCATCGGGGACCTCCCGGCTGCGCGGCCACCAGTTCGGCGGCGTAGGGATGGCTGGGCGCGGTCAGGAGTTGTCCGACGGGGCCGGTCTCGACGATCCGCCCGGCGCGCATCACCGCCACGCGGTCTGCGATCCGTCGGGCGACGGCGATGTCGTGCGTGACCATGAGCAGGGCGATCCCCTTCTCGGTGAGCAGGCCGGCGAACAGGTCGAGGACACGGGCGCGGACCAGGGCGTCCAGCGCGGTGGTGGGTTCGTCGGCGATCAGCAGGCCCGGGGCGCAGGCGAGGGCCAGGGCGATGACGGCGCGCTGCCGCTGTCCGCCGGAGAGCTGGTGGGGGTGGCTGCGGGCGACCCGGGCGGGCTCGGTGATGCCGGCCTCCTCCAGGAGCGCGGGCGCGGCCAGCCGGGCGGTGCGGCGGCTGTCGGCGACGCGGTGGCGCAGGAGCACCTCGGCGATCTGGGCGCCCACCTTCCGCAGCGGGTCGAGTCCGGCGTCGGGGTCCTGGGGGACGTAGCCGACGCGTCGGCCGCGTACGTCGGACAGGGCACGCTCGTCGAGGGTGAGGAGGTCGGTGCCGGACAGGCGGACGGCGCCCCGCACCCGGGCGCCGTGGCCGGGCAGTCCGAGGACGGTGCGGGCGAGGGTCGACTTGCCGCTGCCGGACTCGCCGAGCAGCACCAGAGCCTCGCCGGGCGCGACGGTCAGCGACACCCCGTCCACGGCTCGTACGTCGCCGCCGGGCGTGCTGTGGGTGACCGTCAGGTCCTGGACGTCGAGGTGTTCCGGGGCGCGGGCGGTCATCGTCCGTCTCCCGAGGTCAGGGCGCGGCCGGCGCCGGTCCCGCGGCGCAGGGCCTCGCCGAGCGCGTTGAACACCACGGAGACGACGAGGATGGTGACCGCGGGCAGGACGGCGACCTCGGGGTGGGTCAGCAGGGCGGGCCGCAGTTCGTCGAGCATGGCGCCCCATTCGGCGGCGGGCGGGGGCACGCCGAGGCCGAGGAAGGACAGCCCGGCGGCGTAGACGATGGCGAGTCCGACCAGGGAGGAGGAGTAGACGAGCAGGACGGGTGCGAGGACCGGGACGACCTGGCGCAGGGCGACGCTCGCCCAGCCGGCCCCGGAGACGCGGGCGGCCTCCAGGTAGGCGGCGGTGCGGATACGGCGTACCTCGGTGAAGGCGACCCGGGTGACCGCCGGGGTGAGGACGACCGACAGGGAGACGACGGTGGCGTACAGGCCGGGCTCCATCACGGTGGCGACGGTGATGGCCAGCAGGACGCCCGGGAAGGCGTAGAGGACGTCCAGGGTGCGCAGCAGGGCGTGTTCGGTGGGGCGTCCGCCGAGTCCGGCGGCGATGCCGAGCAGCGCTCCGGCGACGGTGGCGACGGCGACGGGGAGGAACCCGCCCAGCAGGGAGGGTCCGGCGGCGGCGAGCAGCCGGCTGAGCACGTCGCGGCCCTGGGAGTCGGTGCCCAGGAGGTGGCCGGGGCTGCCCGGTGGCAGCAGCCGGTCGCGCAGGCTGCCGGCGTCGGGGGCGTCCGGCGCGAGCAGCGGACCCGCGACGGCCAGGACGAGCAGGACGGCCGCGAGGAACGCCGGTACCAGCAGCCCGGGGCGGCGCCAGTGCCTGGGTACGCGGTTCACAGGGCACCCCGCAGCCGGGGGTCGACGAGGGCGTGGACGGTGTCGACGACGATGTTGACGCCGACGAAGGCGACCGCGACCAGGAGCACGCCCGCCTGGATCAGCGGCAGGTCCCGGGCGCTGAGCGCGTCGTACAGCAGTCGGCCGACGCCGGGCCAGGCGAACAGGGTCTCCACGAAGACCACGCCCTCCAGCAGATAGGCCAGTTGGAGTCCGCCGATGGTGAGCAGGGCGGGCGAGGCGTTGTGGACGCAGTGCCGCAGGACGGCGGGGCGGCGCAGTCCCCGGGCGCGCAGTCCGTCGGCGAGGTCGGAGCGCAGGACGTCCTCCAGGGCGGCGCCGAAGACACGGGCGGTCAGGCCGAGCGGGACGAGGGCGGCCGCCACGGCGGGCAGCACGAGGTGGTGCAGCCGGTCTCCGGTGCCGCCCTGGGTGAACAGGTCCTGGGTGCCGCCGGCGGGGAACCAGCGCAGGGTGACGGCGAAGACGGCGATGAGCAGCAGCGCCACCGAGTACTGCGGGGCGGAGACGGCGAGCGTGCTCAGGGCGCGGGACAGACGGCGCGGGCCGCCGTCGGGGCGGGCGGCGCCGAGCGCGCCGAGGAGGGTGCCGCCGGTGAGGACGAGGAGGAAGGAGGCGCCGGCGAGGGCGAGGGTCTGCCCCAGCGCGGGCAACAGCAGTTCCACGACCGGCCGTTGGGCGGAGATGGACACCCCGAGGTCGCCCTGGACGGCGTGCCAGAGCCAGCGCGCGTACCGCTCGGGCAGCGGTTCGCCCAGACCGAGCCGTTCGGCGAGCTGCTGCCGTGCCTCGGCGGGCGCGCCGGGACCGAGCAGCGCGGCCACCGGGTCGCCCGGGACGAGGGCGACGGCGGCGAAGACGACGACGGTGACGCCCAGGATCGTCGGCACGGCGAGCAGCAGCCGTCGTGCGAGGTACCGCCTCATCCGTCGGCCTCCCGGCGCGCGGCGCCGGACGGTCCGGCGGGCGGGCGTGGGTGGGCGGTCATGCGGGCTTCCTTCCTGGGGGTCGTGCGCGGTGCGGGGCGACGCGGCGGTCGCGGACCGGTGGGAACCGGCCGGGTGCGGGAGGTCACCCCTGGCCGTGGGCAGCGCGCCGAACGGAGCCCCGGGAGGCCCGCGGTCGCTGTGACGGAAGCGTGCGGGAGCGCAACGGGCCGTAACCAGCCAGGTGTTGATGCTGATACCTGCGGTCATAGGATCCGCAGTACGGAATACACGGTTCCCTCATATGCGCTTGATCCGGCCATTGTTGACCCCCGATGACGGGCCGAATTAGGCTGGATACATGGTCAAACGGCGAACCGACTTCACCCTGGTCGGTATCGGCGGCTCGTGGCACCGAAGGTGTTTCGACGAGTCCTGTCGCCCGTGTGCCGGGCGCTGACGGACGGGTCGTCCGTCCCAGGCGCCTCCCTCCGTCCAGGCCCGGTTCCGCCGTCAGCCTCCTCCGCCCCGCTGGCCGCTCGCCGGGCCCGGGACGGGTGGCGCGCCCCCGGGTACGAGCTCGCCGCCGGGCACCGCCCCGGCCCCGCCGAGGGGAACCACACGTGAAGACCGACCATCACATACGTTCGAACTCCCCTCGCGCCAGGGAGTGCACGGTGACGACGCTGCCCGCCGCGGTCGGGGCCGGCGACCCGCGCGCCCTGCACGTGGAGATCGACAATCCGCTCGACATGATCGCCGGGCACCAGTTGCTGAGCGACGCCGAGGACCGGCCGCCCGGGCAGTCGCCGGCCCGGCGCCGGTGGGCACCGGCCGGCTGCGACTGCGGTCACCCCGCCTGCGCCGGACCGGGCGTGCACCCGGCCGCGCCCGTGGTGCGGGTCTTCCTCGCCGAACGCCATCCGGTGGCGAGCGCGGGGCTGCGCAGCGTCCTGAACGCGGACCCGGACATGGCGGTCGTCGGCAGCTCCGGGGATCCGCTGCGGCTCGCGGACACCCTGCGCCGGGTACGGCCCGACGTGGTCCTGCTGGGGCGGGGCGGATCACTGGCGGAGGATCTGGCGCTGCTGGCCCGGCTGCGGGCGCCGGACGTGGTGCCGGAGGCCCGCTTCCTGCTGCTGCGCCGGGCCGAGAGCACGGCGGAGGCGAGCCGGATGGTGCTGGCCGGCGCGAGCGGCTGCTTCCCGCTGGACCTGCCCGAGGACCGGATCATCAAGGCGGTCGGTATCGCCGGCGCCGGCGGCACGGTGTTCCTGCCGGCTCCCCCGGCGGCCCGGGTGACGGTGGCGGGCCCGGCCCCGGAGGTCGCCGAGCCGCTGCCGCAGCACTGCGGTCTGACCCATCGGGAGGGCGAGGTGCTGTCCCAGCTCGCCGCCGGGCTCAGCAACGCCGAGATCGGGCGCGAACTGGCACTGGCCGAGGCCACGGTGAAGAAGCACCTGACCAGCGCCATGCGGAAGATCGGCCAGTCCGACCGGCTGAGGGCGGCGCTGTACGCCCACCGGCACGGGCTGGCCGGCTGACGCCGCGGCGCACGGGGGCGGGGGCGGGGGCTCGGTCTCGCGGGGCGAGCAGGGTCGGGGCGGGCCTTCGGTCGTGCGGGCCGACCAGGAACGGTGCCGGGGCGGTGACTTCGGTCCTGCGGGCCAGGCCAAGTCCGTTGCCGGGACGGTGACTTCAGTCCTGCGGGCCAGGCCAAGTCCGTTGCCGGGACGGTGACTTCAGTCCTGCGGGCCAGGCCAAGTCCGATGCCGAGCCCTCGGTCGCACGCGCCGACCATGACCGGGGCTGGGCCTTCGGCCCCAGGTACCGACCAGGTCCGGCGCCGGGCCCTCGGTCCCACTACCCCGGGCCCGGGGTGCCCGACCCCCGGGCCCACGCCGACCAGAACCGGAGCGCCCGGATGCCTAGGCCCGCCGTCGAAGCGTCGGCCGGCACGGCTGAGGACGCGGCCGGCACCGCTGAGAGCGCGGCCCGACTCCGAGAACTCGTCCCGCCGAGCAGGCCCCGGTGCCGTTTCCGGTTGCCGGCGAGGGCTGCCCCGGTGCGGCTCCGAGCTGTCGGCGAGGGAACCCCTGGGGGCGGTTCCGGACTGTCCGGGAGGGGCGGCACCGGTGCCTCCGAACCACCCGCAAAGACAACCCCCGACGCCACACCGACCCACCCGCAAGGACAACCCCCGGTGCCACACCCACCCACCCGCAACGACAACCCCCGGCGCCACACCCACCCACCCCCAAGACCAACCCCCACGCCGATCAGCACCGCCCGCAAGGGCGACCTTCGGAGTAGTCCCCTTACCCCGAAGGTCGCCACCGGTGCCGCCCTTAGGGGCTACTGCCGAGGTCAGCGGCTCCATAGCGTTGCCGGACGACAGGCCCCACCCGATCCGCTCCCCACCACGAAGGAGACCCACGATGAGCGATGCGCCCGCAGGAGGCATCGCGCGCAGCGGCTCCGAGAGGATTCCGGCCTCCCCCACCGACGCCGCCGACGCCCCGGAGACCGGACGCCCGGTCACGGCCGTACTGAGTGACCCCCACACGGCCGGCCCCGAACCGGAACCCCCCGACCGTCTGCGCAACACCTACCGGAGCATGCCCGAGGCCGAACGGTCGGCCCTGTGGCGCCAGCGTCTGCACGAGGCGGAGTCGGGGCTGACCCGGCTGCTGGCCGCCCGCCACAACACCACCCATCTGTCGGACTGGTTCGCCCTCCAGTCGGAGATCTTCGCCGACCTGCCCGAGCCGTCCACCGCGACCTCGGTGGACTGGCAGCGCGTCTTCTTCCGCGGCCAGGCCCTGATGGAGCGGTTCCTCGTCGCCCGGTACGGCGAGCACGCCCTCACCACCTGGGCGCGGGCCATCGCCGAGGTCCACCGCGACGTGGAGCCCGACCACGGCAGGGGCGCCGCCGACCCCATGCACCGCATCGCCCGCCAGGCCGAACTGTACGGCTCGGACTACGAGTTCGAGGACGCGGCCGAGGACGGGGACGAGGAGCGCGGCCGGGCGTCCCTCACCATCACCCACTGCGCGATCTGGGACTACCGGGAGCGGGCCCGCCGCTCCGGGGTCCGCCTCACCCTCGCCTCACCGTGCACCTACTGCACCAAGGCCCTCTCGGAGAACATCCGGGCCAAAGGGTTCGAGCCCTCCCACAGCCTGCGCACCGGCCCCACGGGCCACGGCTGCCGCTGGGAGGCCACCGCCCCGGACCCCGAGCCCCGGTCCGAGCCCCAGGCCCAGCCCCAGCCCCAGCCCCAGCCCGAGGAATCCACCCCCTCCCCCTCCCAGGAGCCGTGATGTGCGGTGTCACCGGATGGATCGACTGGGAGAGGGACCTGCGCACCCGCGGCGCCACCGTCTCCGACATGGCCGAGACCCTGGCCTGCCGCGGCCCGGACGCCTCCGGGGTCTGGCTCTCCCGCCACGCCGGGCTCGGCCATCGCCGGCTGTCCGTCATCGACCTCGAAGGCGGCACCCAGCCGCTGGCCGCCGGCCGGCCGGAGACCGTGCTCACCTACAACGGCGAGCTCTACAACCACGACGAACTGCGCCGCGAACTCCAGGCCCTCGGCCACACCTTCCGCACCCGCTCCGACACCGAGGTCGTACTGCGGGCCCACCTCCAGTGGGGCGCGGACGCCCCCCGCCGCTTCAACGGCATCTTCGCCTACGCCGTGTGGGACGAACGAGCCGAGGAACTCCTCCTGGTACGCGACCACTTGGGCATCAAGCCGCTGTACTGGCACACCCACGCCACCGGGGTCCTCTTCGGGTCCGAGCCCAAGGCGGTGCTGGCGAACCCGCTGTTCAGCGCCGAACTCGACGCCGAGGGCATCGCCGAGCTGTTCGCCCTGCCGGCCGCACCCACCGCCGGACACGGCCTGTTCCGCGGACTGCGCGAGGTGCGCCCCGGCCATCTGGTCTCCGTACGGCGCTCCGCCGTCCGCGAGTCGCCGTACTGGCGGCTGGTGTCCCGGCCGCACACCGACGACGCGGCGACGACGCGCGCCACCGTCCGTGAGCTGCTCGCCGACGCCGTGGAGCGCCAGCTGATGAGCGACGTGCCGCTGTGCACCCTGCTCTCCGGGGGCGTCGACTCCAGCGCCATCACCGCACTGGCCGCGCTCGGCAACGAGCGGTCCGGGCAGGGCAAGATCAGCAGCTTCTCCGTCGACTTCCCCGGCAGCGCGGACAAGGCGCCCGACGACTGGCGCACCGGCGCCGACGCCCCCTTCGTCAAGGCGGCCGCCGAGCACATCGGCACCCTGCACACCTCGGTCGTCATCCCCGACGACGACCTCCTCGACGCCCGCCAGGCGGTGCTGCGCGCCCGGGACCGGCCCGGCTGGGGCGAGATGGACGCCTCCCTGCACCTGCTCTTCCGCGAGGTGCGGCGGCGCTCCACGGTCGCCCTGTCGGGCGAGGCGGCCGACGAGGTGTTCGGCGGCTACCCCTACTTCCACTCCCCCGACGCCCTGTCCGCCCCCACCTTCCCCTGGCTCCATGGCCGCCCCACCCCGGCCGCGCTGCTGCGCCCCGAGGTGCGGGCCGAGGTCCGCCCCGAGGAGTACACCGCCGAGCAGTACCGGGCGTCCGTGGCCGCGACTCCCGCGCTGAGCGGCGAGACGGGCGCGGAGCGGCGGGTGCGGGAGGTGTTCCATCTGGCGCTGACGCGGTGGCTGCCGCCGCTGCTGGAGCGGGTCGACCGGGTCAGCATGTCCGTCGGACTGGAGGTGCGCGTGCCGTTCTGCGACCACCGGCTCGTGGAGTACGCCTGGAACGTGCCGTGGTCCCTCAAGGCGCCCGGCGGCCGGCCCAAGGGGCTGCTGCGGGACGCCGTACGGGACCTGCTGCCGCCGGAGGTCGCCGACCGGCCCAAGAGCGGCTATCCGTCGACGCCCGCCGTGCGGTACACGCGGGTCCTCACCGAGCGCGCCCACGAACTGCTCGCCGACCCCGCGGCCCCGGTGTTCGACCTGGTCGACCGCGACGCCGTACGCCGGGCCCTGGCCGAGGGGCGGACCCTGCCCAGTCCGCGGACCGCGCCCAACCCGGTGGGCGGCCTCGACCACCTGGTCCAGGTCGACGAGTGGCTGCGCGCCTACCGCGTGGGGCTGCGATGAGCACCGGCCGCGGCACGGGCACCCGGGCGACGGCCGCGGGCGTGCAGCCGCTCGGCGCGCAGGGCGGCCCGCGCGGCCAGGACACCGCCTCCGCCGACGCCTTCCGCACCGCGTCCCGCCGCTGGACGACCGGCGTCGCCGTGGTGACGACACGGCACGGGGAGGAGGTGTTCGCCAAGACCGTCTCCTCCCTGTGCACGCTCTCCCTCGACCCGCTGCTGATCAGCGTCGCGGTGACCGCGCGCAGCCCGCTGGTGGCGGCCGTGCGCGCCGGCCGCCGGTACGCGGTGTCGGTGCTCACCGGCCAACAGGAGCCCCTGGCACGGCACTTCGCCGCCCCGGGTTCCGGCCGCGCCCTCAGCCTGTTCACGGTGGCGCCGATGCGCGCCGAGGCCACCGGCGCCCCGGTGCTGGAGAACTGCCTGGCCTGGTTCGACTGCCGGCTGCACTCGGTGCTGCCCGGCGGGGACCACGTGATCCTCGTCGGCCAGGTCGCCGCCGCCGACGCGGGCCCCGGGGAGCCGCTCATCTACCACCAGGGCGAGTACCGCGCCCTCGCCCGTCCGCACCTACCCTCCACGGGAGCCCGTACATGACCCTCCTGGACGCTTCCGCCCGCACCGGTCTGGGGCTGCTCACCGGCGACCGCTACCGCGAGGAGCTGGCCGACGGCCGCGAGCTGTACCTCGACGGCAAGCGGATCGACGACCCGGCCGCACACCCCGCCTTCCGGCCTGCCGTCGACACCCTCGCCGACCTGCTGGACCTCCAGCACGACCCCGAACACCAGGACCTGCTCACCTACAAGGACCCGGCGTCGGGCCTGCGGCTGGCCCGCGCCTACCAGCCGCCCCGCACCCTGGAGGAGCTCAGACTCCAGCGCCGCAGCGCCGAGTTCTGGCACGCCGCCGCCTTCGGGCAGCACGGGCGCTCGCCCGCGTTCATGGCGTCGATCGCCGTCGGCGTGCACGACTTCCGCAACCAACTCGACCGCGCCCGGCCGGGGTTCGGTGCCAACGCCGACGCCTGGTACCGGCACTGCGCCACCAACGACCTGGTTCTCTCCCACGCGTTGGGCGACCCGCAGATCGACCGCTCGGCGGACCCGCTGGACGACCCCGACCTGGCCCTGCGCGTACTGGCGGAGAACGACGACGGCATCGTCGTGCGCGGCGCGAAACAGCTCACCACCCTCGCGCCGCTCGCCCACGAGGTGCTGGTCTACCTCTCGGCGTCCTTCACCCAGCGCCGGGGCGAGCAGTTCGTCGTCTGGTTCGCACTGCCGCTGAACACACCGGGCCTGGTCACCCTGTGCCGGGAGCCCCTGGGCGCCGAACCGTTCGGCCACGCACACCCGCTCGGCGCGCGCTACGACGAGCAGGACGCGATGCTCTTCTTCGACGACGTCCTCGTCCCCTGGGACCGGGTCTTCCTGCTGCGCGACGGGGCGCTCGCCCGCACCGGCCTGGCCCGCATCAACGCCTGGTCCGCGTACATCGGCCACGTCCGCTACCGGGAGCGGCTGCGCACCCTGCTGGCCACGGCGACCCTGGTCGCCGAGAGCATCGGCGTGGACGGCTTCCGCAACATCCAGGAGGACCTGGGCCGGCTGGCCTCGTACGTGGAGCTGACGGAGATCTTCCTCGACGCCGCCGAGGCCCGCGCCCAGCTCACCGACGGCGGGCTGCTGGCGCCCGGCGACACCGCGGCGAGCCGTGTCTGGTCCGCCGAGGTCGCCGACAGCGCCGTCGACGTACTGCGCCGCATCGGCGCCTCGGGACTGCTCATGCAGCCCACCGAGAACGACCTCGCCCACCCCCGGCTGCGGCCCTTCCTGGACCGCTACATGCGCGGCAAGGACATCGACGCCGAACGCAAGTCCCGGCTGCTGCGCCTGGCCTGGGAACTGACCGGCGACGGCTTCGGCCAGCGCCAGCACCTGTACGAACTGGTCCACCGCGGCGACCTCGCCCGCAACCGCATCAACCTGTTCAGGCGGTACGACCAGAGCGAGGCGCGCGAACGCCTGGAGCGGCTGATCTCCGCACCGGCCGAGGCACCGGCCGAGGCACCGGCCGTCCCGTCCCCCACCACCGCACCGGCCGAGGAGCGCCCATGACCCTGTCCGACACCGAGGCCCAGGCCCGCACCCTCGGCGGTTACGACGACGCCAGCCGGCTGCGGCAGGTCCACGACCGCGACTGGGTCCTGGACCGGGTGACCGGAGAACCCGGTGTGCTCATCGATCTCGGCAGCGGCATAGGCCAGTTGCTGGAGACGGCGCTGCACCGCCATCCCACGCTGCGCCTGGCCGTAGGGCTGGAGCGCTCGGAGCACCGCCTCGCCGAGGCCGGCGAACGCCTGCGCCGGCACGGCGGGCGCGTGGTCCTGCACCGCGCGGACCTCACCGGGCCCGCCCCGCTGCCGTACCGGGCGGACGTCATCACCATGACCTCGGTGCTGCACTGGCTGTACCCGGTGGAGCACCGGGTCCTGGCCTGGGTGCGCGAACACCTGGCGCCCGACGGCACTTTCCTGCTGACGACCTATCACCCGGCGCGCGACCGGCACGGGTTGGGCGGCGAGGACGACATCGTGCGCGCCGCGCTCGGTGTCCTGGGCATCCCGCCCGAGTCCGTGCCGGGCCTCCTGGAGGACCGCGACGTGCTGCCCATCGCCACCCGCACCCGCCCCGCGGACGAACTCCAGGCACTGCTCGGCGAGTTCTTCACCGTCGAGGAGAGCTGGGAGCGGGAGGCGGTGGTCACCGTCCAGGACGCCGCGCAGTACGAGCACTTCCACGCGGCGACGTTCGGCGACTACTACGCCTCCGTGCTGGAACCCGGCCTGCGGGCCGAGTTCTTCCGCACGGTGGGGCGGGTGGCGAGCGAACGCCAGCGGCGCGAGGGCCGGGTCAGCTCGATGCCGGTACGGCTGTGGAAGCTCACCGCGCGTCCCGGGTCCACCGCCTAGGGTGAGAGAGACCGGCGGGTCCGTACGGCTGCGGTACGGACCCGCCCACCCGGGACCCCCCGCGATTCCTTCCCCGCCCCGACCACCGACCGAGCAGGCCTAGGAGCCGTCACCATGCCCACGCCCGCCCCGGGCCCCAGTCAGGAACTGGGCGCCTTCCTGCGAGCCCACCGCGAACTGCTCAAGCCCGCCGACGTGGGCCTGACGGCCACGGTGCGCCGGCGCACCCCCGGTCTGCGCCGCGAGGAGGTCGCCTCGCTCTCCGGTGTCGGACTGGCCTGGTACACCTGGCTGGAGCAGGGCCGGGTCACCGCCTCCCGGCAGGTGCTGACCTCCGTCACCCGGGCGCTGCGGCTCGACGCGGCCGGACTGCGGCACGCGATGCGGCTGGCCGGCTACCACGAGCCGGCGTCCGACGGCCCCGAGCCGGACGGGCTGGCCGCCGCCGTCCGCCCGGTCCTGGACTCCTGGCCCACCAGCCCCGCGGTGCTGCTGGACCGCCACTTCGACCTGCTGGCCTGGAACGCCGCCTGGAGCGCCCTGTGGGGCACCCCGGAGTCCGTTCCCGCCGACCGGCGGAACCTCATGTGGCTGATGGTCGCCGACCCGCGGCTGCGGACGGTCCTGCACGACTGGGAGCCCCTGGCGATGAACATCTTCCAGCACTTCCGCGCCCAGGCGGGCCCCGCGCTCTCCGACCCGCGCACGGGCGAGGTCTACCACCGGCTGGAGGAGGACGCGCCCGAGCTGCGCCACTGGTGGAGCTGCCACTCGGTGGCGGAGCTGACGGCCCGTTCGGTCACGGTGCAGCCGCCGGGGTCGACGCCCCTGACCCTGTCGCTGTCGTCCTTCCACCCGGTGGACGACCCCTCGGCGCTGGTCCTGCTGTTCACCCCGCCCTCCGAACAGGACAGGGCGCGCATGGCCGCGCTCTGCGAGCGGCCGCTGCGCGCGGTGGACACGGACGCCGGGGAGCGGCAGGCGGGCTGATCCCACCGACCGCTCCCCCGCGTGGCTGTTCAGGGCCGGACCGGCTCGCCCTCCGCCGCACCGGCCACGGGCGTCCCGTCCGCCCGTGCGGCGCCGGAGGACCGCAGGCCCGCGTTGACGGCGAACGCCGCCAGTGCCGCCGTCACGGCCAGGCCCACGCCGACGACCAGGGTCCCGGTGCCGGCGTCGTCGAAGGCGCCCACGGCCCAGGCGCCCAGCCCGGTGCCGGCGTACATCGTCGAGGTGAGCCAGGCGCTGGAGGTGGCCCGCAGGTCGGGGGCGACGGTGGCGGCGAGGGTCTGCTGGTCGATGACGAACCCGCCGCTCGCGACGAACCACAGGGCCACGCCGAGCAGCGCGAGCACGATGCCGGGCCCCGTCGCCGTGAGCGCGATGCCGACGGCGAGCAGGGCGCCCCAGGCTGGCAGCAGCGGAACGTGGTGGCGTCCGGCCGCCCTGGCCCGGTCGCCCAGCCTGCCGCCCGCCAGCGAGCCGATCACACCGCCGGCGCCCACGAGGATCCCGACCAGCCCCAGGGCCGCCACCGACAGGTCGAAGCGGTCCACCAGGACGACACCGAGGAAGGTGTACGCGCCGAGATTCGCCGCGTGGAAGGCGGTGTTGACCGTGAGGGACCTGCGCAGCGCGGGGTGGCCCCAGGCGGCGAACACCGTACGGAACGCCCCGCTGCCCGTGCCCGGCGCGGCGGGTGCGACGCCTGCGGCGACCTCGCGCAGCAGCAGGGGTACGGCGAGGGCGGTGCCCGCGGCGAGGGCGAGGAACGCCGAGCGCCAGCCCGCGACGTCCGCGAGGAGCCCGCCCAGCGGCACTCCGACGACCTGGCCGCAGGAGAACAGGGCCATGCCGAGCCCGAGGGCGCGCCCGCGCACCCGGTCGGAGGTGGTCTCCGCGATGTGCGCCCAGATCGCCGGTCCGGCGGCGGCCGCGGCCAGTCCGGCCAGCGCCCGGGAGACGATGAGCAGGGCGAGACCGGTGGAGAGCGCGGCGGCCGCGTTGGACAGCAGGAACAGCGCGGCGCCGGCCAGGAGGGTCCGCCGGCGGCCGTAGCGGTCGCTGAGCAGCCCGAGGAAGGGCGCGGTGACCGCGTAGACGAGGACGTAGGCGGTGACGCTCTGGGCGGCCGCGGTCTCGGACACGTCGATGTCGTCGGCGATCGTCGGCAGCAGCGGGGAGACGATGAACGTCTCGGTGCCGAACAGGAACAGCAGCAGGAACACGCCCGTGTACCGCCACCGGTTGAAGGTGTCCTGTCCGGTCTCGGCCGCTGCCTCGGCGGAGGCGTCGGGACGTCCGCTCGAACTCACAAGGGATCACTGCCTTTCGAGGGTGACGCGGGACTCCCGGGCGGTCCCGCCCGGCCATGGTTTCCGCGAACGGCGGGGGCAGCCAGGCAGGCGTTGGTCCTGATACCGCCGGTCACAGGCTGAGCGGACACGGTCGCGCCGCGACTGGCAGACTGTGCGCCACCTTCGGGGGGAGACCGCGATGCCGCACGAGTTGACCGTCCACCGCATACTCGGGGACCAGCCCTTCGCCGAGATCGGCCGGCCCGTGTGGGCGGTGCCCGACCCGCGCCACGGCTGCGTCATCGCGGCGGGTGACCTCGGCTGGGTCTCCTGGCGCGGTACGGGCCAGTGGCTCGCGCACCGGATCGCCGTGTACGACGCCGACACCCTGCGTCCGCGCCATGTCGTCCCCTCCCGGCACCCGGTGTGCGCCGTCGAGCCGCACCCCGAGCTGCCGCTCGTCGCCATCGGCACCGGCCGCTACGACGGCTCGTGGGACTTCGAGGGCCAGTTGCTCCTGCTGCACCTGGAGACCGGGCGGGTGACGGACCTGCTGGCCAAGTCCCGTCAGGTGCGCCATCTGCGCTGGCTGGAGGACGGCGGGCTGGCGATGCTGATCTCCCCCGAGGACAAGGACGGCGGCTTCCGCGAGGGCTACGAGCTGGCCGTCGCCGCCGACGACTGGCTGACCGCTCCGGCCGGACTGGTCGACCCCGCCACGGCACGGCATCCGATGGTCGAGAGCGGGCTCCTGTACGACCCCCGGGTGGAGGACGCCCTCGCCCGGCTCACCGGGGGCCGGTGGCGTCGCCGGCTGGACGTGCGGGACCTGGCGGTGCTGGCCGACGGCCGGGTGCTCGCCACCGGGAAGACCACGGACCTCGAATGCTGGGACCCCGCGGGCACCCGTGTCTGGGCCCTGCCCGGGGACGGGGAGGGCAGCGTCCGGGTCGAGGCGGCCCCGGACGGCGAGTCGGCGTGGGTGACGTACCAGGGCCACCGGCGCGACGAGGCCACGGGGCGGCTGGTCAACCGGGCGACCACGGTCCGGCGGATCGCGACGCGGGACGGAGCCGTCCTGGACACCGTCGACCTGCCGTCGGTCCCGGCGCTGTGCTCGACCGACGAGGGCTGGCTCGCCCTGCGCCCGCAGGGGCGCGACCCGCACGCCACCGTGCTGCTCGACCCCACGCACCAGGAGGCCGCCCGCCTCGACATCGCCCCCGAACGTTCCAACTCCCCCGCCCTGCGCGTCCGGCACAGTGCCCGCCTGCTGTACGTGGACGCTCCGGGTCCGGACGGCGACACACAGTGGATCCACGCGATCGACCCCTCGGGCGCCGACGGTCCCACCCCGCGCGCCCTGTTCCCGCTGCGCTGGGACCCGGAGTCCGCGATCCAGCCCTGGTGCGGCCCCGCGGTCGAGCTGCCGAACGCCCTCGTCCACACGGGCCGGGCCTACGAACGGGGCGCCACCTACGCGGACGCCCGCGAGGGCACGTACGTCGCGAGCCGTCGGCTGCCGGACGGAGAGCCGCTCTGGGTCCACGTCACCGACCGGCCGCTCGCCGATCTCGACGGCGACGAAAGGGAGTTGTACGTCGTGTACCGCACCGGCGAGGTGGAGGTGCTGGACCCGTCCACGGGCGAGGTACGCGCCCGGCACGTCCTGCGCGCGCACGGCCATCCGGTCACGCCGGTGTCCGCAGCGTTCCGTGCGGACCAGCGGCGACTGCTGGTGGGCACGTTGGACGGACGGATTCTGGACTGCTCGGTCGGGGAGTGAACCCGCGGGCGCGTTGCGGCACTTGCGCGCTCGGTCGGCGACTGAACACGCGTGTGTGCTACGGCTCTTGCTCAGCCGGCGGCTGAACCCGCGCGTGCGTTACGGCACTTGCTCGGTCGGCTGCTGAACCCGCCTGCGCGTTACGGCTCTCGCTCGGTCGGCTGCTGAACCCGCGGGTGCGTCAAGGCACTTGCGGCAGCGTGATCCGGGCGACGACCGGCAGGTGGTCGCTGCCCGTGGCGGGCAGGGCCGTCATGTGGTCGACGGTCGCCGAGCGGGCCATGACCTGGTCGATCCGGGCCACCGGGAAGCCGGCCGGGTAGCTGAAGGCGAACCCGCGTTCCGCCACGTTCATCCGTGAGGTGAGCGGGGCCAGACCGCGGTCGTCGACCGTGCCGTTGAGGTCCCCGAGCACGATCACCGTCCTCAGCGGCTCGCCGGCGACGGCCCTGCCCAGCAGGCCGGCGCTCTCGTCGCGCCAGGAGGACGCCAGGCCGCTCGCCCCGACGCGGACCGAGGGCAGGTGTGCGACGTACGCCGCGACCTCGCCGTGCGGCGCGTGGACCACGGCCCGCAGACCGCGGTTCCAGGGCTCGGTGATGCCCCGCGGTTTGATGTCCAGGGGCCCGGCATCGGTGAGCGGGTGCTTCGACCACAGGCCGACGGTGCCCTGAACGGTGTGGTGGGGGTAGTGGGCGGCGAGCGTCCTCTCGTAGACCGCCAGCGCCGGGGGCACCAGCTCCTGGAGCGCGATGAGGTCGGAGCCGGCGTCGGCCAGGGCGCGGGCCGTTCCCGCGGGGTCGGGGTTCTCGTCCATGACGTTGTGCTGCACCACCAGCAGAGCGGGCGCGCCACCCTCCGTGCCGCCGGGCAGGAGCAGCCCGCCGAAGTGGTGGGTCCAGGCCGCCACCGGCAGGAGCACGGCGAGCAGTGCGGTGGCCGAGCGGCGCAGCAGGGCCAGGCCGAGCAGCACCAGGGCCACCAGGCCGAGCCAGGGCAGGAACACCTCCAGCAGGCTGCCGAGGCGGCCGACGGAGTTGGGCACGGCACGGTGGAACAGCAGGAGCGCGGCCGTCAGCACCGCGCAGGTGGCGAGTATCCGCCCCTGCGCCCATGGGGACTCCCATGGTGCCGCCGAAGTCGACGTCACTGCGCTGTCTGTCCGCTCCACTTGGCTCCCGTCTGCTCGACCTGCCCATAGGGACGAACGGCGAGATCAATTGGTTTCCGTCGATCAGCTCCGGCGGATCCGGAACCCGCGGGCGGGCGGATCGACGGACCGGCGGTCTGTGGCCGAATCCTCCCCCCTGCCCTCCCGCCGCAGCGACGCCCAACCTCCCCTAGGTCTGGACCAGTTGGCGATGTCCGCGTAACCTCCCGGCTAGCGTTGAGAGCGCTCTCACCGTACGCACGCCCACTGTCACCAGTGGGCGTACCCCCACTGCGAACGGAAGGAAGCACCCCATGCGTCGCATGCGCATTCATGCCGCTGCCTCTGTGCTGATCGCCCTCGGAGCGACGGTCGCCTCGCTCACCCCCACCGCCCAGGCGGCGCCCGCCGTGCCGGAGATGTCGCCCGGGCTCGTCGAGGCGATGCAGCGAGACCTGGGCCTGACGAAGGTCGAGGCCCAGGAGCGGCTGTCGGCGGAGCAGGACGCGACCGCCGTGGAACAGCGCGTCAAGCGGCTGGCCGGCGGCTCCTACGCGGGCAGTTGGTTCGACGCGGACACCGGCAGACTCACCGTCGCCACCACCGACGCCTCCCTCGCCGGTGAACTCCGCGCCGCGGGCGCCGACGTCCGCCGCGCCGTCCACTCCGCGGCCCGCCTGGACGCCACCAAGAAGCAGCTCGACAAGGCCGGGGCGCCCGAGGGCGTGGCCGCGTGGCGGGTGGACCACAAGGCCAACCGGGTCGTGGTGGACGTCGTCGCGAACCAGCGGACCGATAACGATGTCACCGCCTTCGTGGAGCGGGCCCGCAAGGCCGGGCCGGTCGAGATCCGCGAAGTGAACGCCGCTCCGGAGACGTTCGCCGCCGGAACCGTCGGCGGCGACCCCTACTACACGGGCAACGTCCGCTGTTCCATAGGCTTCTCCGTCCACGGCGGCTTCGTCACCGCCGGCCACTGCGGACAGGCCGGCGCGGCTGTCCGCGGCTGGGACCAGAGCCCCATAGGCAACTTCCAGGGCTCGTCCTTCCCGGGCAACGACTACGCCTGGGTGAGCGTAGGCAACGGCTGGTGGACCGTGCCCGTGGTGCTCGGCTGGGGCACGGTCCCCGACCAGTTGGTGCGCGGCTCGAACGAGGCTCCCGTGGGCGCCTCGATCTGCCGCTCCGGTTCCACCACCCGCTGGCACTGCGGGACGGTCCTGGCGAAGAACGAGACCGTGAACTACAGCCAGGGCGCCGTGCAGCAGCTCACCAAGACCAGTGTGTGCGCCCAGGGCGGCGACTCCGGCGGTTCGTTCATCTCCGGCGACCAGGCGCAGGGCGTCACCTCCGGCGGCTGGGGCAACTGCACCAGCGGCGGCCAGACCTGGTACCAGCCGGTCAACGAGATCCTGACCCGCTACGGGCTGCGCCTGCACACGGCGTGACCCGTGGGGTGAGCTAGGCCCGACCGGGTGCGCCCGGCTCGGCGGCGACGCCGCTGCGTCGCCGCCGAGCCGGTGCGCGTACGGAGATCGGGACTCTACGGCTTCGGGGTCGCGAGTATGTTGGCGCATCCGTGGTTCCGTCGGTCGAGTTGGCGACTGAACTACCGCCTCCCCTCAACGCGGAGACGGCGGTTCAGTGCTCGCAGAGCGAGAACTCCCGCTCGTAGAGCTGCTCGTTGTGCTCGTCGACGAAGAACTTCCGTTCCCGCATGAGCTGCTCGCGGTAGCCCTTGGCCTCCTCCAGAGTCATGGTGGAGGTGTCCGACCAGGGCTGCTGCGGGGGCACGTCCGACGTCGAGACGATCGTCTGCGACGGGTCGACCAGGAAGAACGCCAGGATCTTGCGATGCCCCGGGCGGGCGGGGTCCGCGAGGCGGAACGAGCCGACGCGGTGCTGCAGGACATTGGGGAACGCCAGACAGCGCCCGGCCGGGGTCGGCACCGATCCCAGCACCTGGTTCAGGGCGTCCTCGTTCTCCAGGCCGTAGACCTCCCGCACACCGTCGTCGTCGTTCTGCTCGTAGTCCGGGTCGTCGAGCGCCGCCCGGAAACCGAGCCGGCTCTCGGTGATGTTGTCGCTGTCCCAGTAGTAGATGCCGGTCGAGACGATCCGCTCGTTCATCATCCCCTCGACATGCCAGGAACCGCCGTCGTACTCGGGCTTGTCCGGGGTGAGGTGAATGGTGGCGAGCTTGACGATGACCTGGAGCCGGCGGCCGCGCAGGTCCACCCGGGCCGAGGCGTCGGGCAGCTCCGGCGCGGTGAAGTCCGGGGCGTCCGGGATCACCGGGCGGCGGTCGTCCCACCAGGTGTCCAGGACCCGTTCCCAAGCCTTGACGGCCTCCTTGTAGGACTCGTCGTCGCCGTGGGCAGCCCGGTCCGGTCGCCGCGGCGGCGACTCGTACCAGCCGTACCCGTCGGCCTCGATTCGCAGGGGCCGCGGATGGCGCAGATCCGTCAGCACGTTCTCGAACAGCGGGCGGAACCGAGCGAACAAGTCCGGCAGTACGGCGGCCAGTTCGCCATGCGTCTCCGGGTGGACGTTGTTGACGTACGAACGGAAGGCGACCGCGCCCTCGTCGTCGACGTCCACGTCCGTGGGCAGCCACTGGAACTTCTCCGAGAACTCGTACGCCGAATAGCGGTCGGTCGGGTTCTCCCAGGCCCGCTCGGGCGCGCCGCTCCTCTCGCGCACCAGGCAGAAGAGCGAGGGGTGAACCAGGTCCAGCACCTGCCCGTCCGACCCGGGATGCCAGTCCTTCTCGTCCTCGGGAACCTCTTCCAGCACCCGGGCCGCGTCACGCAGTCGCGCCCCGAGCCGGTCGTCGATCAGCGCGTCGGAGTGCCAGACCCCGTCGACGGCGGACACCTCGACTCCGGTCCGCGCGTCCCGCAGCGCCGCGTAGTGGGCGAGTTCTGCGAGCACGTACTGGACCTGAGCCTCCGTCATGCCCTGCTCGACCGCCTCCCGCGTCCATCGGGCGACGATGGCGGGGTCGTTCATCTTGTCGAACCACCCGGACTTCGCCCGGATCTGGGCGCTGCACTCCATCATCTCGATCTCCCGCAGCGTGCGGGGGGTCGAGAGCGCTATGAAACGCGAGGTGTGAAACGGCAGCGGAAAGGCAGAAAGGCCGGTCAATGCTCTGAGTCCTCACAGTCGATGTTCAGCGGCGCGAACACTACTTGAGACCACTGACACCGCGGCTCCGGGATCAACTCCGTGGCGGGGACCGTCGCAGTAAACGAGGATCGCCCCCATGGAAGTAGTGGTGCAGTGGGTCCGCACGTCGTGGACCAAGCAATCCCGTGGCGGGCGTGCAGCCGCGCGGCGCAACGCGGTCCCCGTTGCCTTCGCACTGCCGACCCTCACTCCCCCGTTCGTGCATGAGGTGCTGATGCGCGAAGCGGACGACTTCCAGCCTCGGTGGACACATCAACAGGGTCTCCCCGACGGCACCACGGACATCGGGGTGTCGCTCAGGAGAATCGACGGACTCGTCCGGGTCAAACCGGCCGTTTCGTCGTTCGGGATGCCGCGCAGGTGGCGGCGCCCACCGGCGGTCCGGCTCGCCCCCGGCCAATGGCTCCGCTGGCAGGTCAACTACCGTTTCGCAGGCTCCAACGGTGGCGACTGGACTTACCGTCTCGACACACTCAACCTCGCCCACGGCCCCGTACCGGTCGACGTCTTCCTCGGCACACCCACCCGTCTCGTCCAGGAACTCGCAGCGCTCCGCTGACGCTGTCCCGTGACGGGACCGGCGTGGTGGCTCTTCGCCACCCGTCCGACGGGACGGCGAAGTTGCTGCAGCTCGGCCGCTCGCTCGGAGGGGCGTGGGGGCCGGGCGTGGTCTCACCTGTCAGTCCTCGCCGAGTACCGTTCGGATCACATGGCGGGCGTTGTGTGTCATCGTCGGGTTGGTGCGGCGGTAGTACGGCAGGGCGATCAGGGCCTGTGAGAGGGTTCGGGCCCGTCCTCGGGTCCAGGTGGCCTCGTCGACGTCCAGGGCCTCGCGGAAGATCTCTCGCGCGCCGGTCGGCAGCAGGTTCCATGCCGGGAACAGGTCGCAGGCCGGGTCGCCGGTGCCCAGACAGCCGAAGTCGATCACGGAGGTGAGTCGGCCGCCCTCCACCAGTAGGTTCCCCGGCATCAGGTCGGCGTGCAGCCATACCGGCGGGCCGTCCCAGGACGGGGCCCTCAGCGCTTGTGCCCAGATCTCGGTGGCGGCGTCGCAGTCGACGGCCTCCTCCGGGATGCCGCGCAGCTCTTCGATCGCCACCCGGGTCTGCGCGTCCAGGGAGGAGAGCGGCCCACCACGATGCGCCCGCGGCGCGCCCGGCACCGTGATGCTCCGCATCGCCTTCACGAACCCGGCCAAGTCCCGCGCCAGCAGGGCGGGTTCGGTGAGCGCACCGGTCTCGGGGTTCTCGCCGGTACGCCAGCGGTACACCGACCACGGCCACGGGTATCCCTCGGCGGGCCGTCCCTCCCCGAGCACTTCGGGGATCGGCGTGGGCAGGAGGGGCGCGAGCCGGGGCAGCCAGGTTCGCTCCGGTGCAACGTCCCGGGCCCCGTCCTCGACCAGTGGAAGCCGTACGACCATGTCCGGGCCCAGCCGGTACATGGCGTTGACGGTGCCGCCGGACGCGAACCGCTCGACCGCCAGCCCCGCCCACTGCGGGAACTGTCCCGCGACCAGCTTCCCCACGAGGGCGTCGTCGAGGGGATGGGTGCCGGGGTGCATCTGCTCTGTGCTCATGGCCTGCCATCCGACCGGCATGCTCCCCGGAGCGTCAAACACATTACGGTCGAGGCCGTTTCAGGGCGGGACGCCCGCCGAGTCCTGCTCGGCGGGCGTCCCGGTGGGGGCGGTCAGTGGCCGGCCACCGTGCCGGAGAGTTCGTTGGTGCTCTTCGGGAGTGTCACGGAGGTGAGCTTCTCGCCCGAGTTCAGGTCGTAGGCGTGCAGTTGGCGCTTGCCGGGCTCGGAGACGTAGGCCGTGTGGTCGCGGACGAAGAGGGTGGGCCGGGGCTGCTGCCAGTCCAGGGGCTCGGTCCAGTCGCCGACCGCGTCGATCTTCCTCTCCACCTTGCCCGTCTCCGGGTCGATGACGTGGAGGGTGCCGTTGGTGCCGAGCACCAGGGCCTCGCCGTGGGGGCCGCGGGCGAGGGAGCGGAAGGAGTAGCTGGTGCCGAGGTCGACCAGGCGCAGCTTGGCCGTCCGGGTGTCGATCAGGGAGATCCGGGTGGGGCGTTCGAGTTCCGCGTCGGGGTCGGTCTTGTAGTCGCCGAGGAGGATCGGGGAGAGGTCGCTGCCGGCCTGGTTGCCGATGCGGCCGTAGTCGTCGGGGGCGTCGATCTTGGTGAAGTCGCCGTCCTTGTAGAGCAGGATGCCGTCCTCGCAGCCGACGGCTATGACCTCGTCCTTCGCGGCGGCCTCGCCGTGCACGCCGGGGCAGTTCTCCGCGCGGGCGATCTCCTTGTTCGACTTGTCCAGGACCAGGGCGCCGGTGCGGCTCTCCTCGGTGCCCAGCGTGGTGAGGAGTTCGCCGTCGCTGAGTTCGATGGCGACGCCGTGGTGGGGTTCGGCTGTGGTGTAGGTGCGGGTCCGTGACTTCGTGCCGTCGGCGAGCCGCTCGGCGTCGAGGACGTTCACCTCGCCGGTGCCGTCGGTGAACAGGATCGTCCGGCCGGCGTGCCGTACGACGTGGCCGGGCTTGGCGCCCTTGAACTCGACACCGGTGAAGTCCTGTTGGGCCGCGTCGAACATGCGGAACCCGGTGTCGGTGGAGACGACGACGTGCTCCTCGTCGCCCGCCGGGTTGAGCCGGTTGAAGCCGGGCAGGTCGACGGTCTTCGCCAGCTTCAGGGTCTCGCCGTCGAGGACGTACATCCCGCCGTCGTAGGTGGCGACGATCGGGTTCCCGACCGGCGCGGCCTCGCCGCCCTTCGTCTGCTTCGGCTTACTGGAGGAGGAGGCGTCGTCGCTTCCGCCGCAGGCGGTCAGCGCCATGGTCGCCGTCAGGGCGAGGGCGGTGCCCGTGAGCGTGCGGGTGCGTGTCGGCTTGTTCATCGCGTGCGTGTCCTCTCCGGCCCCCGGCGGGGGCGGGTCTGGGGTGGGACGGCCGGCGTCGGTACGCCGAACCGCGTTGCGTTGCGGGTCAGTTGGTGGTGAGGCCCTCGGTCATGGCCGTGGTGTTGGCGCG
Source organism: Streptomyces sp. NPDC000983 (assembly GCF_040299205.1). Taxonomy (NCBI): domain Bacteria; kingdom Bacillati; phylum Actinomycetota; class Actinomycetes; order Kitasatosporales; family Streptomycetaceae; genus Streptomyces; species Streptomyces sp. NPDC000983. The sequence goes on along the minus strand of NZ_JBEPBM010000004.1, from coordinate 250,018 downwards.
CATCATTTCCAGGTAGCTGCCGGCGCCCTCGCCCTTCTCGGTGAGCGATTCGGAGTACAGGGCGACGACGTCGACACCGCCGCCCATCTCCTGGCGGAGCACCTCGGCCAGCCGGGTGGGCTGGGAGGAGTCGGCGAAGACGGTGCGTACCCCGGCCTCCCGCATCGCGTGGGTGAGGGAGCGCAGGTCGGAGGAGCTGGGTGAGGCGAGGGTCGTGCCGCTGGGTATGACGGCGCCGATCACCCGGAATCCGAAGCGGTCGGCGAGGTAGCCGAAGACGTGATGGTTCGTCACCAGGGCGCGCCGGTCCTCGGGCACGGCCGCGAACGACTTCTCCATCCACGCCGTGAGATCGGCGAGTTGACCGTCGTAGCGTTGGGCGTTGTCCCGTACGGCCTTCTCGCTCACGCCCTCGACATGTTCGACGACCTCGTCGGCGATGAGGCCGGCGGCCTTGCGTACGCGGTCGGGGTCGGTCCAGAAGTGCGGGTCGGGCGCAGCGGTCTCCTCGTCGCCGCCGTCCTCGTCACCGGTGCGGAAGGTGAGGGGGTCGGCCGCCTCACCGGCCGCGAAGACGGCGACTCCGGAGTCGCGGGCGGCCTCGACGTGGCGCAGGACGTTCTCCTCCAGGCCCAGGCCGTTGTAGACGACCAGGTCCGCGTTCTCCAGTTCGGCGGCCTGCATCGCCGACAGCCCGAAGGAGTGGGGGTCGGCGTTCGGTTTCATCAGGACGCTGACGTCCGCCTCGCCGCCGACGATCTCGCGGGTGATGTCTCCGAGGATGTTCGTCGTGACCACGACCTGGGGCCGCTGCTCGCCACTCGTGCAGGCGGCGGCCGACGCGACGACGCAGAAGGTGACCAGGGTCAGCAGCAGGGCGCGCAGCCGCGCCGTCCGTGCACGCATGCTCATCGGCCCGTCTCCACCATCATCGACGGCCGGAGATCCAGGTCGAACGTGCGGGCGATACGGAGGTTGTCGTTGTAGTCGACCTCGTACACACGCCTGCCCGACGGGTCGTTGAGGTAGGCCCGGCTCCGGTCGACCTCGATGACCGGTGCCGAAGCGTCCTTCACCACGTCTTCCAGGAGGGGCTCGGTGACCGCGCCCTCCTCGCCGCTCGATATGTCGTAGGCGTGCAGGGCTCCGTCGGTCTCCAGGACGAGCAGCGGTGCGCCCTCGCCCGCGGTGTTGGCGGCGACCACGGGTCCGGTCTCGACCCGGGTCCAGGATCGCTCGGTGACGTCCAGGACCCAGACCGCGCCGTCGCCGGCCGGTGCGGTGAGGGTGGTGCTGCCGGCGCGGTGCCGGAAGACCGTGGCGCGCTCCTCGTCGGGTGCGTCCTCGGGGTACGGGATCTTCTCGGCGGTGAAGGTGCCTGCGTCCTCCTTGACGAGCAGCGCGCCGTCGGCGCAGCCGAGGACGACTCCGCGCCGGGTCACCGCGTCGCCCTCGGGGTCGGTGCACTCGGCCTCCGGTGCGGCGACCCGCTTGCCCGACCGGTCGAGCACGGCGACCTTCGCCGGGCCCTTCCCGGCGGCCCGGGTGAGGGCGACCAGGTGTTCCGCGTACGGCACCACCGGCGCCGCGTAGCCCCCGGGAAGGGCGTCGGGGCTGCCGACGGTGCCCTTCTCCAGTCCGGCTCGGGAGTAGACGGCCGCCTCGCCGTCGGCGCGTGTCACCACGGTCACGCCGGAGTCGCCGCGGACGGCGGTGGCGGTTCCTCCGGGGAGGGCGCCGACCTCCTGGATTCTCGCGCGGTAGTAGTGCACATGGTCTCCGTGGTCGACGGTCCAGGCACCGCTGTCGAGGACGTGGGTGCCGTCCGGGCCGTGGAAGTACGCGAAGCGGCCGTCGGTGGTGAGTCCGGCGGCGTCCGCTCGGCGTGCGGTGTCGCGGACCTTGCCGGTGATCAGGTCGAGCACCTGGGTGGCGCCGGTCCCGGTGTCGCCGAGCACCAGCCGGGACTGCTGCTCGGCCGCCTCGGTGGCTCCTTCGACGTAGCCGTGGGGGGTCGTCGGGGAGGACGAGGCCTCTTCGGAGGCGGACTTGGCGTCGTCGGCCTGACCTGCGCAACCGGTGATCAGAACGGCCAGGGTCAGGAGCGCCGGCGTCAGTGACGTGACGTTTCTGCGGAGGGACAAGAGGATCGCCTCAGAGTCGGTGCGGTCGGGGGGCGGGGGTGGTCCCGGAGAGTTCGGGGGCGGCGCCGGAGATCGGAGGGGTGCTCCCGGACCGTTCGGTGGCGGCGTCCGACAGGGGAGGCGCGGTACGGGAGGTCACCGGCGGCGCGCCTGAGCCTGCCCCTGCGCCCGCGGACGCGGCCTGCTCGGCAACCCGCTCACCGCGCCGGTGCCGGATCACGGACGCCCCGTGCGACAGGAAGAAGAGGCTCACCGCGAGGGCCGAGACCGTCGCACCGGCCGCGGTGCGCAGATGCCAGGAGAGCAGCAGCCCCCCGAAGGTGGCGCCCGCGCCGAGCACCGCGGCGAGCAGCATCACACCGCGCACACTCCGGGCCCAGGGCAGTCCCGCCGCCGGCGGGGCGATCAGCAGGCCGAGGACGAGCAGCGTGCCCACGATGTGGAAGGAGGCGACGATGGCCAGGGCCAGCAGCCCCAGCAGCACGGCGTGCGCCAACCGGGGGCGCAGCCCCAGCGTGCGGGCCTTGCGCTCGTCGAAGGCCAGGGCCAGGAAGGCGCGATGGCCGAGCGCCGACACCAGCAGCGCGAGCAGCAGCGCCGCCCCCAGGAGCATCAGGTCGCTGTCGCGTACGGCGAGGACGTCGCCGAAGAGGAACCCGGTGAGATCGACCGCGAACGACTGCGAGCGGGACACGATGATCACGCCGAGCGAGAGCATGCCGACGAAGAGCAGTCCGATGCCGGTGTCCTGGGAGAGCCTAGGAACGCGGCCGAGGGCGGTGACACCGGCCGTCATGACCGCCGCGCTCACCACCGCCCCCACGAGCAGGTTGCCGCCCAGCAGCGCGGCGACCGCGACGCCCGGCAGCAGGCCGTGGGACATGGCGTCCCCGAGGAAGGCCATCCCCCTGAGCACCACCCATGTGCCGGCGAGGGCGCAGATCGCCGACACCAGAATCCCGGCCCACAGGGCCCGTTGCACGAAAGCCACCTCGAAGGGGGCCGTCAACCACTCCATGACCCAGACACTACAATGACAATCATGTTCAACAAACACCGCCCCCTGGCTCCCACCATCGAGGCGGCGAAGCTGCGCGCCCGCTGCACCACCGTCGACGCGGGCTACCCCGGCCGCCCCGTGCTCCGTCAACTCAGCGTCGACATAACGGCCTTGGCGATGACCGCGCTCGTGGGGCCGAACGGGAGCGGGAAGTCCACACTGCTCGCGGTCCTCGCCGGGGTGATCGACGCCACATCCGGACACGTCGAGTACGCCGACCCCCGCCCGCCCGCCTTCGTCCCGCAGCGCGGCCCGGTCGGCGACGCGCTGCCGCTGACCGCGCGGCAGACCGTGGAGATGGGCCGCTGGGGCGAACGCGGGCCGTGGCGGCGGCTCACCCGTCAGGACCGGACGGTCGTCGACTCCGCACTGGAGCGGCTGGGCGTCGCCGACCTGGCCACCCGCCAGCTCGGCGAGCTGTCCGGCGGGCAGCGCCAGCGCGTGCTGATCGCCCAGGGGCTCGCCCAGCGGTCCGACCTGCTGCTGCTCGACGAGCCGACGACCGGGCTCGACCCCGAGGCCAGGGACCGCATCACCGAGCTGCTCAGGGAACTGGTCGCCGACGGGACCACCGTCGTCCAGGCCACGCACGACCTCCCGGCCGCCCGCTCGGCGGACGCCTGTCTCCTCCTCAGCGAGGGACGCCTGGTCGGACAGGGCACGCCCGGCGACGTCCTCACCCCGGAGGCGCTCGCCCGGATCTGGCAGCCGGCCTGAGCCGGCGGCACGGCCGGCCACCCTCGGCGACCGGTCACCTTCGACGGCCGGTCACCTTCGATGGCCGGTCACCTTCGACGGCCTGGCAAAATCGGTCGGATGACAGAACAGCTTCCCGGCGCGACGCCGCACGATCCGATGGCCAAGTACATGGCGCTCTATCCGGAGGTGGCGCGGGCGGGTTCGCTGCGCAACGCCCTCCAGGCAGCGGCCGAGCGCTCGGGCCACCGCCTGCTGGTCGAGCTGACGGAGTCACCGGGCTGGCGCCATGTCGCGGCCCAAGTGGCTGTCGGAGGACGGTCAGTGACCGTCGTGACGGCGGAGCAGGAGCGCTGCTTCAGCGTGGACTGCTGGGCCGGCGGTGTCCACATGGCCACCGGCGTGACCGATGAACTGTCCGAGGTCGTCGGCGTGATGGAGGCGTGGCCGCGGGCCACGCGCGTACGCGAACTCGTGGCCGCGTGGCCCTACTTGCGGACCTGGGAGCTGGCGGAGGCGCACGAGCTCGGCGAGGCCGAGGCGGTGTCGGTGCGCTGGCGGCAGATGCGCGAGTCCGCCGTACGCCGGCAGGACCATGTGCTGTCCGATCTGCTGGAGGCCGCCTACGAACAGCCGCGGCTGCGGGCCCTGTCACCGGGGCGGAGCATCTTCTGGCTCACGTTCAGCCGCCGGGCGGCACCTCCCGCCTGCCACGACCTGCCGAAGGTCATGCCGACCAAGGACGGCCGCTTCCGGGTGCATGTCCCCGGGCGTCCGACGGAGTTCGTGGACAGCGCCGCGGCGGCCATCGCGTGGGTCGTGGCAGCGCTCCCCGACGACGCCGTCCCCCAGCCTTGACCTTCAACCTCTCCACCTGCAACACCGGCTCCCGGCACGGCACTTCGTCTCGCCTCGGTCACACTTTGTACTGACTGCGTACAAAGAGATGGACGCACCGGAAGAAGTCTCCTAGCGTGTCCCGCGCGCCACGGCATTTCGCTCCACCCCCGCCCCACCCGTCACCCGCAGCCAGGTCCCGTACCCGGTACGGGACGTGAGGAGGACGTATGAGCGCACAGCCCCCGCGAAGACACGGTCCGCTCCGCACCCTGACCACCGCACTGATCTGCGGCGCCGTCGCCCTGGGCCTGACCGGCGGCCCGGCGCAGGCCGATCCGCGGCCGGCCGTCGCCGAACTGCCCCCGCAGGAACCGGGAGTCACCCTGCGCGTCTTCGACGTGCAGACCCCGCTGAGCGAGCTCTGCACGCTCAAGCCCGGCCAGACCCCGAACATCGACAAGCTGAAGCCGCGCATCGACTTCTCCACCGTCGAGGACTTCGGTTTCGAGTCCAACTTCGTCAGCCAGGTCACCGCCAACATCGACGTACCGCAGGACGGCACCTACTCCTTCCGGCTCACCAGCGACGACGGCTCGCAGCTGCTGATCGACGACCGGATCGTCATCGACCACGACGGACTCCACGGCGCCGAACCCAAGGACGGCACCGTCGAGTTGGCGGCCGGCCACCACACGCTGCGCATCGACCACTTCGAGCGCGGCGGCGGGCAGCAGGTCACCCTCGCCTGGCAGCCGCCCGGCGCCTCCGGCTTCGCCCTGGTGCCCGACTCGGTCCTCAGCACCGAGGCCGACGTGGTGCGCGTGACGGCGCCGGGGCGCAAGGAGTGCGAGGGCGCCTTCGACACCCCGGGCGACGGCCTGCCGCTGACCGAGGTCCACCCCGACTACGACCTGACGAACCTGCGCCCCGCGGGCTTCGAACCGCAGATCACGGCGATGGACTGGCTGCCCGACGACCGGCTCGCCGTCACCACCTGGGGCGGCTCCCAGACCACGGCGGGCGAGGTGTACCTGCTGGACAACGTCACCGGCGCCACCGGCCCCGACAAGGTGACCACGAAGAGGATCGCCTCCGGGCTCAAGGAGCCGATGGGCGTCAAGTACGTCGCGGGCAAGCTCTACGTGTCGCAGAAGCACGAGCTGACCGAGCTGACGGACAGCGACGGCGACGACGTCATCGACTCCACGCGCACCGTCGCGACCTGGCCGTACGGCGGGAACTTCCACGAGTTCGCGTTCGGGCTGCTCTACCGGGACGGGTTCTTCTATCTGAACCTGTCCGTCGCCATCAACTACGGTGGCGCCACCACTGATCCGCAGCCCGCGCCGAACCGGGGCACCACGATCAAGGTCAACCGCAAGACCGGCAAGGTCTCCTACGTCGCAGGCGGTCTGCGCACCCCCAACGGCATCGGGTTCGGCCCCGGGGGCGACCTCTTCGTCACCGACAACCAGGGCGGCTGGCTGCCCGCCTCCAAGCTGGTGCACATCAAGCAGGACCGCTTCTTCAACCACTACACCAACCCCGACGGCCCGTTCGACGCGAAGCCCGTCACCCAGCCCGTCCTGTGGCTCCCGCAGAACGAGATCGCCAACTCCCCCAGCACCCCGATCTACGTCGACAAGGGCCGCTACGCCGGCCAGATGCTCTTCGGCGACGTCACCTACGGCGGGCTCCAGCGGGCGTATCTGGAGAAGGTCAAGGGCCAGTACCAGGGCGCCGTCTTCCGGCACACACAGGGCCTGGAAGCGGGCGTGACCCGCATCAGCCGCGGACCTGACGGCGCGGTCTACGCCGGCGGGCTCGGCGCGGGCGGCAACTGGGGGCAGGAGGGCAAGCTGAGCCACGGTCTGCAAAAGCTCACGCCCAACAGCGGCAACGCCTTCGACATACTCAAGATGCGTGCCGTCGGCGGCGGCTTCGAGCTGGAGTACACCCAGCCGCTGTCGCAGGAGACCGCCGACAAGCTCGCGGACCGCTACCGGGTCAAGCAGTGGCGTTACGTGCCCACCCCCGCCTACGGCGGGCCGAAGGTGGACGAGGAGACCCTGACGGTCCGCTCGGCGAAGCTGTCCCGGAACGGCAAGAAGGTGCGGCTCTCCGTCGCCGGCCTCAAGCCCGGCCATGTCGTGCACGTCCGCTCGCCGCGGCCGTTCAGCTCGGCGTCGGGCGACTCGTTGTGGAGCACCGAGGCCTGGTACACGCTCAACAACCTCACCGGCGCGCAGCCGCCGAAGAAGCTGTACGAGGCGGAGGAGGCCGCCCTCGGCGGCGGGGCCGGCACCAACACCGACCACGGCGGCTTCTCGGGCGCCTCGTTCGTCGACGGCTACGGCACGCAGGGCGCGACGACCACGTTCACCGTCGACGTCCCCCGGGCCGGCACCTACGACGTGGGGCTGCGCTACTCCAACGGGCCGAACCCCTTCGCCGGGACCAAGGCGGTCAGTGTCGCCGTCAACGGTGAGAAGGTGCGGCAGACCCGGCTGCTCAGCACCGGCGACTGGGAGACCTGGTCCACCCAGACGGAGAAACTCACCCTCCGGGCCGGAACCAACACCATCGCCTACCGCAACGACCCCGGCGACGACGGGCACGTCAACCTCGACCTGCTCACGGTGCACCGGTCCGGTGAGCGCGTCACCCTGTTCGACGGCGTGGACCGGTCGCTGTGGCAGCACCCCTCGGGCCGGACGGCGCAGTGGCCGCTGCTGGCGGACGGCGGCATGGAGGTCTGCTGCGGCGATCTGCGCACCAAGACCGCCTACCGTGACTTCCGGCTGCATGTGGAGTTCCGGCTGCCGAACCTGCCGCCGGACGTGACCGGCCAGGACCGCGCCAACAGCGGCGTCTACCTCCAGGACCGCTACGAGATCCAGATCCTGGACTCGTACGGCGACACCGACCTCGCGGACAACGAGGCCGCGTCGGTCTACAGCCGCAAGGCCGCGGACGTCAACGCGGCACGGGCACCGGAGACCTGGCAGTCGTACGACATCGTCTTCCGCGCGGCCCGCTACGACGAGGCCGGGAACAAGACCGCCGACGCCCGGCTGACCATGAAGTGGAACGGCAGGACCGTCCACGACGACGTCGCCATCACCTCCCCCACCGGGGGCGGCGCACCGGAGACGCCGACGGCGGGCGCGATCCGCCTGCAGGACCACGGCAGCAAGGTCCGCTACCGCAACATCTGGATCGAGCCGCTGGACTGACCGGCCACGCCGCCCCCGGGACATACGGCCCGGGGGCGGCGTCGCGGTCACGGGGCCGGGACCTCGTCGACGAAGGCCGTTCCGGCGCCGCGCAGGGCGGCGACCTTCGCGGAGACCTGGGCCGGGGTGAGGACCTGGTCCTTGACGTGCAGGACGTAGTCGACCTGCTGGTCGTAGGCGCGCGGGGTGGTGGAGGTCTGACCGTCGAGGTCGATCAGCCACTGGTTGAAGTTGATCGACATGGGCCGCTCGGGCAGATAGGCGGCGTCGTGGGTGCCGAAGTGCTGCCCGTCGACGTAGTAGGTGATGTTGCTGTTGTCGATGGTGACGACCAGGTCGTGCCAGCCGGCGAAGCTCGTGCGGCTCTCGCTGTGCTGGTTGACCGCCTGCCACGGGTCAGGGTTGTAGGTCTCCCAGGACGTCGTGTACAGGATGTTCGCCGGCTCGCCCCAGCCGCCGTTGGGCAGGTACTCGAAGTCGTACTCGGCGTAGTCGTCGGCCATCGGGGCCTTGAGGTCGTTGATGGTGAAGAAGGTCTGGACGACGCGGTCGCCGTCGGGGCCGTACTTGGGCGCGTCGGAGAACTTCACCCGGGCCGCGTAGGTGCCGTTCTTGAACTTCGTGGCCCTGGTGAGGACTTCGGTGTGCCTGGTGGTGGAGCCGGTGCCGGCGCTGGAGGTCTCCAGGTTCATCACCGTGTTGCCGCTCTGGTTGACGAAGGTGACCTTGGAGGGGTCCCAGGTGGCGCCGGGGACGCCCGGCCCGCCGGAGTTGGCGCGGACGCTCCAGCCGTGGCTGGAGAGGGCGGGGTCGGTGTGCGAGGCGTAGGAGAAGTCGTCGAACAGGGTCTGGCCGCCGCCGGGCGGGTCGGTCGGAGGGTCGGTGGGGTCGGTCGGGTCGTTGCCGGTGGGGGCGGTGCCCCAGACGTTGGCGCCCGACAGTTGCGCGGTGACCTTGGTCCAGTCGCCGTAGGCGGTCTGGGAGCCGCTGAAGGAGTAGTCGTCGCTCTGCCGCAGCGTCTGCCAGTTGGACTGGTGGAAGCGCAGCTGCATGTCGCCGGTGTCGGCACCGGGGGCGAGGCTGCCGGCGGCGGAGGTGAAGCCGATCTCCAGGTAACGGTCGGCCGTGGCGGTGGGGTTGGCGAGAGTGCCGAAGGTGCCGGTGATCGCCGAGCAACCCTTGACGGCCCAGGAACAGGCGAACCGGTAGGTGGCGTTCGCGGAGTCCGCCTTGAAGTAGTAGCGGATCTTGACCTGGTTCAGCTGGACGGTGGTGGTGCCGGTGTTGCGCACCTTGAACCACGGTTCGCTCTGGTCGGCGGTGGCCCCGGCGGCGCTGGTGCGGTACTGGACGGCGATGCCGTCGCCCGCGGCGGCGGCCGCGGAGGTGGTGCCGAGGGGAACGGCGGCCAGGGCCGCGCATCCCGTGACGGCGGTCAGGGCGAGGGCCGCGCGGATGCCGCGGCGATGGGCACGGTTGCTCATCCGACAGTTTCCTTTCGTCGCTCCCGCCGTCCGGGGAGGGCGGAATCGTGGGGGTGGTGCGCGAGAGGAACCCCGACCTGACCAATTCAGGGCCGGGTGTTTACCAGTTGGTGGCGGCATGAAGGTGGCATAGACCAATTCAACCGTCAACCCCCCTTGTCGGAGCGGCAACTTGACGTGTGGAGGCATCTGGGCGAGCGAAAGCCCTGGACCTGCCCGGACACCTGAGAACTGACCAGTGGGCCGGTTATAGTTGACCACCACGTTCCCCGACGACGGACGAGAGCCCGGTATGGAGATCGACGCGGCGGCCTCCGGCGCGATGCTCAAGCGCGAGCGGGTCCGTGACGCCGTCCTCGAACTGATCGAGGCGCGCAGCCCCGGCGACGCCATCCCCTCCGAGCGCGCCCTGTGTTCGCAACTCGGCGTGTCACGCCCGACACTTCGGGCGGCGGTCGACGAACTGGTGGTCGCCGGACTCCTCGTCCGTGAGCACGGCCGCGGCATGTTCGTGGCCGCCGAGAAGATCACCCAGGAGCTGGTCTCGGACCAGAACTCCCTGAGCGTGCCGCCGGCCGCGGGCGAATGGACCAGCAGACTGCTGGAGTTCAGCAGACAGCCGGCCGGCGCCCGCATCAGCCGCAAGCTCCGCGTCTCCCCCGCCGCCGAGATCCTCTACGTCGCACGGCTGCGCCTCGTCGACGGCTCCCCCATGGCCATCGAGCACCTGCACGTCCGGGCCGACCTCGCACCCGGACTGACCAGTGACGAACTGGTACAGGGCGACCTCTACGAGCATCTGCGCGACCGGCACGGCGTCCACGTCAGCCAGGCCGTGCAGTCCATCGAGCCGACCGTCGTCACCCGCGCCGAGGCCGACCTGCTCCATGTCCCGGAGCTGTCCCCCGCGCTGCTCTTCGAGCGGCTCACCACGGACAGCCGCGGCCGTGCGGTGGAGTACGTCCACTCGCTCTACCGCGGCGACCGCTACCGCATCGTCTCGCGCCTCACCCTCAGCGCCCACGACGAGCCGCCCACCCCGGCGCAGGGCCACCATCCGGGTATCCCGCCGGGCGACTTCACCGGCGGCGACCCGGTCGCCCTCACCACACGGGGCGTCGTCCAGCGGAACACGTGAGGCGCCCCGGATCACCTCCCGGTGCGAGGTCCCTCGACGTCGTCGCGCGCGAGCAGGCGTGCGGCGTTGGCCGAGGTCAGGGCCCGCCAGGTGGTACCGGAAGGCTGGACGGCGTCGTCGATGGAGGCGATCTGCGGCCCGACCGCCTCGCCCGGAGTCCAGCAGTGGTCGCTGCCGTACAGCAGCCGCTCGGTGCCGAAGCTGCGCTCCAGGGCGGGCACCTGGTGGGGGAAGGGCGTGCCTGCCATGTCGAACCACAGCCGCGCGACCTGCTCCTGGACGGTGAGGTCGTCCGCTGAGCCGCCGCCGAACGCGGTGCGGAAGAGTTCGATGCGGTCGGCCAGCAGCGGGAGGGTGCCACCGCCGTGGGTGAAGACCCACCGCACGCCCGGGTACCGGGACAGCACCCCGGTGAGCACCAGGTCGGAGACGGTCCGGGTCGAGTCGAAGAGGAACTCCAGCATCGGCCGGGGCCGCCCGACGGCGACCGTCTCGGGATGGACGGGCGAGGTGGGGTGGACGAAGACCACGGCGCGCCGGCGGTCGAGTTCGGCCCAGAGCGGCTCGAAGAGCGGGTCGCCGAGGTACCGGCCGTGCGCGTTGGTCTCGATGGTGACGCCGTCACTGCCCAACTCGTCCAGCGCGAAGGCGAGTTCGGCGAGCGAGCCGTCCACGTCCGGCAGGGGCAGCGAGGCGAAGTGACCGAAGCGGCCGGGGTGGGCGCGGACGACCTCGGCGGCGTACTCGTTGACCTCGCGGGTGAGGGCCCGGGCGGCGGTGTCGTCGCCGAAGTGGGTGCCCGGGGAGGACACGGACAGCAGTGAGGTGCGGATGCCGTGCCGGTCCATGAGCCGCAGGTGTTCCTCCGCGCTCCAGGCGGGCCAGCCGGGCATGCCGTCCGGCTGCGTGTGCCCGGCGGCCCGGGCGGCCGCCACGTAGGAGTCGGTCACGAAGTGCGCGTGGACGTCGATCAGTTCGTCGAGTCCACCGGATGCGTCGGGCATGAGGGTTCCTTCTTCGTCTCGCCGGTCGGTGCTGGGGTGAGGGGCTTCAGGCGGTGGGGGTGATGTCCTGTCCGGCGGCCCAGATGCGCCGGATCCCGCGGGTGGCGCCGATGTCGGCCAGCGGGTCGCCGTCGATCAGGAGGAGGTCGGCACGGAGGCCGGGGCGCACGGTGCCGCGGTCGGTCAGGCCGAAGTGCCGGGCGGGCAGGTCGGTCGCGGCACGGAGGGCTTCGGCCGGGGTGAGGCCAGCGCCGACGAGCAGCGCCAGCTCGTGGTGGAGTCCGGGGCCGTGCCGGACGGGCTCCGGGAGCGGCCCGGGGCCGGAGAAGGCGTCGGTGCCGGCCAGTATGGGAACCCCGGCCGAGTGGAGGGCGGAGACGCTGTCGCGGCTGTACGCGTAGTCCTGCCCCTGGGGGCGGGCGGCGTTGATGACCATCGACGAGGTCGCCGAGCGGGCCGGGGTGGGGCGCACCACGTTCTTCCGTCACTACCGGTCCAAGGAAGAGGTCATCTTCCCGGACCACGACCGGCTGCTCGCGACGATCGGGGACCGGCTCGCCGGTTCCACGCACGCCACCGCCCTGGTCGCCGTCTCGGACGCGGTCCGGATCGTGCTGATGCACTACCTCGACGAGGGTGACCTGGCGCTGCGCCGGTACGCGCTGACCAGCAAGGTGCCCGCGCTGCGGGAGCGGGAGATCGTCAGTGTGGCCCGCTACCAGCGGCTGTTCCGCGAGTTCATCTCGGACTGGATGGGCGACACCGGGACGGCGGGGCCCCTGCGGGCGGAGCTGATGGCGGCGAACGTGGTCGCCGCCCACAACCATGTGCTGCGGCGCTGGCTGCGCGGGGAGTCGACCGACCCGGGCGCGGAGATGGACGACGCGATGCGCGAGGTGCTCGCGCTGTTCCTGGTGCCGGGCGCCGGCTCGTCCACCGTGGAGGGGACGGGCGAGGACGGCACGACCGTGGTCGTCCTGCGCAGCGGCACGGACATGGAGACACTGCTGCCGTCCCTGCGGCGGCTGCTCGGGCCGGGCGGGACGGGTTCCTGAACCGGCACGGCCCGCTCTGAGGCGTCACGGCCTCTGCCCCGGGCGCGCGGCGTCAGGGTGCGACGCCCATCTCCTGGATGCCGATGGCGGCCAGGAGCGCGAGCTTGCCGTCGTCCTCGCTGCCGGGCGCGGCGCTGTACATGACGATGCGCAGGTCGCCCCGGTCGGTGCTCAGGATGTCGCAGTCGAGTTCCAGGGGCCCCACCGTGGGGTGGTCGATCCTCTTCGTGGCCGCGTCGTGCTCGGCGATCTCGTGCCGCTGCCAGAGCCGGCGGAAGCGTTCGCTGCGCTCGTCGAGCCGCTCCACGAGCCGGAGCAGCCGGGGGTCGTCCGGGTAGCGGCCCAGGCTGCGGCGCAGGTCGGCGGTCATGGAGACACCGAAGGCGTCCTGGGTCTCGGGCTCGTGCATGTTGCAGTCGGCGGAGCGGGAGAAGTGCAGCCACAGCACGTTGCGGTCCTCCGGGCGCAGCTCCGTGGGGTCGCCCATGAGGGCCGCCCACATCCTGTTCCACAGCAGCAGGTCCCACATCGCGTCGAAGACGGCCATGGGCCGGTCACCGCTGCGCTCGACGAGGCGGCGCAGGCTGGCGGGGACGAAGCGGTTGATACGGCCGCCGCCGGTGGCGTGACCGGCGAGCCGGAACAGGTGGTCCTGTTCGGAGTCGCTGAGCTGGAGGGCACGGGCCAGTGCGGCGCACACCTGCGCGGAGGGCGCCGACGCCCGTCCCTGCTCCAGCCGCACGATGTAGTCCGCCGAGACCTCCGCCAGGACGGCCAGTTCCTCGCGCCGCAGCCCGGAGGTGCGCGGCCCGGTGCCGGCCGGCAGGCCCACCGTCTGCGGCGTCAGCCGTTCCCGCCATGCGCGCAGCACGGTCGCCAGCTCGCCGGATCCACTCATGCGTCCATCGTCGCAGGGTCACCGCCGGGCAGCCTGGTACTGCCGGTCCCACCCTGGGGGCCCGGGCTGGGTCCCCCAGGCTGGGGGCCCGGGCTGGACGACGGGGCACGGGCCGTGCGGCCGGCCGCGTGCCCCGTCCCGGACCGCTACCGTTCCGCGACGGCGGTCAGCGCACCGGGCTCGGCGCGGTCCGCGGTGCCGCTGGGGTGCTGGAGTTGCTCGCGCAGCTGGCCGACGAGTTCCCTCAGCCCCGCTCCGTCGGTCGCGGCGCCGAACAGGTAGAAGTCGGGCCTGACCACGGCGGCCGTGTGGCCGTGCTCGCGCATGTGGGGCAGGTAGCAGTCGGGGGCGTCGTGGTAGCCGCCGGGCGGGGCGGTGTCGGCGTAGAGGGGGACGAGCGTGGCACCGATGGCGTCGAGGAAGGCGCGCTGTGATGCGTCGAGCGCGTCGAGCGGCGCCGTGCCGTCGGTCAGCACGGTGAACCCGCCGCCGGTCAGGTCGTCCAGCGGGGCGGTCCGGCCCTCGTGGGTGACCTCGAACTGCGGGGTGAGGTGGCCGACGTCGGCGGCCCGGCTTCCGTCGGGCGCCCGCTGGAGGACGCCGTCGCCGAGGACAGGAGGGGGCATCGGTGGCAGGGCGTGGCGCGGATCGGCGCCTGCGGCGATCATCCGGGCGTCGCGGGCCGCCGCTTCGTCGGGATCCAGGACGCAGATCACCTGGCCGAGGGCAATGGACATGCCGATGGCGTGCTGGACGTGTTCGCTGCGTTCGGAGGTGTAGGTGTCGAGCAGGGCCGGGTCGGCATGTCCGGTGAGGACGAGGTCCAGTTTCCAGGCGAGGTTGGCGGCGTCCCGCAGCCCGGAGCACATGCCCTGGCCGGCGAAGGGCGGCATCTGGTGGGCGGCGTCCCCCGCGAGGATCAGCCGGTCCTCGCGCCAGCGGTCGACCCACCGCGCCTGGAAGGTGTACACGGTGTGCCGCTCGATCGTGGTGTTCTCCGGGGTGCGCCCCCACGGCCGGAGCAGACGCCAGGCGGCGTCCTCGGAGTTGAGGTCCTCCACGCTCTCGTCCGGCAGCCGCATGAACTCCCAGCGGCGGCGGCCCGGTCCGCCCGAGACGATGGTCGTGGGGCGCCGCGGATCGCACAACTGCCAGTTCATCGGCGACCATTCGGCCTGATCGTGCGGCAGCACGTCCACGATCAGCCAGTCGTAGAAGAAGCCGAGGTCGGTGACGGACGTGGCCATACCCGAGCGGACGAAGCTGTTCGCGCCGTCCGCGCCGATCACGTACCGCGCCCTGACCTGCCCGGCGCCGTCGCCCCGGCCGGTGGTCAACACGACGTGCTCGGCGCCGAGTTCGAGGCCGGTGACCTCGCAGTCGCGGCGCACGGTGACGGTGGGCAGGCGCTCGGCCGCCTCGGCGAGGACCCCCTCCAGCTGGGGCTGGGAGAAGAAGCTGGCGGTCGGCCAGCCGGAGATGCCGTGGCCGGACCAGTCGATGCGCACCAGGGGTTCGCCGGTCGCGGAACGCCATTCGTAGGAGTCGGGTACGGCGTCGGTGACCGCGCGCACCTCCCGCGCGACCCCGGCGGACTGGAGGATGCGGCCGATCTCGTGGTCGAAGTGCACGGCGCGGGGCAGGGCGTAGGGGCTGGGCCAGCGTTCCAGGGCGATGACGTCGTGTCCGGCGCGGCCCAGCAGCAGGGCGAGGGTCTGGCCGACGGGGCCGAAGCCGACGATCGCGACGTCGTGCATCTTCGCGGTGGTTCTCGTCATGGGGTTACCTCGACTCACTGTGGGTGCCGGTCATCAGGGCGGCGAGATCCTCGGGGGCGAGGAAGGACGGCGGGGGCGGCGGGCCCCAGTCGAACAGTCCCTTGGCGCCTTCGAGGACCTCCGGCGTCCACAACTGGTCGTCGACGATGCAGTCCATGTCGGAGTAGTACTCGCTGAAGTTGCCGGCCGGGTCCTTGAGGTACCAGAAGAAGTTGGAGCCGGCGTGGTGGCGACCCAGGCCCCAGATGTGCCGCTCGGGGTGGTCCTCCAGCATCGCGGCGGCTCCCCGGCCGACCTCGTCGACGTCGTCGACCTGCCACGAGGTGTGGTGCAGGAAGGTGACCGGCGCGGCCAGCACCAGGATGTTGTGATGGTCCGTGGAACAGCGCAGGAACGCCCCGTGGCCCTTGATGTAGTCGGACGCCTTGAAACCCAGGCCGTCGAGGAAGAAGGCGGTGGTGGTGTCGAGGTCGGTGGTGCCGATCACGGCGTGACCGAGCTTGCGGGGCTGTACGGGGCCGGTGCGCAGGATGCCGGCGGCTCGGGTGCCGGTGCGGTCGGGGCGGCCGGGGCCGTTGGTCGCGGCGGCGGCGACCGGGGGCTGTACGAGGCGGGGCGCGACCTCCAGCACGGCCCGTACGGCGGTGGCCCTGTCGTACGCGGTCAGTGTGGGTCCGTCGAGGACGGGGTCGACTCCGAGGCGGCGCAGGCGGGCCGCGGCCGCGGCGAGGTCGTCGGGTGTGTCGACCCCGATCCGGACCTCCACCAGTCGGCGGGTCGGTGTGCGGACGATGTGCAGCTGGCGTCCGCCGTCGCGGGTGGTGAACCAGCCGTCGCCGTCCGGGGTGAGACCGAAGTCGGCGTAGTAGGCGGCGGTTTCGGTGACATCGGGGATCCCCATGGTGATGGAGGTCAGACGGTGCAGTGCCATGGGGACTCCTAGACTCCTTTGTCCGTCGGTCCGGCCGGATCAGGCGACGAAGGTCTGGCGGAGTTCGCCGATGCCCTCGACGGCGCTGACGAGTTCGTCGCCGGGGGCCAGGAAGCGCTGCGGGTCACGGCCGAGACCCACGCCCGCCGGGGTGCCGGTGAAAACGACGTCACCGGGGAGCAGCGGCAGCACCGCCGACAGCTTGGCGATCAGGGCGGGAACGGAGTGGACCAGGTCGCGGGTGCGGCCCTTCTGGACCTCCTCACCGTTGACGGCGCAGCTCAGTTCGAGGTCGTCGGGGTTGTCGAACTCGTCGGGGGTGACCAGCCAGGGGCCGATCGGACTGAACCCGGCATGCGACTTGGCAAGACTGAACTGAGGCACAGGACCCGCGAGTTGGGAGATCCGCTCGGAGATGTCCTGCCCCACGGCAAGGCCCGCGACATGACTCCAGGCGTCGGCCTCGGACACCTGCTCGGCACGCCGGCCGATCACGGCGACCAGCTCGACCTCCCAGTCGGTGTGACCGCCCTCGGGCAGCTTCACCTCGGTGACCGGCCCGGTGACGCTGGTGACGAACTTGGTGAAGACCGGCGGCAGCCCCTCGGGAGCGTCGAAGCCCGACTCCGCCGCGTGATCACGGTAATTGAGACCGATCGCGAGGACCTGCCGGGGAGCGGGGGCCGGTGACCCGAGGTCGGCCGGGTCGAAGGGCACACCCTCCGGCAGTTCACAGGCGTCGGCCCAGGCACGGAACACCTCCCACCGCTCGTAGACGCTCTGCGGGTCGGCGGAGAAACTCCCCTCACTCGCGGTCTCGACGTCCACGGCCCTGCCGTCGACGATGACGGCCAGCCGGCCGGAGAGGTTGGCGATGCGCACGATGATTCTCCCGAAGGAATGGGGAACGGGTCATCCGATGCCACGTCGGAGAGTGCCGTCCGATGTACTGGGGGGGGGCAGGTCGAGGGACCGCCAGCGACAGCGGTGCCCTTGCCTCCCCACCAGCAATTCATCATGATGATTACCTCGATGTTGCGCGAGCACGAATTGCACCGTCAAGAGAATCCAGAAAATTGAGCATGATGAATACGATGATCTTGGAGCTGACGTGACCCCCACCTCCGACCGACCCGCTCACGCGAACCACGCGGGATCCGCCACCGCGGGCGGCCTCGGTCGGCCCGGACCGCGGCCGGACGGCGCGCCCCGGCAGACGGCGTCGGGCCGCGCCGAGGGGGCGGCGCGCCGTGTCACCGAGCTGATCGAGAGCGTTCCGCCCGGCTCCCGCCTGGGCACCAAGGAGGAGCTGCGCACCCTGTGCGCGGTGTCCGTGGGCACCTTCAACGAGGCGTTGCGCCTGCTCCAGGCCCGGGGTCTGGTCACGGTCAAGCCCGGCCCCGGCGGCGGCCTGTTCAGCGCCGAGCAGTCCCCCATGGTCCGGCTCGGCAACTCGGTGCTCGCGCTGGACGCGCAGGCCAACGACGTGGCCGACGCGGTCCGTATCCGGGACGCCCTCGACCCCCTGCTGATCGAGGACGCCCTCTGGCACGCCTCACCGGCCGACATCGCCGGGCTGCGCGACCACATCTCCGCGATGGAGCAGGCGGTAAAGGACGCCGACCCGGTCGCCTTCGTCCAGGCCAACTGGCGGCTGCACGCGGCCATCGCCGCGATCAGTCCGAACGTGCTGCTCGGCTCGCTCTACACCAATCTCCTCGACCTGATCGAGGGGCACACCCTGTCGGTGCTACCGGGCGACGACGAGCCCCTGGACGCGTACATCGCCGACCGGCTCGCGCTCCACCGCGCCCTGGTCGACGCCCTGGACCGGCGCGACCGGGAGCAGGCGCTGCGCCTGATCCACGAGCACAACACGACGCCGGCCTCCTCGGAGGAGACCGGCGCACAGCTATGACCGACCGACCCGGCCGCCTCCCGGAGATGGCCGCCGCAAAGCTCTCACCACCCGAACCGGTTCGTGGACCGTCCGCTCGTGATGTCACACCGTCACCGGGCCGACCCGGCAGGCCCCTTCTCGCGGGGCGCCGGGTCGGCCCTCCCTGCTACGACGCGACCGCGGCGGCGGGCGGCGGATCCTCCGCGGTCGGCTCGCTGAGCTGTTCTCGGACGTAGTTCCAGACCACCGCGATCAGGGCGGTGACCGGGACGGCCAGCAGGCTGCCGACGATGCCCGCCAGGTTGCCGCCCAGGGTCACCGCGAGGAGGATCACCGCCGCGTGCAGGCCGAGTCCGCGGCTCTGGATCATGGGCTGGAACACGTTGCCCTCCAGTTGCTGCACGACCAGGATGATGGCCAGCACGATCAGCGCGTCGGTCAGGCCGTTGGAGACCAGCGCGATGAGGACCGCGACGAAGCCGGCGAACATCGCGCCGACGATCGGCACGAACGCGGTGACGAAGGTGAGTACCGCGAGCGGCAGGACCAGGGGGACGTCCAGGATCCACAGGCCGAGCCCGATCAGTACGGCGTCGAGGAGGCCGACGGCGGCCTGGGAGCGGACGAACGAGCCGAGGGTGTCCCAGGCGCGCGCGGCGACCGTGGGGACGTCGGTGGCCAGCCGGCCGGGCAGTTGGCGGGCGAGCCAGGGCAGGAAGCGGGGCCCGTCCTTGAGGAAGAAGAACATCAGGAACAGGGCCAGCACCGCGGTGATCACACCGTTGACGACGCTGCTCACCCCGGTGACCAGGGCGCCGACGGCGCTGCCCAGTCCGTCCTGGGCCCGGTCGACGGCACTGTCGAAGGCCTTGTCGATCTCGGCGTCCCCGATGTTCAGCGGCGGCCCGGCGGCCCACTCCCGCAGCCGCTGGACGCCCTCGACGACGCCGTCGGTCAGCTCGCCGGACTGGGACGCCACCGGAACCGCGATGAGCGCCACGACCCCCGCGGCCAGGACGAGAAACGTGATCGTCACCAGCGAGGCGGCCAGTGCCGGAGGCCAGCCCCGGGAGCGGAGGTAGCGCGTCGGGGGCCAGGTCAGCGTGGTCAGCAGCAGGCCGATGACGAGCGGCCAGATCACCGACCACATCCAGTTGAGCAGCCAGAGGGCACCCCAGAGCATCACGAGGACCAGCAGCAACTCGCCCGATACACGGGCCGATGTGCGCAACGCGGCGCGGGTTTTCGCGGAACTGACCGTGGCAGGCATGGGGCACACCCTATGGGCAGCTCCGGCGGCCCCTGCCGTCGCGGTCGGGGAAGTCCCGTACGGGCACCGCGACTTCCGCAGCCGGTCCGGTCCACGCGGCCCGGATGACGGGTCACGCCCCGCCCGCAGACTTCCCCACCCGGCCCCGTCCACGCGCCCCGGCAGCGGACGAGACCCCACCCACACCCTCCGTTCGCTGTCGCGAAGCGCCGACCCGGCCCCGCACGGCGGGCCTCCCGCGCGCACTCACCGCTGCCCGACCAAAGGCCCCGGGCTCCTGCACTTGACCTCCCGGAAGAAACGTGGTGACCATGTACGTATACGTCGTAAACATACGGGGTCGAGCAGGGCTTCCGCCGCACCGTCGACTACGTCGCCCACCGCTCGGGAATCCGCCGCCGGATCGAGTCTCGGAGCGCCGACATCATGATTCACCCTTCACATCTGAGCGAATCCAACGCTGTTCCCTCTCGCAACGGCACTCTCCCCGGTCCCCCCGCCCGCCGGGCCGACGACCGGCTCGCGCCCCACCCCCTGCGCCGCGCCGAGGACCGGCCGCCGCCCCGGGCCACCGTCAGTCTCGTCGTGCCCGCCCGCAACGAGGCCCGCAACATCCCCTGGGTCTTCGAGCAGATCCCGGACTGCGTGGACGAGGTCATCCTCGTCGACGGCGACTCCCACGACTCGACCGTGCACATGGCACGGCAGTGCCTGCCCACCGTCCGCCACGTCGAGCAGAGCGGCCCCGGCAAGGGCAACGCGCTGCGGACCGGTTTCCTGGCCGCGTCCGGCGACTACATCGTGATGATCGACGCCGACGGCAGCATGCTGCCCGGGGAGATCCCGCACTACCTGCACTTCCTCGACAACGGCTACGACTTCGTCAAGGGCTCCCGCTTCATCGCGGGCGGCGGCTCCCTCGACATCACCCGCATCCGCAGCTGGGGCAACCAGGCGCTCCTCGCGGCCGTGAACCACCTGTACGACGCCCATCTCACGGACCTGTGCTACGGCTACTGCGCATTCCGCCGCAGCTTCCTCGACGATCTCGACCTGCACAGCACCGGCTTCGAGATCGAGACGGAGATGATCGCGCACGCCCTCTGCTCGGGCCTGCGCATCGCCGAGGTGCCCAGCCTGGAGCTGCCGCGCCGCAGCGGCCGCTCCAACCTGCACGCGATCTCGGACGGCCGCCGCGTCCTGCGCACCCTGCTCTCCGAGCGGCCGGGCACCCGCACCGCACACGCACCGCACCAAAGCGTGCCGAGCACGCCGGACTGAGGTCCGCCGATCCGTCCCCACGGAGTCACCAGTGTTCAGCCGGCAGCAATCCGAAGCCCTCCGAGAAACGCCCGTCGGGCCGGAGGACACCATGCCGAGCGCGGGTACCGACACGCCGGCGAATCCCGAGGTGACCGCGCTCCCGCCGGTCACCCGGCCGGTCACGGCCCGTCGGTTCGGCCTCAGCGGGAAGGGCCGCGGCGTCCGCGCCGCGGTCTTCCTGCTGCCCGCGGCCGTCGCCCTGTGGGTGACGTCCCTGCGCGACGTGCGCCTCGACGCCATGGGCGACCTGGGGCTCCTCCAGGTGCTGCCGGTCTCCTTCTGGGTCGCGCTCACCCTCCTGATCGTCGGCTTCTGCGTCGCTGCGGGCGACCGGCGCACCCCGCACTCCTGCTTCGCGCTGTACACGCTGGTCCTGATCGCCGTCATCCACGCCACCCCGCCCCTGCTCTATTCGGAACTGCGCTACGCGTGGGCGTGGAAGCACGTCGCCGTCATCGACGCGATGGTCCGCCACAACGGTGAGGTGCCGGACGCCGAGGGGCTCGGCATCTACAACCAGTGGCCCGGGTTCTTCCAGTTCAACGCGCTGCTTGTACGGGCCGCCGGACTGGAGTCCGCCCTGGCGTACGCGCTGTGGTCGCAGGTGCTGGTCAACGTGCTCACCCTCGGCCCGCTGCTGCTGATCTACCGGTCGCTCACCACCGACCGCCGGCTGATCTGGGGAGCGGTGTGGATCTACTACTCGTGCTCCTGGGTGGGCCAGGACTACTTCGCCCCGCAGGCCTTCACCTTCCTGCTCTACGCGGCCGTGATCGCCCTCGTCGTCAGGCAGCTGCCCTCCTCCCGGACCCCCAACCGCGGGGTGCCGCGCGCCTGGGGCTGGCCGCCCGGCCTGTTCGTGCTGCTGCTGGTGATGGAGGCCGCGATCATCACCTCCCACCAGCTGTCCCCGCTGATGCTGATCAGCGCGCTGCTGCTGCTCTGTCTCCCCCGGGCCAACCGGCGGGTGGTGCTGCCCGCGCTGGCCGGGGCGGTCCTGCTCAACCTGGGCTGGTACGCGACCGTGGCGAGGCCCTATGTGGTCGAGAACCTCAGCAGTTTCGTGAAGGCGGTCACCCAGCCCGAGTCCAACGTCTGGTCCGGGCTGAACCGGCTCGCCGACGCCGCCCCGAGTCAGGTCGTCGTCTCCTGGATCGACCGGGGCCTGTCGGGAGGCGTCTTCCTGCTCGCCGCCGCGGCCTTCGTCGCCCACCGCTGGACCCGGCGCACCCCCATGCCGCTGCTCGCGCTCTCACCGCTGCCGATCGCCCTGGTCAACGCCTACGGCGGCGAGATGGCCTTCCGCGCCTACATGTTCGCCCTGCCCGCCGCGGCCTTCCTCATCGCGGCCCTGCTGATACCGCACCTCGGCCGGCTGTCCCTGCGGACGCCCCTGGTCGTCGTCGTCCTGTTCGCCATGGTCGGGAGCCTGATGTTCGGCTACTACAGCAAGGAGGCGATGAACCGCTTCTCCGCCGACGAGGTCGCCGCCACCCGCTATGTCACGACGCGGACACCACCCGGCTCCCTGATCATCTCCGTCACGTTCGCCGCTCCCGGTCTGGAGATGCGCTACGACCAGCACGAGCGCACGGAACTCACCAGCGAGGGCCTGGAGGCCAAGCGGCTGATGGTCCGCGACCCCGTGGCGGGACTGGAGCCGATCCTCGGCCGCGCCGGCGGCGACCCGGCGTACGTCATGATCAGCCGCGCGCAGGAGGCGGACGTCCGGCTCAACGGCTCGATGCCCGCCGACTTCACCCGCCGGCTCGAAGCCGCCCTCGCGACCGCGCCCGGCTTCACCACGGTCTACCGCGGTCCGGACGCGGTCGTCTACCGCTTCGACCCGCCCTCGCAAGGGAGTGCGCGATGAACCGGCCGCGCTGGTCACTGGCCCTGTCCGGATGGGTCGCGCTCGCCACGACCGCGCTGCCGGACGCCTCACCGGTGCGGGTGGTGGCCACGGTCGCCTTCCTCCTCCTGTGCCCCGGTCTCGCCGCCCTGTGGTGGGCCACCGGGCCCGGCCCCAGGCGCGGCGACGGACCCGCCGCCCTGCTGGCGCCCGTGGTCCTCGCCGGAGCCGTCAGCGTCGCCCTGTGCGCGCTGGTCGCGGAGACCCTGTTCGTCCTCGGGGTGTTCAGCCCCGTACGGGCGCTGCTCGCCCTGGCGGTCCTCACCTCGGCGCTGGTGCTGACACCCCGGCTCCGCCTGCCGCGGAACGACACCTCCGCGCCCCCGCGCTGGCCCTCGCGCCAGGGCCCGCTGTCCGGCAGCGCGAAGTGAGCCCGGGGGACACCATGGCCACCCAGGCTTTCAGCGGACACCAAGGGCTGCCCCCGGACGAGGCCCCGACGCGGGCGCCGGCCGCCCCGCGCCCCTTCCTGGCCGGTGTCCGCACCCGGTGCGCCGGGCTCCTGCCGAGCGAGCCGCTGCTGCGCAACGGCCATCTCCTGGCGATGAGTTCCCTCGTCAACGCGGTGCTGGGAGCCGTCTTCTGGGTGCTCGCCACCCACTGGTACGACGACCGGACGGTGGGCCTGAACTACGCCGCCGTCTCCGCCGCCACCCTGCTGTCCACGGTCGGCCAGCTCAACCTCTCCGACTTCCTGGTCCGGTTCGTGCCGGCCGCCGGACGCCACACCCGCAGCCTCATCCTGACCTGCTACTTCGCCAGCATCACCTGCAGTGTGCTGGTGTCCGTCGGGTTCCTGCTGCTGGTGCCCTCCGTCAGTCCCGGGCTCGACTTCCTGCTCTCGCCGCTGACCGGCTTCTTCTTCGTCGCCTACACCGCCGCCTACGCGATCTTCGCGCTCCAGGACGGCGCCCTGACGGGCGTACGGCACCCGGGCTGGGTGGCGACCGAGAACGTGATCTTCGCCGTGGTGAAGATCCTCCTGCTGGCCGCCGCGGCCGCCCTGACCCTCTTCATGGGCATCCTCATCTCGTGGGCCGGCGCCCTGATCGTGGCCCTGCTCGTCGCCAACGTCTTCCTGCTGCGCCGCGCCGTGCCCCGTCACGAGCGGCAGGCCCCGCGGGCGGCCCGCCCGCCCCGGCTGGTCGGCTACGCGACGGCCGACTACATCGGCTCGCTGTTCCGCATGGCCGCCTACAGCCTGGTGCCGCTGCTGGTGCTGAACACCCTCGGCCCGGAACAGAGCGCCTACTACTCGCTCGCCTGGATCGTCGGCTACGTGCCCTACCTCCTGGCGACGAACATGGGCAGCTCCCTGATCGTCGAGGCCGCGCACGAGCCGGGACGGCTCGCCGAGCACACCTTCCGCGTCCTGCGCCACTCCGCGCTCCTGATGGCCGGCGGCGCCCTGCTCATCATCGTCGTCGCGCCGTGGCTGCTCGCCTTCTTCGGACCCGAGTACGCCGAGCACGGCACCACGCTGCTGCGGCTGCTGGCCCTGTCCGCGCTGCCCAACCTGCTGGTGAGCGTCGTCGTGGACGTGGCCCGGATGCGCCGCCGCATGGGCACGGTCGTCGGGCTCCAACTGGCCCTGTGCGCCCTGGTCCTGGGCCTGGCCGGGGTGCTGCTGCCCCGGATGGGTCTGGCCGGCGGGGGGCTGGCCTGGCTGGTGGCCCTGACGCTGCTCGCCCTCTATCTGCTGGTCCGGCGCTCCCAGTGGCTGCCCCCGCGGCCCGGGGACGCGTCGGCCACCCCACCCACCCCCACGCCCGAGGAGGCCCGGCCCGGCGGACCCGAGCCGGACCGGCGGAAGTAAGGAGAAGTGCCGTGCCCGGTACCGATGTCTCCGTCGTCATCTGTGTCTACACCGAGGACCGGTGGCAGGACATCCTCGCCGCCGTCGACTCGGTACGCGTCCAGTCGCTGCCCGCCGTGGAGACCCTGCTGGTCGTCGACCACAACCCGGCCCTGCTCGACCGGCTCCGCGAGGAGTACGGCGGCCGGGGCGGCGGGCCGGTCCCGCGGATCATGCCGAACGCGGGTCCGCAGGGCCTGTCCGCCGGGAAGAACACCGGGATCGCCGCCGCCAGGGGCTCGGTCATCGCCTTCCTCGACGACGACGCCGTCGCGGAGGAGGACTGGCTGCGGCACATGGCCGACGCCTACTCCGACCCGCAGGTGATGGCCGTCGGCGGACGGACGGTACCGGCATGGGCCTCGGGGCGGCGCCCCGCCTGGTTTCCCGCCGAATTCGACTGGGTCGTGGGCTGCGCGTACAAGGGGATGCCCCCGGGGCGGACACCGGTCCGCAACGTGCTGGGCGGCAACGCCTCCTTCCGCCGGACGGCCTTCGACGCGGTGGGCGGCTTCGCCGTCGGCATCGGCCGCGACGGCGACAAACATCCGCTGGGCTGCGAGGAGACCGAGCTGTGCATCCGGCTCACCCAGGCCGTCCCGGACGCCGTACTGCTCCTCGACCACCACGCCGTCATCCACCACAAGGTGCCCCCGGTCCGGGAGCGGTTCGCCTACTTCCGCCGCCGGACCTACGCCGAGGGCCTCTCCAAGGCCCAGGTCACCCGGCACGTCGGCGTGCGCAAGGGCCTGGAGTCCGAGCGCCGCTACACCACGCATGTACTGCCCGCCGGTGTCGTCCGGGGCGTCCGCGACTGCCTGCTCGGCCAGCGCGGCGGGGCCGGCCGGGCGGCGGCGATCGTGGTCGGAGTGTCGAGCGCCGCCCTCGGCTACCTGGTCGGCGTGATCCGCGCCCGCCGCGGCCGTTCCGCATCCTGGGTGGTGGAGACGCCCGCCCGGACCGGCACCCGCCCGCCCGCGCCCGTTCCCGCCGGTGAGCGGCCCCCCGTCGGCCACCCCGCGACCTGAAGGACACCCGTCATGGACATCAGTGTGTACCGGCCGGAGGAACTGACCGGTGCCGACCGCACCGCCTGGACGACCCTTCAGTCGAAGGCGCACGCCGGGGGTTCCACACAGCTCGCGAACCCCTTCCTCGCACCCGAGTTCGCCCTCGCCGTCGGCTGGCGCAGGCGCGGTGTGCGCGTCGCCGTGCTGCGCGAGGACGGTCCCACCGGGGAACCGGTCGCGTTCTTCCCCTACCAGCGCACCCTGACGGGCGTCGGCCGCGCCGTCGGGCTCGGCCTGTCCGACTGCCAGGGGCTGGTGCACCTGCCGGGATTCCGGTGGGACGCGCGCGAACTGCTCGGCGCCTGCGGTCTCGCCATCTGGGAGTTCGACCATCTCGCCGAGGGGCAGCAGCCGTTCGAGCAGTCCGTGACCGGCACCTACGCCTCCCCCGTGATGGAGGTGGCGGACGGCTGGGACGCCTATGTCGCGCGGCTGCGCGAGCGGTCGGCGCGGGGCACCCGGGTGCGGCTGGCCCAGGAGCGGAAACTGGCCAAGGCCTTCGGCGAGGTCCGCTACGTCCACGACGAACGCGACCCCGAGATGCTGCGCACCCTCATGGACTGGAAGTCCGCGCAGTACCGCAGGACCGGCCGCAGCGACCGCTTCGCGCACCCCTGGATCACCGAGCTGGTGGAGCAGTTGTTCCACACCCGCGCCGACGCCTGCACCGGCATCCTCTCCGTGCTGTACGCGGGCGGGCGGCCGGCCGCCGCGCACTTCGGCCTGCGGTCGCAGCACATCCTGTCCTGCTGGTTCACCGCCTACGATCCGACGTTCGCGAAGTACTCCCCGGGCGTCACCCTGCATCTGCGGATGGCGCAGGGCGCCGCCGGACAGGGCATCTCCTATCTCGACCTGGGACGCGGACAGCGCGAGCACAAGGACGCCCTCAAGACCGGCGACGTGCACGTCTCCGAGGGCTGGGCGGTCCGGCGCCATCCCGTCGCCCTGGCCCACCGGGCGCGCCGGGCCCCGGTGCGGGCGCTGCGCAACACGGTCGTGTCCCATCCGGAACTGCGAGGGCCCGCCGACCGGCTCCTCAAGCGGATGGGCCGGGCCCGCACCTGGGGTGCCACGCACATGAGGAGCGCATGATGACCCGGCCCGTCCCGATCCTCATGTACCACGGTGTCTCGGACGTGCCGGCGGACGCGATCCGTACGCTCTCCGTCACCCCGGGGATGTTCGCCAACCAGATGGAACTGCTGGAGGAGCGGGGCTTCACGCCCGTCACCACCGCGCACCTCGCGCGGGCCTGGCGGGGCCGGGCGGCACTCCCCCGCCGGCCCGTGCTGATCACCTTCGACGACGGGTACCGGGGCGTGCACCGGTACGCCCTGCCGGTGCTGCTCCACTACGGCTTTCCCGCCGCCGTCTTCGTCACCACGGGCTGGCTGCGCGGCCCGGACGAGATCGACGGCGCCGCCCTGGACCGGATGCTCGACTGGGACGAGGTGCGTGAACTGGCCGCGCGGGGTGTGGAGATCGGCGGTCACAGCCACACGCATCCGCAGCTGGACCAGCTCCCGGCGGACCGGCTGCGGTTCGAGGTGGAGCGCTGCAAGGAGATCATCGAGTCGCAGACCGGTGTCGCGCCCACGTCCTTCGCCTACCCCTACGGCTACTCCGACCGCCGGGTGCGGCAGGCCGTGCACCGGGCCGGTTTCGCCCAGTCCCTGGCCGTGGGCAACGCCCTCGCCGACCCGCGGCAGGGCCCGCTGGCCCTCCGTAGACTGACGGTACGACGGGGTACCGGACTGCGGGAGTTCACGCGACTGGTGGAGGGACGGGCCGTCGGCCGTACCTTCGCCGTGGACCGGACCCTGACGAAGGGCTACGCGCTGGTGCGCGGCTCCCGGCGGCTCGCGCGCAGGACGGTCGGGGCAGGTGTCCGGGAGTGATCCATCGGGCGGGACAGTCGAGGGCCGTACGGTGGCGGGCCGGCGCCGCCCTCGCGGTGATCGCCGTCCTCGCCCTCGTCGCCGCGCTGTGCGGCAGCCAGTCCGGCAAGGGTGAGGCAGCCGTCCCGGCCTCGCTCGGCTGGGGGGTCACGCACACCCAGTACAGCGCCGCGGACGGCACCAGCGCGTCCCTCGTCGACACGGCGCTCGCCTCGCTGTCGGCGCGGTCGCTGCCGCAGAACCAGCACCTCATGGGCTGGGGCGCCGACAACCCCGAACCGTCCCCGGGCCGCTACGACTTCGGGGCCCTGGACGCGCGGATCGAGCTCATCCGGAAGACGGGCGGCACTCCCGTCATCACCCTGTGCTGCGCGCCGGACTGGATGAAGGGCGGCACCCCGGGCCGCACCGACTGGTCCCGCCGCTCGCTCGAAACCGCCCCGAGCCCCGAGCACTACGACGACTTCGCCGCCCTCGCCGCGAAGGTGGCCGAACGGTATCCGGACGTACGGCACTTCGTCGTCTGGAACGAGTTCAAGGGCTTCTTCGACGACGGCAGGCAGCGCTGGAACCACGAGGGGTACACGCAGCTGTACAACAAGGTCCACCGGGCCCTGAAGAAGGTGGACGAGAGGATCCTGGTCGGCGGGCCTTACCTCAACATGGACAGCTTCCCGCCGGGGCACACCCGGTACGCCTCCGCCCTCTCCGGGCCGTGGGGCACGGTGGACCAGCGGGTGCTGGACGCCTTCACGTACTGGAACGAGCACAAGGTGGGGGCCGACTTCGTCGTGGTCGACGGCTCCAGCTACGCGCGCGGCGGTGTCGCCCGCCCGGACGAGTTCGGGGCGACGCGGAAGTTCACCGCGGTGGGCCGGTGGATCGGGCGGCAGACCTCGCTGCCGCTGTGGTGGGCGGAGTACTACACCGAGCCGGGCGAGGAGACCGGTGCCCGCCGGGCCTGGACCGAGCCGCACCGCCTGGCGGTCGAGACCGCCGGGATGATGGCCATCGCGAAGGGCGGCGCCGAGACCGCGTTCTTCTGGAACGCGCAGCGGCGGGACGGGCGGTGCGTCTCCTGCCTGTGGCCCCGCGCGGGAGCGGCGCAGGGTGCGGCTGGTGACGGGTTGCCGATGATGGCCCTCGTCCAGCGCTTCGCCGCCGAGTTCCCGCCCGGAACGGCCTACCGGCCGGTCGAGTTGGCGGGCCCCGACGCGTCCGCCGTGCTCGCGCTCGGCGACGACGGGGCCACCCTGGTCGTCAACACCCTGGACCGGCCCGCGCGGGTCACGGTCGACGGCAGGTCCGCCGGTCTGGGGGGCTATGAGGTGCGGTGGCTCGACGGCGGCGGGTGAGGGCTCAGGGTGGCATGGGTCCGAGTGTGACGGCGCCGCGGAACGGGCCCGGTGCCAGGGTCGACATCGCGTCGAGGGAGTCGTCGGGGACGGGGAGCAGATGGGCGTCGACCCAGGTGTCCCCCTTGGCCGTGTCGGACCAGGGGTCCTCGATGACGAGGGCGCCCGGTACCGCCGCGTGGCAGAGGACCCAGTGCGGCACGTCGTACCCGTGCATGCGGTCCAGGGAGAGCAGGAGCAGGACCGGCTCCCGCCGTTCGAGGGCGGTGCGGATCGTGGCGAGGGGCAGTGGGGCGGGGTCGACGGGGACGCCGGTCCTTCGGGCCTCGGCGCGGGAGGTGTCCTGGAGGAGGGCGCGCCAGGACCGTTCCGGGTCGGGCAGGTGGTCCAGGAGGACGGGGTCCTCGCTGTCGAGGTGGACCGTGACGGCCGATTGGGGCCAGGCCCGGTGGACGGCGAGGCCGAGGCCGACCGGTTCGCAGGCCGGGAAGTTGGTGGCGTCGCGCCACAGCGTCAGCTCGGCCCGGCGGTCCAGGTCGTCCCGGCTCAGCGCCCCGGTGAGGGTCCGCCCGACCAGGGCGGCCACCGCGCCGCAGGTGAAGTGGGTGGTCTGGCCGTAGTACGGGGGTTCCGTGACCGCGGTGTCCGACAGCCAGCGGACGTGGCCGGTCGGCGGGTCCTGCGGCTGGGCGAGCGGTGGCGTCAGCGGGTTGAATCCGGCGGCTCGGGCGAGGTCCGGGTCCGCCGTCCAGCCCTCCCACTTGACCTGCGCGAGGCCCAGCCGCGCCGCATGTTCCACGACGGCGTCGACCACGGCCCGTACGTCGCCGACGGCGTCGACGATCTTCAGGTAGGCCGTGTCCGGGCGGGCCGTCACCAGGGCGGCCGCGGCGCTGCCCGCCCCTTCGGCGCCGGGCAAGGACACCAGGCGCGGTCGATGGTGGGAGCGGTCGACGGTGCGCCAGCGTTCGGGCACCTCGTCGGCGAGCGGGCCGAGTTGGAGGTGTGCGGTGTCCGCGTCGAAGGGGGCGACGGTGGGCAGGGGCGGGGGCAAGTGAACTCCTGTGCGGGTTAAGGGGGTTGGCGCTCGGGGTCAGGCGCGGGAGCGGCGCAGCACCCACAGGAAGTACGGTCCGCCGACCAGGGCGATCATCAGGCCCGCCGGGACCTGGGACGGGGCGACGACGGTGCGGCCCAGGGCGTCGGCGACGCACACCACGACGCCGCCGAGGAGCATCGCCACCGGGATGACACGGCCGTGCCGGGCACCCACCAGGGAGCGGGCGAGGTGCGGGGCGACCAGCCCGACGAAGCCGACGACGCCGACCGCGATCACGCTGAGCGCGGCGAGCACCGCGGCGATCGACAGGGCGACGAAGCGGGTGCGCTCCACCGGGACGCCGACCACGCGCGGGGTGTCCTCGTCCACCGCGAGCAGGTCGAGCCTGCCGCGCATGGCCAGCAGCAGCGGAAGGGCGAGTGCCAGGGCCACCGCGACCGGTACGACGTCGGGGAAGGTGCGCCCGTACGTGGTGCCGGAGAGCCAGGTGAAGATGCGCGGGGTGTTCCACGGGTCGGCGCGCAGCAGCAGGAAGGTGGTGACGGCGCTGATGCCGTAGCCGCAGCCGATGCCGATCAGGACGAACCGGTCGGGGAGCAAGCCGCCGCGCCGGGCCAGCAGGGCGATCAGGGCGAACGTGGCGAGCCCGGTGACGACGGCGGCGGTGATGAGCAGGGGCCGCCCGCCGGGCAGTTCCGACGTGACGACGGCCGTGGCGCCGAGGCCGGCGCCCGCCGTGATGCCGAGCACGCCGGGCTCGGCGAGGGGGTTGCGCACCGTGCCCTGCACGACGCATCCGGCGAGGCCGAGGGCGGCGCCCGCGAGGACGGCGGCGAGCACCCGGGGCACCCGGTCGTCGAGGGCCTGCCCGATGAGGGGCGGGGCGGTGCCGCGCGCCCACAGCACGAGGTCGCCCGTGCGCAGCCAGAGGCTTCCGGCGAGCACCGCGACGACGACGGTCGCGGCCAGCAGTGCCAGTGTCCCGCCGACGACCAGGAGGAACGCGCGGCGCGAGCGTACGGCGACGCGTGCGCCGGGCGGCTGCCGCACCTGGCCGGTGTCGCGCAGCCGCAGGGCGAGGACGACGATCACCACGGCGCCGAGCAGTGCGGTGGGGACGCCGGTCGGGATCGAGGCGGCGCCGTCGGCGCCCTGCACCGCGCGCAGCACCGCGTCGGCGAGGAGGACGAGCAGCGCCCCGGACAGTCCGGCCGCGGGGAGTTGGTAGAGGTGGCGGCGGAGGGCGTGGACGCGTCCGGCGATCAGGCGGGCCAGTACGGGGGCGCCCAGGCCGACGAAGGCGATCGGGCCGGCGAGGGTGACCGCCGTGCTGGTCAGGAGCACGGCGCACAGCACCGCGGCCGTCCGGGTGGTGCGGATGGGCACGCCGAGGGTGGTCGCGGTGTCGTCGCCCAGGCGCATCACGTCCAGCCTGCGCGACAGGGCCAGCGCGGCGCACAGCAGCACGGCCACCAGCGGGAAGGCCCGCGTCGAGGCGTCGATGTTCAGCTGGGCGAGGGAGCCGCTGCCCCAGGCGTACAGGCCGGTGGTGTTCTCGCGGAAGAGGATCAGGAGCGTCCCGGTGGCCGCGTCCAGGGCCATGGCCATGGCGGACCCGGCGAGGACGAGTCGGGTGCCCGAGGTCCCGGCGGCCCGGCCGGCCAGCAGCAGGACGAGGACGGCCGCGGTGAGTCCGCCGGCGAAGGCCACGGCTCCGGACGCCCACAGGGACACGGTCAGGCCGAGGGCCGCGACGGCCGAGAGCGTGAAGTAGGCGCCGGCCGTGACCGCGAGGGTGTCCGGCGAGGCGAGCGTGTTGTGCGTGACGGACTGCAGCAGCGCGCCTGCGCAGCCGAGGGCGAAGCCCACCGCCACGCCCGCGAGGAGCCGGGGCAGCCGCGAGCCGGTGAGGATCTCCCCGACCGGTGCCCCGCCGGACTCCTCGCGCGCTCCGGCGAGGTGGCGCAGCAGGTCGGTGACGCCGACGCCCGAGGTGCCCTGGGTGAGGTGCCACAGGCCGACCAGGACGGTCGCGGTGAGGAGGGCGGCCAGGGCGGCGGCGCCGGAGAGGCGGCCGCCGCGCGCGGTGCGCGGCGGCTTCGCCCCGGCGGGCGCCGCGGTGTGCGTCGCGCTCACTTCTTGTCGAGGACGTCGACGTAGGCGTCGATCGCCTGCGCGCAGGAGCGGGGGCCGCCCGCGCCCCACACACGGGGCGGGAAGGAGTGGGCGCGGCCTTCCTTCACGGCCGGGAGGGACTTCCAGATCGGGTTCTTGCCGAGCGCCGCGACGTAGCCGCCGGCGCCCTCGTCGTTGGCGTAGAAGAGGTTGGCGTCGCCGACCGCGGCGAGGCCCTCGACGTCGGTCTGGGCCAGGCCGTAGGAGGGGTCGACGCCGCCGTCGCCGTGGGCGTCGTTCACGGCGTCGGTCCACGCGGCCTTCAGACCGAGTTCCTCGCCTATCTCGGTGAACAGGGCGCCCTGCCCGTACGGACGGACCGTCAGGTTGCCGCCGTCGAGCCAGCCGTCGAAGAAGACGAACTCGTCGGTCGGCAGGTCGGCGTCGGTGACCTGCTGCTTCGCCGTGGCGAGGTGGTCGTCGAACTCCTTGAGGACGTTGTCGGCGCGCTCGGTGCGGCCGGTCGCCTCGCCGATCATGGCGAACACGTCGCGCATGTTCCCGATCGGGTCCTCGGGGTCGGCGCCCTTGGTGGCCATCACGGGGACGCCGCGCTTCTCCAGCCTCGCGATCGTCTCGTCGTCGGCGTCGAACGCCTCGACGACGATGAGGTCGGGCTTGGCCGCGTAGAGGGTGTCGAGGTCGGGTTCCTCGCGGGTGCCGATGTCGGTGACGCCGTCGGGCAGCTTCTCCGCGCTGGTCCAGGTGCGGTATCCCTTCGGGTCGGAGACCGCGACGGGGGTGACGCAGAGGGTGAGGGCGTCCTCGATCTGCTGCCACTCCAGTACGGCGATGCGCCGGGCGGGCTTGTCGAGTTCCACCTTGCGTCCGACGCCGTCGGTGAGGGAGACGGGCCCGGTGGCCGTGGTGGTGGTGTCCTGGGCGCAGTCCTCGGACGCGGGTGAGGCGCTGGTGGTGGCTGCTGCGGTGGCCTCGTCGACGTCGGTGGTGCCGCAGGCCGTGGCCGCGAGGACGATGAGCCCCGCGGAGGCTGCCGCCGCGAGGCGGTGGGCGCGGTTCATGAGGGTCTCTCCTTCTGTGGGTCGCGCGTCGGGTGGCGCGCGGTTCGCGGCACGCGTTCGCTTCGCGGGCGCGCGGTTGTTGACACGAGCCGGCTGGTGGCGCGTGCTTGGTGTGGTGGGCCGCCGGGCGGTTGGGGTCAGCCCGTCGGGTCGGGGCGGCCGGGCGGGTGGGGACAGCCCGTCGGGTCGGGGCGGCCGGGCGGGTGGGGACAGCCCGTCGGGTCGGGGCGGCCGGGCGGGTGGGGACAGCCCGTCGGGTCGGGGCTGGCGAGGGGGCTGCCGACGGCGTGGTCGGAGGGCTCGACGGGGCTGCCCGCGGCCTGGTCGGGGCGGCCGGCGGGCTTGCCGGCGACTTGGTCGTGG
This sequence comes from Streptomyces sp. NPDC000983, assembly GCF_040299205.1. Taxonomy (NCBI): domain Bacteria; kingdom Bacillati; phylum Actinomycetota; class Actinomycetes; order Kitasatosporales; family Streptomycetaceae; genus Streptomyces; species Streptomyces sp. NPDC000983. Next base: position 216,548 of record NZ_JBEPBM010000004.1, on the reverse strand, counting down.
CGGCCGACGGGGTCGATGCGGAGGCGGCCGGTGCGCGGGGCGGTCTCGACCTCGACCGTGATGCCGTAGACCTCGGCGATGTTCCGGGCGGTGAGCACGGTCGCCGGTGGTCCGACGGCGTGGACGCGTCCGGCGGCCATGAGGGCGAGGGTGTCCGCGACGCGGGCGGCCTGGTCGAGGTCGTGCAGGACGATCCCGACGGCGGTGCCGTGCTGTTCGGCGAGGTCGCGCACCAGGTCGAGGGTCTCGATCTGGTAGCGCAGGTCCAGGTGGTTGGTCGGTTCGTCCAGCAGGACGACGCCGGTGTCCTGGGCCAGGCAGGCGGCGAGCCACACGCGCTGCATCTCGCCGCCGGAGAGTTCGCCGACGGGCCGCTCGGCCATGTCGCGCACTCCGGTGAGCGTCATGGCGTGCTCGACGGCCGCGCGGTCCCGCGCGGTCGGTCCGGCGAGGCCGCGCCGGTAGGGGTGGCGGCCGAATGCGGCGACCTCCTGGACCGTCAGCCCCTGGGGCGTGGGCCTCGACTGGGAGAAGAGCGTGATCTCCCGGGCGAAGTCCCGGTTGCCGAGCAGCGCCGTGTCCCGCTCGGACTCGGGCGCCTCGGCGTCGGCACGGTCGAGTGTCACCCGGCCGCCGCTCAGCGGGTGCAGGCGGCACAGGGCGCGCAGCAGCGTGGACTTGCCGCTGCCGTTCGGCCCCACAAGGGCGGTGACGTGACCGGGCCGCAGGGTCAGCGACACTCCGTGGACGACGGGTCGGCCGCCGTGCCGCAGCAGGAGGCCGGTCCCGTTCAGGGCGGCGGCCCGCGGCGGGGCGGGAACGTCCGCGACGGGCACGGCGCGCCGGGAGGGGCGTAGGGGCATCGGGAGGTCCGGACCTTCGTAGGGGGCACGAGTGCGGCACCCCCGGGACCGGTCTCCACCGGCTCACGCCGACCGGACCGCGGGCCCGGACAGGAGCGGAGACCAGCACCGCCCCCGCCGAACATCAACTAAGGGTTGCCTAACTCGACGAAGGCTATATTTCGCTTCCGGTGTCGACAATCAGCAGTTCGGGACAGCCGATACGCGATTCGGGACACCCTCTTCCGAGGAGTCCCCCGCCCCGTGGAAGGCGCCGGGTGTCGTCCCCATGACCCGCCGGAACGCGGCGATGAAGGTGCTGGGACGGGTGTAGCCGAGCACCTCGGAGACCGTCGTGACGTCGAAGCCGTCGGCGAGGAGCATCAACGCCCGGTGCACACGCAGCGCTTGGCGCCACTGCGCGAACGACAGACCCGTGCTCCGGCGGAACGCCCGGGTGATCGTGCGGTCGCTGACGTCGAGCTGCCGCGCCCACTCCTCCAGGGAGCGGGGGTCGGCGGGATCGTCCAGCAGGGTCTCGGCGATCGCGTCGATACGTGCGTCACCGGGCAGCCGGAGGGCGAACTGGCGCTCCGAGGGCCGCAGTACGTCGAACACCACCGCTTCCGCGCGGGTGCGGGCGCCGGCTTCGAGGCCCTGGTGGGAGAGGTGGGTCAGCAGGGACTCCAGCAGCGGCGTCATCGCGATCGCCGTCGGCTCCCCGAACGCCAGGGGTGTGCGGTCGGGGGCGAGGAAGGCGCCGTAGAAGCGCGCGCCCGCGGTCGCGCGGCCCGCGTGGACGGTTCCGGCCGGCATCCACAGCCCGTTCCCCTCGGACACCGTGAAGATGCGGTTGCCGACCCGGGAGGTGAGCGTGCCGCCGCGCACCCAGACCAGTTCGTGCAGCCGGTGCGTGTGCGCGGACCACTCCGTGGGGACGCGGGGGACGTGCAGCCCGGAGGTGATGGCGTACGGCGCCACGTTCTGTTCCGGGAGCGCGGCGGGGGGCACCACCACGGTGTCCGCGTCGCGCCGCCAGATCCCGGGGCCGGCCGGCCCGCCGCAGGCCGGTTCGATCATGCGAGCGATTCTATCCAGCGCGGGCTCGGGGCCGCCGTCGGTGCACCTGCCTCCGGGAGTACGGTCATGCGGGGAAGGGGGGTGGGTGTCCATGGACCAGGGCGAGGACCGGATGCTGGCCGAGGAACTGGCCGCACTGAGTGCGACGGGCGCCGTCGGCGGTCGCCTGGTGCGGGCCGTGGCCGGGCTCATGCGGAAGAACGTCCACGAGATCGAACTGTCGGCTCCGCTGCCGTTCGAGGAGGCGGTGAGACGCGTCCGCCGGGTGGTGGAAGGGGCGGGCCGCCCTGCCGGATTCACGCCGGCCGCGCCTTCCGGTAACGACGAGGAGGCGACGTTTCGCGCCGTTGTCGGTGGGGGTGCCGCAGGTCTCAATCCGGTCGTGGTGACGGCGCGGGTGGTGCGGGCCGACGGCGTGACGGCGCGCATACGGATTCGTGCGGCGGCCAAGGAAGGCCTGATCAGACAGCGGGCCGGGGAGAGGACCGCCGTCGGCATCGCCGCCCTGCTGTGCGAGGCGACCGGAGCGGACGGACCGCACCGACGGGAGTGAGGCGGACCCCGGGATGCGCAGTTCCGTTCATGTTCGTGCAACCGAACGCCCGCGACGCGCGTCCGTCGATACGATCACCGGGCGCGAGCGGGGGCTCGCGGACGAGGGGGCGGGGATGACGTACGTCAATTCTGTTGCGCGCAGAAGGACTTGGCGGCGCGGAACCGTCGTGTCGGTGGCCGCGGCGGCCCTGCTGCTCAGCGGCTGCGGTTCCGGGGACGACGACAAGGCGGCGAAGTCGAGGACTCCGGCGCCCTCGAAATCCGCCGCCGTTTCCGCCGCCGCCTCCGCTCCGGCCTCCGGCGAAGAAGCCGCCCCACCGACGACACCCTTCAGGGCGGATCCCGCCAAGGTGCCCAGGACCAGGAGCCGGGCCGAACAGCTGGCGAACACCGTCGTGCTCCAACCACGGGCGTGGGGCGCCGACTTCCGCGCCCAGCAGCAGGCGGCGAGCACCCCCGGCACCGTGGCCGTACTCGACGAGGAGTGCCGGTGGGAGCGGCAGCCGCTGCCCAGGACCGTCCTGGCTTCCCGGTCCCGCTACAGCGAACTCCCCGCCACCGGCGGCAAGGGCGAGCTCAAGGTGACGGCGGCGGTCACCGTGCACGCCAGCGTGCGCGACGCCGACGAACATCTGGCATCCACCTTGGAGGAGCCGATGCGCTGCCGTCGGCAGCAGGTCCGCAGCGACGAATCGATCACCGAACTCCAGTCAGCAGCCACCCCGTTCGGCCAGGGCAACAACACCTATGCCGACGACCAGGTCGTGGAGATCGGCACGTACCTGGCAGGGAAGAGCGAGCGGACCTACCTCTGGTACGTCACCCGGGTGGGCACGGTGACCCTGGGGGTGTCGGTGAAGGGCGCCGAGGGCTACACGAACAACGAGTTGAGCACCTTCGCGTCGACCGCCAACGTCACGATGATCAACAGCGTGGAGTACCTGCTCGGGAAGGCCGGCTGATGGAACCCCTGCGTTCGTCCGATCCCGCGCGCATCGCCGGTCACCGCCTGCTCGGGCGGCTCGGCGCCGGAGGCATGGGCGTGGTGTACCTCGCGCGCACGCCGGGCGGCGCGCTGGTGGCGCTGAAGGTGCTGCTCGCCGAGTATGCCGAGGAGCCGGGCTTCAAGGAGCGGTTCCGCCGTGAGGTCGAGGTCGCCCGGAGGGTGGCGAGCCCCTGGGTGGTGCCGCTGGTGGACGCCGACCCGGACGCCGGGGCGCCCTGGCTGGCGACCGCGTACGTGCCGGGGCCCTCGCTCGCCGAGGCCGTGACCGCGTACGGGCCGCTGTCCGAGCGGGGTCTGCGGCACCTCGGCGGGCGGCTGGCCGAGGCACTGGGCGAGGTGCACCGGGCCGGTCTCGTCCACCGGGACCTGAAGCCGGGCAACGTGCTCATCGCCCATGACGGGCCGCGACTCATCGACTTCGGGATCGCCCGCGCGCCCGAGGACCGGACGCTCACGGCGACCGGCATGGTCGTCGGCACCCCCGGCTACCTCTCCCCCGAACAGGCCGAGGGGCGCAGCGGGGACGGCACCGGCCCGGCGAGCGACGTGTTCTCCCTCGGCTGCGTCCTGGCGTTCGCGGCGACCGGCAGGGCGCCGTTCGGCAGCGGGGCACTGGACGCCCTGCTGTACCGGGCCGTCCACGACCCGGCGGACCTGGACGGGGCGCCGGAGGTGCTGCTCGGCCTGCTGGGCCGCTGCCTGGAGAAGGATCCCGCGAGTCGGCCTGACGCCGCGGAAATCGCGCGTGAGCTGACGACGGACGGGCCTACCGGGGACGCGGTGGCGTCCCAGGGCGCGCCCCGGGACGAGGTGGCACCTGACGACGCGGTGCCGTCCGAGTGGCTCCCCGAGCCGGTCTCGCGGCTGATCGCCGAGCGCTCGGCCGCCGCGCTCGCGCTGCCCGACATCGAGCACACGCTGGCCCCGGCCGGGGCATCGGCCGAGACGCCGGGCTCCGCCGAACCGGCGGACCCCGAGACGCAGGCGTCGTCCGGATCGGACGAGCCCGGGACACGCGAGTCGTCCGCGGCCGCGGACCCGCAGGACTCCCGTCCGGCCGCCCGCCGCCGCTTCCTGCTGCTCGCCGGCGGGGCCGTGGCACTGGCCGCGGGCGGGGGCGGAGTCTGGTGGGCGGCGGCCCGTGACGGCGGCTCGGGGGGCGAGGGCTCCGTCGCGTCGCCGCGTCGGCCTGTGCACACGGTCGCGCTGCACGGCGACCTCAGCGGCCCCCACCAGCAGACGGGCCGGGCACAGGAGCGCGGACTGCGCCTCGCCGCCGAGGAGTTCAACGCACGGGACGACGCCCCGTTCACGGTGAAGGTGAAGGCCGTCGACGACGGGGGCGATCCGGCCGTCTCGGCCCGGCTGGCCACCGAACTCGCCGACGACCCCGCGGTCCTCGCGGTGGTCGGCCCGACCACCGACGACACCGGGCAGGCCGCCCTCGCGACGTACGACGCCGGGCTGCTGCCGGTCGTGGCCGTGTCTCCCGGTACGACCGCCCTGTCCCTCCAGGGTTTCCGCTCGTTCCTGCACGCGCGGCTGCCCGACGCTGTGCTGTCCGTCTATGCGAGCAACTACTTGCGGGGCACGGTGCGTTCGAGCAAGGTCGGCATCGTCGTCGACCGTTCCGCCGGCAACTACGGGACCAATCTGGGCAGTTCCCTGAGCAACTCGCTCGGCAGCGTCGACTACCCGTCGGTGCCGGAAGTGGTCAGCTCGATGCGGCGCGACTTCACAACCGCGGTGGACTCGGTGCTCTCCGCCCGCGCCGACTCCGTGTTCTTCGCCGGTCTGCCCGACCGGGCGGCGCTGATCGCCGCGACGCTGCGGGACCGCGACTTCCGGGGAGCGCGGCTGTCCGGCCCGGCCTTGCTGGACGACCGCTTCCTGAAGCTGGCCCGGGATGCCGCCGAGGGGTGGGTGATGGTGGCCACCACCATCGACCCCAGCCGCAAGCCCGAGGCACGGAAGTTCGCCACCGCCTACCGAAGGCGGTTCCAGGAGGCGCCGCCCCGTTTCGCGGCGGAGGCCTACGACGTGAGCGGAATGTTCCTGACGGCCCTCGCCGGCCTGTCGGCGAAGAACCGCACCCGGCAGAATCTGCTCGCGGCCGTGCGGGCCGGCAAGTACGAGGGCATCACCAAGACGTTCGCCTTCGAGAAGAACGGCATGATGGTCATCGACAGCACAGGTGGCTTCCTCTGGCGCGTCGACCAGGGCGCCTTCGTGTACGACGGCCCCGCACCGATCGCCTTCTGATGGAGCCGCTGCGGGGAGGCGACCCGTCCCGGATCGGCCGCTACCGGCTGCTGCGGCGACTGGGCACGGGCGGCATGGGCGTGGTCTTCCTCGCCCGCGCGCCGGGCGGGGCGATCGCCGCGGTGAAGACGGTCCGGTCCTCGTACGCCGAGGAGAGCGGGTTCCGGGCGCGGTTCCGCCGTGAGGTCGAGGCCGCCCGGCAGGTCGACAGCCGCTGGGTGGTGCCGCTGCTCGACGCGGACGCCGACGCGGAGACCCCGTGGCTGGCGACCTCGTACGTGCCGGGGCCCTCGCTCGGCGAGGCGGTGGACGGGTTCGGACCCCTCACGCCGACTTCCGTGCGGGTACTCGGCGACCGGCTCGCCGAGGCGCTCCAGGCGGTGCACGCGGCCGGTCTGGTGCACCGCGACGTCAAGCCGGGCAACGTCCTGCTGGCGCCGGACGGGCCGAGGCTCATCGACTTCGGTATCGCCCGCGCGCCGGAGGGCACCGCGCTCACCTCCAGCGGTGTGATCGTCGGCTCCCCCGGCTTCCTCTCCCCCGAGCAGGCCCGCGCCGGGGCCGGTGAGATCGGCCCGCCCAGCGACGTGTTCTCGCTGGGGTGCGTACTGGCGTTCGCCTCGACCGGGGTGCGGCCCTTCGGCAGCGGCGGCGCGGCGGGCGTGCTGCTGCGCACGGTGTACGAGGAGCCCGATCCGGCGGCGCTGCCGGACGGGCTGGCGCCCGTGCTGAGAGCCTGCCTGCACAAGGACCCGTCCGAACGGCCGGACCTCGCGCGGCTCCGCACGACGCTCACGCAAGGGGCACAGGGCTCCCCGGAGTTCTCCGACTGGCTGCCCGCGGCCGTCACCCGGCTGATCAACGACCGGTCGGCGGCCGTCCTGACCATCGGCGCGATCGAACCGACCCAGGTGTCCGCGCCCGCGACCCCGGAAGCCGTGACGGTGACGGCCGTGGCCGCCACCGGCCCCACCCCGCGCGCGATCGGCCGCCGCGGCTTCCTGCGCGTCGGCTCCACGGCGGGGCTCCTCGCGGCGGGCGGCGGGGCCTGGTGGTGGAGCACCCGGGGCGAGCCGGAAGGGTCCACGCCCTCCGGAACCGGCCCCTCCCGCCCCGAACTGCTCGTGGCCTTCCACGGCGATCTGACCGGCGCCAGAGAGGCGAGCGGCAAGGCGCAGCTCAACGGCGCCCGGCTGGCGGTCGAGCAGCTCAACGCCGGGGACGACCACCCGTTCCGGCTGAAGCTGCGGGCGTACGACGACGGCGGCGACACCGGGCGGGCCCGCGAGCTGGCGGCCCGGCTGGCGAAGGACACCGAGGTACTGGCCGTACTGGGTCCCACCGGCGACGCCTGCTTCCGTGCCACCGAGCAGACGTACACGGAGGCGGTGATGCCCGTCGTGTCCGTCTCGGTGGGCGTCGACACCAGGACCTCGACGTTCGGCCTGAACGTCTTCTACTGCCATGCCGCGCTCAGCGTCACCCATCCGCTCCTCGCCGCCCCCTGCGTCCGCTACCTCAGCAACCGCGCCGACGCCCGCCGGGTGCTCCTGGTCGACGACAGGGCACAGGGCGACTTCGCCTGGTCCGTGTGCGACCAGGCCGAGAAGTCGCTGCGGCAGAACGGCCGGGCCGCGATCGTGACGCAGGTGGCCGCCGGGAGGATCGACTACGCGGCGCTCGCCGCCGAGGCGCGGTCGGCACGCGCGGACGCGGTCGTCTTCACCGGCGACGCGGCCCGGGCCGCCGGACTGGCTTCCGCGCTCGCCGACGACCGCTTCTCCGGCGCCCGGATGGCGACGGAGCGGGCCATGGAGCCGAGGTTCCTCACGACCGCCGGTGCCGCCGCCGAGGACTGGGTCTTCGCCACCACCTTCACCGACCCCACCGCCCGCCCCTCCGGCCGGGCGTTCACCGAGGCCCACCGCGCCCGCTTCGGCGGCGACCCCGGCTGGTACGCGGCGGAGGCCCATGACGCCGTGATGTTCCTGGCCCGGGCCTGCGACAAGGGCGGCACCGCGCTCACCGAGCGGGGCGCGATCGCCCGCCGCATGCCCGAGATCGGGTACACGGGCATCACCCGCACGGTCAGGTACCAGCAGGGCTTCGGCTACAACCACGACGCCATGTTCGAGTTCCAGGCCGTGGACGGCGCCTTCCGGTACCTGGGCCAGTACCAGGAAGCCGCGGTGTCGTGAGGGGGCGCCGGTCCGCTGCGTGGACGGCCGCCGCCGCTCGGTGATCGTTGCCGTTAGCATCGCCCGGCCGGATACCGACGCCGACGTGTGACGGGTCGGCGACACGCTGTCCAGCTCCGCGGAGGATGCCCATGTTCAAGGTCAACGAGTACTTCGACGGCACGGTCAAGTCGATCGCCTTCACCGGCGAGAACGGCCCCACGACCGTCGGCGTCATGGCTCCGGGCGAGTACGAGTTCGGCACGGGCAAGCGGGAGGTCATGCACGTCGTCTCGGGCGCGCTGACGGTGCAGCTGCCCGGCGCCGAGGCCTGGGAGGAGTTCCACGCCGGCACCCGGTTCCCGGTCCCGGCCGACAGCAAGTTCCGGCTCAAGGTCGCCGTGGACACCGCGTACCTCTGCGAGTACCTGGACTGATCCCGCTCGCACAGCCGTGGGCGGGCCGATGAGGGCCCGCCCACGGGCCGCGCCCGTCGGCCGGTTCGCTGATACTGAGAAAATGGGCGAACTTGGGCAATCCGCTCCGTCGAGCCGACGGGGTGACCGCATGCCGCCCAAGGCCGCGCCGCCGGAAGCCGCACCCGAGCCCCGTCACCGCTCGGCCGTCCGCCGGGCGCTGTCGAGGCTGAAGCCGCGCACGGTCGCGGGCCAGGTGTTCCTGGCCCAGCTGGTGGTCGTCCTGCTGCTCATCGCGACGGCCCTCATCGTCCTGGTGATCCAGGACCGCAACCGCGCCATCCAGGAGGCCGGGGACCGGTCCCTGGTGGCGGCCGAGACCTTCGCGAACGCCCCCGGCACCGCGGAGGCGATGACCAGTGACGATCCGACGGCGGCACTCCAGCCGCACGCCGAGGCGGTGCGCAAGGAGACCGGCGTCGACTACGTCGTGGCGCTGAGCCCGTACGGGTTCCGCTGGACGCACCCGGACCCGGACCAGATCGGCAAACACGTCTCCACCTCCTACGGCGAGGCCCTCGAGGGCGAGCCGCACCAGACGACCTTCGACAGCAGTCTGGGCAAGGCCGTCGACTCGACGGTGGCCGTCTTCGACGAGCAGGGCAACGCGGTCGGCCTGGTCACCGTGGGCGTCACGGTCGACAAGGTGACCAACGTGGTCCAGCACCAGCTGCCGGTGATCTTCGCCGCCGGCGGGGTCGCCCTGCTGCTGGCCGCGGGCGGCTCGGCCCTGGTCAGCGGACGGCTGCGGCGGCAGACCCGGGGCCTGGGGCCGGTGGAGATGACCCGCATGTACGAACACCACGACGCGGTGCTGCACGCCGTCCGTGAAGGGGTCCTCATCCTGGACGGCGACGGCAGACTGCTGCTGGTCAACGACGAGGCGCGCCGGCTCCTCGCCCTCCCGCCGCGCGCCGAGGGCAAGCCGGTCACCGGGCTCGGGCTGAGCCAGGACCTGGCCGGGCTGCTGGTCTCGGGCCGCGCGGCCACGGACAAGGTCTTCCTGGCCGGCGACACCCTGCTCGCGGTGAACGTGCGGCCGGTGGGGGCGAGGGGCGGCAGCGTGGCCACCCTGCGTGACACCACCGAGCTGCGCGCCCTCGCGGGCAAGGCGGACGTGGCCGGCGGGCGGCTGCGGCTGCTGTACGAGGCGAGCACCCGGATCGGCACCACCCTCGACATGCAGCGCACCGCCGAGGAGCTGACCGAGGTCGCGGTGCCGCGGTTCGCCGACTTCGCCACCGTGGAGCTGGTGGAGTCCGTACTGCTCGGCGAGGAGCCGACCGGGGCGCATCTGGACATGCGCCGGATCGCGGCCGGCGGCATCCGGGACGACGCTCCCCTGCACCGCGTCGGGACGCTGATGCGCTACGTGCCGGACAACCCCGTGACCATCGGCATGACCACCGGGCGGCCCGTCCTGGTGGCGCATCTGGACCTGGCCGACGGATGGCGGGCCCAGGACCCGCCCCAGGCCCAGCGGGTCATCGACTACGGCATCCACTCCATGATCTCGGTGCCGCTCCAGGCCCGCGGCCAGTGGCTGGGGGTCGTGGAGTTCTGGCGTTCGGCACAGGGCCCCTTCGAACCGGACGACCTCTCCCCCGCCGAGGAGCTGGCCGCGCGGGCGGCCGTGTGCATCGACAACGCGCGCCGCTACACCCGCGAGCACACCACGGCCGTCACCCTCCAGCGCAGCCTGCTGCCCGGCTCGTTCCCCGAGCTGTCCGCCCTGGACGTGGGCCACCGGTATCTGCCCGCCCAGGCGGGCGTGGGCGGCGACTGGTACGACGTCATCCCGCTGCCGGGCACCCGGGTGGCCCTGGTGGTCGGCGATGTCGTCGGACACGGGCTGCACGCCGCGGCGACGATGGGCCGGCTGAGGACCGCGGTGCACAACTTCGCCGCCCTGGACCTGGCCCCCGACGAGCTGCTCGCCCACCTGGACGACCTGGTCACCCGGATCGACCAGGACGCCGCCGCCCAGGGCAAGACCGACGCGGTCACCGGCGCCACCTGTCTGTACGCCGTCTACGACCCGGTGTCCGGGGAGTGTGTCCTGGCCCGGGCCGGCCATCCGGGTCCGGCGCTGGTGTCGCCGGACGGCTCGGTGTCCTTCCCCGACATCCCGGTCGCCCCGCCCCTCGGGGTCGGCGGCGGGCTGCCCGTCGAGACGGCCGAGCTGAGCCTGGCCGCCGACAGCAGTCTCGTCCTCTACACGGACGGCCTGGTCGAGGCCCGGGGCCGGGACATCGACGTCGGTCTCGGCATGCTGCGGGAGGCGCTCGCCCGGACGGACGGCGCGAGCCCGGACGACACCTGCCGGGCCGTGCTCGACGCGATGCTGCGCACCAGGGCCGGCGACGACGTGGCCCTGCTCGTGGCACGCACCCGGCTGCTCGACCCGGACCAGGTCGCGGAGTGGGAGGTGCCCGACGATCCGGCGGCCGTCTCCCGCATCCGCGCGGAGGCCACCGCGAGGCTGGAGTCCTGGGGACTGGGCGCGGCGGCCTTCACCACCGAGCTGATCCTCAGCGAGCTGGTCACCAACGCCATCCGGTACGGGGCGAACCCCATCGGCCTGCGTCTGCTGCACGACGGCGACAGCCTGATCTGCGAGGTCAGCGACGGCACCAGTACCTCCCCGCACCTGCGGCGCGCCACCCTCACCGACGAGGGCGGCCGGGGTCTGTTCCTCGTCGCGCAGATGTCGCGGCGCTGGGGGACCCGCTACACCGACCGCGGCAAGATCATCTGGGCCGAGCAGTCGCTGGACGCCGCAGCGGCCGGGGACCTGGGGGCGCTGCTGATGGCGGACCTGTGAGGCGGGGCGGGCAACCGCCGCCCCGGGGGCGCGACCCGTCTCAGGAGCTGTCGACGACCTTGAAGTACGGGATCTTGGCCGGGTCCTGGCCGAAGGCGGCCCCGAGATAGACGGCGGAGAGTTTGGCGAGCGTCCCGTCGTCGATCAGCTGCCGGATGATCCGGTCCAGTTCGTCCTTGTCGGGCGACCCCTTCGGGTACAGGGCGCCGTAGCCCTGGTCGGTCCGGTACTGGCCCACCAGGCGCACCTTTCGCTCCTGCTCCTGGGGATAGGCCAGCAGGATGGTCGTGTCGTGGACGACCGCGTCGATCCGCCCGTACTCCAGGGCCGTGACCATCTCCGGGTCGTTGGCGTAGGCGGTGACCGGCCGGGTCGGCTTGAGACGGTTCTCCACGAACGCCTCGCCGGTGGTGCCCTCGGCGACCCCGATACGGACGTCACGGATGTTGTCCTCGTCGATGTCCTCGCCGTCCCTGATCAGCACTCCCAGGGTCGAGGAGAGGTAGGGCGGGGAGAACTCGGCGACCTTCTCCCGTTCCGGGGTGATCGTGATCTGTGCGAGCGCCAGGTCGAAGTCCGTGGTGCGGCCGGAGACGACCTCGGGGAAGGGCGCGTTCTCCACCTTCACCCGGTCCAGTCCGGACCGGTAGGCGATGTTGGCGGCCATGCAGTACTCGTAGCCGCTCTTCACGGTTTCCGGGGTGTCGCCGTTCCACCAGCCGGGTGCGGGCAGGGTCGTCTTGACCGTGAGGGCCCCCGCCGTCCGGGGTGTCAGACGGAACTCTCCGTACTCCCCCGAGACCGGGCAGTCGCCGTACTCGGTGTCCTTCGCCTCCGACCCACCCTTGTCGCAGGCCGCTGTCGCGACGATGAGCGCCATGCCGACGGCCAGAGAGACGGTCGCTGCCGCGGCGCGCATCATTGCACCTCCGGTAGGGGCATCCTCTGGAATCACCATAAATCAACCCGAACCATACGACTGCCGGAGCGGTGCGGGGAGGGTTGCGGCGGCACCGGTCCCGATGCTCCGCCGGATCCGGGAGGCCGTGGCGGGGGCGGGCTCCGGTCGTGTGATGCTGGCGCCATGACTGACCGGTGCGAGGTCTCCGTCGTCCGCCGTCCGGGCCTGACGCTGTCCGGCGAGGACGGGCTGACCGCCCTGCTCGCCGCCTACCATGCGCGGACGGAGGCCGAGAAGGCCTACCACCTGCGGACGGAGGCCGAGAGGGGTACGGCGGTCACCGAGGTGGGCCCGCTGCCGGCCCGCTACCGGGCGGAGATCGCGGACCCCCGGACCGCGTTCGCGGACGATGTCGTGCTGATCGCCGTCAGCGGGCGCGCGACGGTGGGCTGCCTGGTGGTGACCGCGCCCGACGGCGGTCGGTCGGAGATCAAGCGACTGTGGACGGTCCCGGCGTTCCGGGGCCTGGGCGTCGCGTCGGACCTCCTGGGCGCGGCACTCGCGCAGGCCGCGGAGAGCGGCGTGGGCCGGGTGCGGCTGTCGGTGTGGGACTGGCGGACGGGAGCCATCTCGCTGTACGAACGGTTCGGTTTCGCCGTCACCGAGTCGTGGGAGACACGGGATCGGCTGGTGTGCATGGAACGGGCCGTGTGAGCGGTCGGCCCCCTTCGTCCGCAGGCCGGAACGGGCCGCGTGAGCGGTCAGGGCCCTTCGTCCGCAGGCCGGAACGGGCCGCGTGAGCGGTCAGGGCCCTTCGTCCGCCGGCTGGAACGGGCCGCGTGAGCGGTCAGTCCCCGCCGTGCGCCGGCTGCTCCCGGAGCCGGTCCAGGCGCTCGCGCTGCGCCGGCGTCAGCCGGACGTCCTCGGCGGCGAGGTTCTCCTCCAGGTGGTCGATCCGGGTGGTGCCCGGGATCGGCAGGAGGACCGGGGAGCGGGCGAGGAGCCAGGCGAGGGCGACCTGGGTGGGCGTGGCGGCGCACTCGGCCGCCACGGCGGCGATCTCGGCCCTCTCCCCCGTGGTTCCGGCGGCGACCGGGCGCCACGGCAGGAAGGCGATGCCCGCCGCCTCGCACGCCTCGAGTACGGGTTCGTGTTCGCGGTCGAGGAGGTTGTAGCGGTTCTGCACGCTGACGACGTCGATGGTCTCCCGGGCCTCTTCGAGTTCGGCGACCGTGACCTCGGAGAGACCGAGCCGGCCGACCTTGCCCTCGGCCTGGAGTTCGCGCAGGGTGCCGAGCTGGTCGGCCATGGGCGTCTCGGGGTCGACGCGGTGCAGTTGCAGCAGCTCGATCCGGTCGACGCGGAGTCTGCGCAGCGCCTGGTCGACCTGGTCGCGCAGGATCTCCGGCCGCCCGTCGAGCCGCCAGTCGCCGCCGGGGCCCGTCCGCGCGACACCGACCTTGGTGGTGACGAGCAGCCCGTCCGGATAGGGGTGCAGGGCCTCGGCGAGGAGTTCCTCGTTGGCGCCGCCGCCGTACAGGTGGGCGGTGTCGACGAGGGTGACGCCCAGTTCGACGGCCCGCCGGGCGACGGCGAGGGACCGCTCGCGGTCGGCGGCGGGCCCGGTCGGCAGATGCATGGCCCCGAACCCGAGCCGCCGCACCCCGAGATCTCCGCCGATGTCGAACATGGTCGTAGCCATTGCGCCGTCTCGCCCCCGTCGGTGGTGGACCCACGCTAACAGCGGTCGCGATCAACGGCGTTGGCCATGTCCGTTGCGCGGGGCCCGAGTTCAGCCTCCGGCCGGACCCTGCGGCGCCTCCGTGCGCACGAATCCGTGACTCCGTTCCACCCGTGCCACATGCAGCGTGTAGCTCTCGTACCACTCGGCCCGCCCGCGCCGCTGGGCCGCGCGGTGCTCGGCGTCGGTCCGCCACCGCTGGAGGGCGTCGCCGTCGCGGAAGTAGGCGACGGTGATGCCCAGTCCGCCGGGACTCTGCGCGAAGTCCGCGCCCAGATACCCGGGGATGGCTCTCACCAGCTCCTCCATCCGCTCGTTCGTCTCGCTGAAACCGCTCTGGTCCTGGGTCCGCACCGCCGTGAACACGGCGGCGTAGTAAGGGGGTTCAAAGGCCGGCACAGGCATGACAGGCGTATCGACGTGATCGCTCATGACGCAAACCGTAGGGGCGGGTGCACACGGCCGACCAGCGTCTTTCCCGAAAGGGAGACGTACGGGATCCAACTCTTGACCAAAGACGAGCGGACCGGCCTGGACCCCGTCGGTTTCAGGCCGGGCCCGCGAGGAGGGGGAGTGCGGGATCCGCCGTCCACTCCTCCAGCGACCCGTCGTACACGACCAGGCTCTCGACGCCGGTCAGGGTCAGGCCGAGCGCGGCCAGGGACGCGGAGATCCCTCCGCCGCAGTACAGGACGACCGGGCCCTCGGCCCGGTCCGGCAGCCGGATCGCGTCGACGTCGAGGCGGCCGTCGGTGTCGAGGAGGTCCTGGGCGGGCAGGTTCACGCTGCCGGGGATCCGGCCCCGCCTGCTGTAGCGGGTGGGCGTGGTGCCCTCGAAGTGGGCCGCGCTCAGTGCGCACACCAGCAGGCCCGGCACCCGGCCCTCACCGACGGCACGGGCGCCGTCCTTGTCGATCCACAGTGACGGCCGTGCCGGATCGTCCGCCGTCGCGCGGGGAAACGGGTCGCCGAGCGGCGGTCGCACCGTACGCTCCGGGGCCGGACCGGTGGCCACCGGCCGCCCCGCGGAACTCCACGCGGGGAGTCCGCCGTCCAGCACGCGTGCGCGGACACCGGCGTCGCGCAGCACCCACCACAGGCGGGCCGCCCATTGCAGCGAGCCCTGGTCGTAGAGGACGACGGTGGTGTTCTCGTCGGCACCCAGCGCGGCCAGTTCGCGCCGAACGGCCTCTCGGGAGGGGTGGGCGAAGTGGTAGGGCGCCGTGGGGTCGGTGAACGCGCTCAGGAGGTCCACGTGGAGCGAGCCGGGGATGTGCGCCTCGGCCCAGGCGCCGGCCCCCGGGGCGGCGCGGTAGTCGCCGTCGTGCGAGGGCGACGCGAGAGCCACGGTGGCGTCCAGGACGAGCAGCGGAACCGGGGTCGCAGTACCGGCCGCCGCCGGACCCGCCGCCCGGGGCCGGCCTCCCGGCGGAAGTCCCTCGGCCGCGAGCAGGCGGCCGAGCGCTTCGGCGTCGATCAGGATTCCCTCGCGGTGCGCTGTGCGGGTGCCGAGGTTCATGCGGTGCCTTTCGAGAAGCCGGTCGAAGGGGCGGGGCGCGCGCCCGGCCGGGAGGCGTCCCCTCGTGGACGGGGCAGCGTTCCCGACTAGCGTATACGCGTGGATACGTTTGCTGTACGGTAGCCTCAGCACGTATCCGCCCCTTCGGGTCGGCGCCGCCCCGTCGTCGGACGCGGGCGCTCCGGCCCGGACGACCGAGGACCGCCATGCCGCGACACACTCCGTCCGCTCCCGCCCCGGGAGCCCAGGACGCGTCCACCGAGGCCCCGCCCTCGGGCTCGGAGCTGTACTGGCGGCTGCGTCAGGACGTCATGGAAGGCCGGTTCCCTCCGGGCTCGCCCCTCATGGAGACGACCCTGAGCAGCGACTACGGCGTCTCCCGCACCCCGATGCGTGAAGCGCTCGCCCTGCTGGAGCACGACGGGCTGCTGGAGCGCGCACCGCGCGGCTTCCGGGTGCGCTCGGGTACGGCCGAGGACGTGGTGGAGATCTACGAGGCGCGCATCGCGCTGGAGGCGGAGGCCGCCGCCTCCGCGGCCCTGCGGGCCACCGAACTCGACCTCGCCCGGCTGCGCCGACAGCACGAGCTGATCCTCCAGGCGGACACCGAGGAGGGGAAGGCGGCCGCCCGGGCGGCCAACTTCCGCTTCCACGAACTGCTCTGGCAGGCCGGCCACAACGCGACCATCACCGAACTGCTGGTGAAGCTCACGGCCCGGCTGCGGATCTACGACAGCGGACCCCCCTCCGCCTTCGGCGGCACCGAACCGCTGCACCAGGAGCACGAGGTGATCCTTCGCGCCCTGCACGACCACGATGCCGACCGCGCCCGCGAGGCCACCCGCGCCCACCTGCGCCGCAGCCTGGAGCACCGGATCAACGCCTTGGTCGGTGCCGACGAGGACGGTCCCTCATGACCCGCCCCCGCACGCCCCGTCTCTGTATGCGGAGCGCCGGCCGGGCCGACAGGCCCGGGTGTTAGGCTCACCGCCACCAGATCAGATGATCTAGTGACAAACCGTCTCGAAGCAGGAAAGGAGCAGCGGATGCGTCCGAACCCCGTACGCGGTATCGCCCCTCTCCGCGCCCTTTCCCCCGGCCGCCTCGGCCCTCGTCTCACCCTGCGCCGCCACGTCGATCTCGGACGCTGCGCCAGCGCCTTCTGTACCGCCGGCTGACCCGCCCGCGCAGTTGCCGGGCCCTTGTCTCCCGGCGTCAACGCATCCGCGTGACCCCCGCGCCCGATCCGCGCGGTCCGCGGAAGGCCCGCCCCCTTCATGGGGCGACGACCCGGGCTCCCCTTCACCGGCGTACCGGCCCGCACCGGGCCTCGCCTCCAACTCCGCTTGCGCGCGGGCCCGTTGTCGTCGGCCCGCGCCGAAGCGTCACCTCGTCGATCTGGAGCATCCCGTGCCCGCCACCGCCCCGTCCGCCTCCGGCTCAGGACCGCGTCGCATACGTCTCAACGGCCTGCGTCAGTCCACGGTGGGCCACACCGCCATGGGTCTGTGGCGCCACCCCGACAGCCAGGCACACCGCTACCGGGATCTCTCCCACTGGATCGAGACCGCCCGGATCCTCGAACGCGGCCGGTTCGACGCCCTGTTCATCGCCGACGCCCTCGGACCCCTCGACGTGTACCAGGGCTCCACCCGGGCGGCTCTGCTCGACGGCATCAACACACCCACCGACGACCCGCTCCTCCTCGTCGGCGCCCTCGCCGCCGCGACCAGCCGCCTCGGCTTCGCGGTCACCGTCTCCTCCACCTACGAACGGCCCTACGCGTTCGCCCGGAAGATGACGACCCTCGACCACCTCAGCGAGGGACGCGTCGGCTGGAACATCGTCACCTCCGCCCTGGACAGCGCCGCCCGCAACCTGGGCCTGGAGCGGCAGATCCCCCACGACGAACGCTACGCCGTGGCAGAGGAGTTCATGGAGGTCGTCTACAAGCTCTGGGAGGGCAGCTGGGAGGAGGACGCCGTGGTGCGCGACGCGGACTCGGGTGTCTTCGTCGACCCCTCCAAGGTGCACCCCGTCGCCCACCGGGGCACCTACTTCACCGTCCCCGACATCGCCCTGTCGGAACCGTCCGTCCAGCGGACCCCGGTCCTGTACCAGGCCGGCACGTCAACCGCCGGACGACGCTTCGCCGGACGGCACGCCGAGGGCGTCTTCCTGTCCGCGTACAGTCCCGCCCTGGCCCGGACCCTCGTCGACTCGGTACGCGCCAGTGCCGCCGAGGCCGGGCGGGACCCCCGGGAGCTGCGCTTCTTCGCCATCGCCACCGTCGTCGTCGCCCCCACCGACGCCGAGGCCCACGCCAAGTACGAGGAGTACCGCTCCTACTCGTCCCTGGAGGGCAGCCTCGCCCGCTACAGCGCCCTGCTCGGGATCGACCTGTCGGAGCTGGACCCCGACACGCCGCTCGAGTACGCCGACACCGAAGGCATCCGAGGTCTGCTGGAGGTGTTCACCCGCCTCGACCCCGACCGCACCTGGACGCCCCGGGAGATCGCCGAGTTCGTCGGGGTGGGCGGTGGCGGGCCGGTCCTCGTCGGCTCACCGCGGACCGTCGCCGACGAGTTGGAGCGGTGGGCCGACGAGGCGGACCTCGACGGGTTCAACATCGCCGATCCCGTCCCCCCGGTGACGCTGCGCGACTTCGTCGACCTCGTGGTCCCCGAGCTGCAACGCCGGGGGCGGGTGTGGACCGAGTACGAAGGCACCACCCTGCGCGAGCACACCCACGGCCCCGGCCGTACCCGACTGGCCGGTGACCACCCCGGCGCCCGCCACCGGCGCACCTGAACGTCCCTTCCCGGTCCCTCCCGGTCCCCGATCCCTCCCCCTCCGCCACCCCTTTCCGGAGCCCCCGTGTCCCACATCCGCGTCATGCTCGACTACTTCCACCCCTGGCCCAACTCCGCGGGATTCTTCGTCGCCCGGGATCGCGGCTGGTACGGGGAGGCCGGGCTGGAGGTCGAACTGTCCGTGCAGGACCCGGGCCGTGGCGACACCCTGGAGTACCTCACCGCGCGGCAGTGCGACTTCGGGCTCTTCCCGCCCAACCGCCTCTTCGTGCGCCGTGCGCAGGGCCAGCCGCTGGTCGCGGTCTCGGCGGTCAACCACCGTGCCCTGGAAGCCATTCAGACCGTCACCGGGCGCGGCATCGAACGCCCCCGGGACCTGGCCGGACGACGTCTCGCGTACAACCCGACACCGCGGGGGCGTGCCCTGGTCCGCCATCTGGTCGCCGCGGACGGCGGGGATCCGGACGCGGTGGTCACGGTCGACGCCGGCTTTCGCGAACTGACCGTCGACGACCTGGAGTCCGGCGAGGCCGACGCCACGTTCGGCGTGTACTGGTCCTGGGACGCCCTGCGTGGCGGCCTGCCCGAGGAGCGCCGTCTGACCTGGCCCGTCGACGAGATCGGCGCCCCGCGCTACCACAGCTACCTCCTGGGCGCGCACGAGGAGACGGTGCGGGACGATCCCGACGCCGTACGCCGGTTCCTCGCCGCCACCGCGCGCGGGTTCGCCGCGGCGGCCGCCGACCGGCCCGCCACGCTGGCCCTGCTGGAACGGGTCATCCCCTACTTCCCCCGCCCGCTGATAGCCCGCTCACTCGAACTGGTCGCTCCGACCTGGACGGACGAGCAGGGCCGCTGGGGCACCATCGCCGAGGACCGCATGGGCCCCTACGCCCACTGGCTCGCCGCACAGGGTGTGCTGCCGACGGCTGACGGCTGGCGTGCGGCCTACCGCGACGACCTGCTGCCCGAGGACGCCACGGCCCCGTTCGCCCGGTCCGGCGCGTGAACCCCGGCCCATGAGCCTCCACCCGTCAGGTACCGGCCTGCGGGGCACCGTCCACGCCGCACCACCGGGTCCGGGGCTCCCAGCCGGCCGCGCCCCACAGCCCCCACAGTCTCCCCTCCGTACCGGGCACCACCCCGCCCGCCACAAGAATCGAGCCCGTCCCGTGCATCCGTCCCGCCCGTTGCCGTACGCGCGCCGCCGGTCCGTCCGCATCGCTCTGACGGCCGTCGCCGTCGCCACCCTGACCGTCGTCACGGCCTGCTCCTCGAACTCCGGTTCCGACGGGAGCGACGCCGAGGGTCTGACCGAGGTCACCCTCGCCCTCGACTGGACGCCCAACACCAACCACACCGGCATCTATGTCGCCGAGCAGCTCGGCTGGTTCGAGGACGCCGGGATCGACCTCCGGATCGTGCCCTACGGCTCGACCTCGCCCGAGACACTCCTGGCAAGCCACAAGGCGGACTTCGGCATCTCCTACCAGGAGGGCCTCACCGCCGCCCGGTCGGCCGGCCAGGACATCACCTCGGTGTACGCCGTGACCCAGAAGACCAACGTCACCGTCGCGGTCTCCGCCGACCGCGACGACATCGACTCCCCCAAGGACCTGGACGGGAAGACCTACGCCGGTTTCGGAGCCGCGTACGAGAAGCCCCTCCTCGAGTCCGTCATCAAGAACGCCGGCGGCAGGGGCGACTTCGAGTCGGTCTCCCTGAGCACCTCCGCCTACGCCGCCCTGTACGCGGGCAAGGCCGACTTCGCGATGCCGATGCCCACTTGGGAGGGGCTGGAGGCGAAGCTCAGCGGAAAGCCGCTGAAGAACTTCGAACTCACCGACTACGGCTTCCCGGACATCTACTCCACCCTCATCGCCTCCTCCGACCAGTACCTCGAGGCGAACGAGGCCACGGCGAAGAAGTTCCTCGCAGCCGTCCAGCGGGGCTACGCCTACGCCGTCGACCATCCCGCCAAGGCCGCCGGTCTGCTCGTCGAGGCGAACAAGAGCGTGCTGACCAACACCGAGCTGGTGAACGAGAGCGCCGAACTGCTCGCCGAGTCCTACTACCGCGCCCCCGACGGCTCGCTCGGCACCCAGTCGGCCGACCGCTGGAGCGCGTTCGCCGACTTCGAGTACGAGGCCGGGCTGCTCGACGACGCCGACGGCAAGAAGCTGACCGCCGCGCCGGACACCTCCTCGTGGTTCACCAACGACTACCTCCCGGAGAAGTCGTGACCGGCGCCCCCGCGGCCGGCGGTACCCGAACCGCCGAACGTCCCGTGGAGGACGAGCCCGCCGCCCAAGCGCCCCGGCACCCGAAGGCCACCGCCGAGCGCCGGGGGCGCGGCCTCCTCTCCGTGACCCTGCCTCCGCTCCTCGTCGTCTCGGCGGTGCTGGCCGTGTGGCAGTCCTACACGAGCGCGGCCGCCGTGGACCCCACCGTCCTGCCCAGCCCCTGGCGGGTGCTCCAGCAGGGCTGGGAGAACCGGCAGGCCCTCTGGGACGCGACACTGCCCACCCTCCAGGAGACCGTCGCCGGCTTCGGCATGTCCTTCGTCGCCGCCTGGCTGGTGGCCACCCTGCTGGACTTCTCCACCTGGGCGCGCCGCGGCCTGTACCCCCTGCTCGTCGCCTCCCAGACCATCCCCGTCGTGGCCGTCGCCCCGCTGCTCATCATCTGGTTCGGCTTCGGCCTGTTCCCGAAGATGCTGGTGGTCACGCTCGTCACGTTCTTCCCGCTCACCGCCAACCTCGCCGCCGGATTCGCCTCCGCCGACCCCGAGGCCATGCGCCTGCTGCGCTCCCTGGGCGCCGGCCGGACGCGTACGTTCCTCATGGTCCGCGTCCCGAGCGCGATGCCGTACTTCTTCGCGGGGCTGCGCGTCAGCATCACCTACGCCGTGGTCGGCGCCGTGTTCGCCGAGTACGCGGGCGCGGAGAACGGACTGGGGATCTACATGCAGGCGCAGAAGAGCGCCTTCCGCACCGACCTCGTCTTCGCGGCCGTGGCGGTGACCGCGGCCCTGAGCATCGCCCTGTTCTCCGCGACCTACCTGATCCAGCGTCTCGCCCTGCCGTGGGAGCGGACCGCCCGGCGGAAGGAACACCCATGAGCACCACCGAAGGCGGCCTCCCCGCCGCTCCCGACCCACGGCTCCTGCTGCGCGGGGTCGACAAGGGCTACCCCGGGCTGGACGTCCTGCGCGGTGTCGAACTGTCCGTCGCGCCGGGTGAGTTCGCCGCCGTGATCGGACCGAGCGGCAGCGGGAAGAGCACCCTGCTCAACCTCGTCTCGGGACTGGACCGGCCCACGGCCGGGGACGTCCTCGTCGACGGCGAACCGCCGCGCACCCGCTCCGGCCGCGTCGCCTACATGCCGCAGAAGGACCTCCTGTTCCCCTGGCGCACCGTGCTCGCCAACACGGCCCTCGGGCTGGAGGCCCAGGGCGTACGCCGGTCCGAGGCACGCCGTCGCGCCGCCGCCCTGTTCGAGGCGTTCGGTCTCGACGGCTTCCAGAACAGTTATCCCGGTCAGCTCAGCGGCGGCATGCGCCAGCGGGCGGCGCTGCTGCGCACCGTCGTACTGGAACGCCCGCTTCTGCTGCTCGACGAGCCGTTCGGGGCCCTGGACTCCCTCACCCGCCACGATCTCCAGCGCTGGCTCGCCCGTATGTGGCAGACCTACCGCTGGACCGTCGTGCTGGTCACCCACGACATCCGCGAGGCGGTCCTGCTCGCCGACACCATCCACGTCCTGTCACCGCGGCCCGCCTCGGTGACCGCGCGCATCGAGGTGCCGCGTCCCCCCTCGCGCGGCGGGGACGGGCCGCGCGCCCTCGATCCCGTCAGGGCCGCCGAGATCGAGGAACGCGTCCTCAGCGCGCTCGCCACCCCCACAGGAGTCCGGCCATGACCGCGTCCGGTACGACGGAACCCGCACCGCCCGCCACCCACGGCCTCGGCTACGAACGGGCCGAACCCGACTGGGCACCCCTCACCACCGAAGAGGCGTCGGACGTGCTGGGCGGTCCCGCGCGACTGCGCTGGCACAGCCCCCGGCCGCTGTCCGCGGCAGCCGTGGTGGAGCACGACGGAGCACGCGTCTTCCTCAAGCGCCACCACGCCGGTGTCCGCACGCTCGCCGGGCTGGAGGAGGAGCACGCCTTCCTGCGGCATCTGCGCTCGCACGGGGCTCCCGTCGTCGATGTCCTCGGACTCACGGCCCGCGGCGAGTGGACCTACGAGGTGCACTCGCTGGGCACCGGCACGGATCTCTACCAGGACGCCCTGTCCTGGACGCCGTTCGCCTCCGCCCACCACGCGCGTGAGGCGGGCCGTGCCCTCGCCGGGCTCCATCTGGCCGCCGCCGGCCACCACGCGCCGTTTCGCCGCGTCCAGCCGCTGGTGTCCTCCTTCCGCATCTTCTCGGCCCCCGACCCCGAGAAGGCCCTCGCCTCCTACGTGGCCGAGCGGCCGCCGCTGGCCGAAGCGCTGTGCGCCGCCCCCCTCGACGCCGACCTGTCCCGCTGGCACCTGCCCCTGCACGCGGAACTCGCCCCACTCCTGCCCGACCTCCGTCCGCTGTGGACCCACAACGACTGGCACGCCTCCAACCTGCTGTGGGACACGACCGGCGGCACGGAGACCGTCGCGACCGTCCTCGACTTCAGTCTCAGCGACCGGACGACGGCCGTGCACGACCTCGCGGTGGCGCTGGAACGCAACGTCTTCGGCTGGCTGGACCTGCCGAGCGGGTCCGTGCCGGTGCAGTACACCCATCTCACGGCCCTGCTGGAGGGCTACGCCGCCGTCCGCCCCCTCACCGAGGCCGAGGCCGAGGCGCTGCCCGCACTGCTGCCCCTGGTCAACGCGGAGTACGCGCTGTCGGAGATGCACTACTTCCACGAAGTGACCCGCTCCGCCGAGAACACCGGGCTGGCCCGCGCCTACTTCACCGACCACACGAGCTGGTTCACCACGGAACCGGGCCGCCACGCCCTGGCCCACCTGCGGAGCACGGCCCGGAATCTCACCACGCGGTGAAGTGCGGGTGAGGGGCGCCCAGGCGCGCTCGGCCGCATATATCTGCCCCCTCCGCGCGCTGGCGCTCGCTGTATGCGGTGAACTGCGTGCACGTCCCCTTCTCGTACCTCGCGCGCCTCGTTTCACTGAGCACTTCCTCTCGAGGCAAGCGGTCGGATCAGCCGTTGACCTGCCGGGCTCCCGGGCCCGACACGACGCAGGAGGTTTGGGATGGCACTGGCACGGTGGACGAACGCGATGGAGTGGCTGGCCGCCTCGGCGACCGACCCCCGGGCGTGCAAGAACGACTGGCAGCGCGGTACGACCGGCGTCCATCTGCTGGCCGCCGGACGGTTCTGGGACGTACTGATCGTCCCGGCCTGTCTCGGGCTGCACGCGGCCGACATCCTGGCGGGCCTGCCCCGCCTGGAACCCGGCCCCGCGCTCCTGGACAGCCGACATCAGCAGGTCGGCTTCTTCCTGCCGCCGGCCCCCACCAGCATCTGGGCCGGGCACGACATCCGCTACGTCACCGCGGGCGCGTGGATCGCCGCACCCGCGCCGCACTGCCGCTGGGGCGACCTGCGCTGGATCTGTCCGCCCGACGGCAGCGGCACCCTCAACACGCCGGAAGCCCTGGAACTCGCCCTCTACCAGGCCATGCACGAACTGGCCCGCACCCACGGAAGCCCGCACCACCACGACGCGCCCCACCAGGGCCGGCACCAGCCCTCCTGACCCTCGCCGAGGGCCCCCAGGTTCATGTGACCCACGTCACACACCATTCCTGTCAGGAATCGGTGCGCTGTCCCGCTCAACCCGCAGACAGCAAGCGAACCGACAGGAGAACCCCATGAAGCACCGCATCGTCGTCCTCGGCGCCGGCTACGCAGGTTGCGCCGCGGCCGGGCTGCTGGCCCGCCGGCTGTCCCCGGAGGACACCGAGATCACCGTGGTCAACGCCGAGCCGGACTTCGTCCAGCGACTGCGTCTGCACCAGCTGGCGGCCGGCCGCCGGATCGCGGCGCCGCGGCTGACCGAGGTCTTCGCGGGCACGCCGGTACGGCTGCGGGTGGCCCGGGTCACCGCCGTCGACCCCGGGCGGCGGACCGTCGCCGTGGCCGACGCGGACGGCGGTGGCGAGGTCGGCTACGACACGCTGTTCTACGCCCTCGGCAGCCGCGGCGCCGAGGGCGGTGTCCCCGGTGTGGCCGAGCACGCCTTCGACGTGGCCGCCCGGCCCTCCGCGCTGCGCCTGCGCGAGCGTCTGGACGGCCTCGACGAGCGCGGCGAGGGTGGCGCCGTACTGGTCGTCGGCGACGGTCTGACCGGTATCGAGACCGCCACCGAGATCGCCGAGGCCCGCCCCGGCCTGTCGGTGACGCTGATCGCCCGCGGCGAGCTGGGCGCCCGGCTCTCCGCCGGGGCCCGCGACCACCTGCGCCGGGCCTGCGACCGGCTGGGGGTCGCCGTCCTGGAGCACACGGTCGTGGAATCCGTCGAGGCCGAACGGGTGTTGTGCGCCGACGGCACCGTCCTGGCGTCCGACGCGACGGTGTGGACGGCCGGTTTCACCGTCGGCCCGCTGGCCGCGGCCGGTGGGCTCGAGGTGACCGAGGAGGGCCGCGTCGTCGTCGACGGTTCCATGCGGTCGGTGTCGCACCCGGAGATCTACGCCGTCGGCGACAGCGCCCACGCGGTCGGCGACAACGGCCGCCCCCTGCCGATGTCCTGCGCCTCCGCCGGTTACACCGCCCTGCGGGCCACGGCCGCCGCCGTCGCGGACCTGACCGGCCGCAAGGCCGCGCGGACCAAGCTGGAGTACCTGGGCAACCACATCAGCCTCGGGCGGCTGGACGGCATCCTGCAGATGGTCGACGCCGAGGGGCGGGCGAAGCCCAAGTACCTGGGTGGGCGGAAGGCGGCGCGCGTCAAGGCCGGCATTCTCAGGATGTCGCTGTGGGCCAACTCCAACCCGACCTTCGGCCTCCCCAGGCGCAGGCACCGCCTGGCCGAAGTGGTGCGGCGGGCCGACGAGAAGGCGCTCGCCTGAGCGCCCGCGAACTGCCTAGGGTGATCCACGTGGACAACACCGTCACCGATCGCTTCGACACCGGCCGGTTCGAGGCCAACCGGAACCGGCTGGCCTCCCTGGCCTACCGGCTGCTGGGGTCCGCCGTCGACGCCGAGGACGCCGTGCAGGACGCGTTCCTGCACTGGCAGGCGGACCGGCAGCACATCCGGGTGCCGGAGGCGTGGCTGACCAAGGTCGTCACGAACCTGTGCCTGGACCGGCTGCGCTCGGCGCAGGCCCGCCGCGAACGCAGCGCGGGAGCCTGGCTGCCCGAGCCGCTCCTCGACGGCGACCCGATGCTCGGTCCGGCCGACACCTTCGAGCAGCGCGAATCGGTGTCGCTGGCCGTGCTGACGGTCATGGAGCGCCTGTCGCCGCAGGAGCGCGCCGTGTACGTGCTGCGCGAGGCGTTCTCCTACGGCCATGCCGAGATCGCCGAGATCCTCGACATCACCGAGTCCGCGAGCCAGCAGCACCTCCACCGGGCCCGGCGCCGTATCACCGCCGCGCGCCGGGACGGTCGGGCCGATCCGGCGTCCGCCCGCCGGATCGTCGAGGAGTTCCTGGCGGCGGCCTCCTCGGGCCGCACCGAACGCCTGGTGGCGCTGCTCACCGACGACGCGACCGCGATCTCGGACGGCGCCGGCCTCACCGAGAAGCTGCTGCGGTACGACACCGCACAGCGCATCGCGGCCGTCGCGCGCGCGGGCTTCCAGCCCTCGCCCGCAAAGCGGCGGCTGTCCGGGGGCACGCCCGCCATCCACTACGCCCTGGTCAACGGCGCCCCGGCGCTGTTGTTCGTGGTCGGCGACCAGGTCACCGGCGCGGTCACCTTCGACCTCGCCGGCGCGCGGATCGCCTGCGTCCGCGGCATCGCGGCAGCTGCCCGTCTGGTCCGCCTCACCGAGGCGTGGCGACGGCACGAACCGGAGACTCCGCTCGTCGCCGAGTGGTGACCCGGGCGCCGGGCGCCTTCCGGGTCAGGGCGGGTCTCGGCACGGTCGGGTCTCGGCACGGTCGGGTCGCGGCGGGGTCGGGCCGCGGCAGGGGCGGGTCGCGGCGCACCCGCCCCTGCCGCTCCGTCAGGGGCGTACGTCGACGTAGTCGCCGGCCGCCTTGGCGGGGCCGGTGGTGGTGGTTCCGGCGAAGTTCCAGCGCCAGTAGCCGTCCTGGGCGGCCTTGACCGTGGCGCGCAGGTTGCCGGTGCTGTTGGTGTTCACGGTGGTCACCGTGGTGTAGGTGTCGCTGCCCTTCGGACGGAACTGCAGTTTGACGGCCTGGCCGGTGTAGCCCGCGTACCGGTAGGTGTCCCAGTTGGCCCGTACGAGCTTGCCGGTGACGGTGATGGCGGCGCCCTTGGCGACCGGTTCGGGCGCGGCGTCGACCGTGAGGCGAGCGGCACGCTTGAGGCCGAACGAGGTGACACCGGGGGCGAAGACGGAGGCCCCGTCGTGGCTGTCGACGAGCGCGTCGACCTTCCAGGTGCCGGCCTGGGCGTTGGCCAGGTCCACCGGGTCGTCGCCGCCCGGGCGGAGGTGGGCGTTGACGGTGAAGGACGTGGTGCAGGCCGTCGCGGTCTCGCAGAACGCGTCGGTCGTGTAGAAGCCGCCGTTCGGCCCCTTGAGGTCCACGTCGACGAACAACAGGCCGGAGTCGTCCGCTCCGGTGACCGTGACCGGGAACGACACGTCGTTGGTGGTGCCCACGATGACGTCGTGCCCGGAGTTGACCGTGGCGCCGGTGACCACCGGGTCGGCGGGCGTGGTGTCGGCCGTGGCACCGGTCGTGGCGCCGGCCCCCGCCAGCGCGACCACCACGGCGCCGACCACAGCGCCCCGGCTCGCCGCGCGAGCGGCGGGCCGTCGTACGGCGGTGGCGCCTCTGTCGTCCGGTGATGCGGTGCAGCGGCTCATGGGACCCTCCCGAGAATGACGCGATGGGCACCAACACCTTCCGGAATCAGGGGTGTTGGTGGGGCGCACCCCGACTGACGGTGGTGCGTACCCCCTACGACTGCCGAAGCGGCCGGATCGTTGCCCCCGCTCTCCAGGGAACTCGGCGCGGCCCTTGGCGCGAGCGCTCGGCGCGTTTCCGGGGAAGGCGCGAATCCTGTCTCCCGCATCTATAGACAGACGAGGACATGCCAATAAGCTGAGCGGCCTTCACGTTCTGGGGAGGTCCCGTGCGCCGTCTCCGTACGTTCCTCGTCTGTCTGCTGCTCGCGTGCGCCGCGGCGGTGACGCCCGCCGCCGCGGCCCCGCCGGGCGCGGCCGTGGCACCGGGCTGGTCGGCGCTGCCCGTGCCGCCCTCGGCGCCGGTACCGCTGACCGTGTCCGATCTCGCGGCCCGCGGACCCGGCGAGGCCTGGGCGACCGGGTACGAGCACGCGGCCGACGGACTGCGGCCGATGCTCTACCGGTGGAACGGCACCGCGTGGAACCGGGACAGCACGTTCCCGGGCGCCGACGAACTCGGCTGGCTCGGCAAGGTGCAGTTCGTGGGCGACGAGGTGTGGATCCTGCACAACCGCGGCGGAGAAGGGGAGATCCTGCGCCGGGCGGAGGACGGGTGGACGTCCCTGCCGCTGCCCCAGACCCTCTGGACCTACCAGGACTTCACCGCCGTACCGGGCGGCGCGTGGGTGGTCGGCGAGGACGGCACCGGGCTGAAGGTGCTGCACCACGACGGCACCGGCTGGACCGAACAGTCCACCCCGGAAGGGGTGTTGTACCTGATGGGCATCACCGCGCGGACCGCCACCGACGTCTGGGCGCAGGCCGACACCACCGACGGCACGACGATCCTGCGCTGGGACGGCACCGAGTGGCGGGACGCCCGGGTGCCGCTGCCGCCCGACAGCAATGTGCACACGATCCTGCTGGAGCCCTCGGGCCGGGCGGTGATCGGCGGCAGCCAGTACACCGACGGCGTGCCCCGCACCTACCTGATGACCTTCAACGGACATACGTGGCGCACCACTTACCCCCCGCTCGGTGACACGTTCACCGAGGCGATGGTGCGCGGACCGGACGGCGCGCTGTGGCTGCCGGTCCGCAGCGACCGGGCGTTCCAGTCCAAGTACGCGCGGGTGGACGGCCGTCGCACCACCTTCTCCTACGGCCCGGAACGCACGAACGCGATCGACGTCAAGCCTCGCGCGCTGGCCAGGGCCGGGGCGGGGCTGCTGTCCTTCGGGACGGTCGAGATCTACGGCTCGAAACCGACCCTGATGAGCGAGTGGCTGGGAGGCCGCCCATGACACGCCGGCTTGCAGTGACGGTCGTCGCCGCCGTCCTGACGTTCCTGGGCGTCCTGAGTCCGGCCGCGGCGCAGAACGCCTCCTGGCAGCATGTTCCGGTCCCGGCGCAGGTGCGCCCGCAGGCCGCGCTGAACGAGGCCGTGGCGTTGGGAGCGGACCGGGCGTGGGCGGTGGGCGCCGACGCCGTCGGCCGCGAGGCGCCGGGCTTCCCGCTGCTGCTGCGCTGGGACGGCAGCGGCTGGCAGCGCCAGGGTGTGCCCGGGGCGGGCTGGCAGGGCGAACTGCTGTCGGTCTCCGCGACCTCGCCGAGCGACGTCTGGGCGGTGGGCCGGGACACGGCGGGCGCCGCCCGCCTCCTCCGCTTCGACGGCACCTCCTGGTCGGAGAGCCGGGCGCCGCGCGGTGTCCTGCTCACCAAGGCCGTCTCCGGGGGCGGTGAGACCTGGCTGATCGGCTCCCGGGACGGCGCGCAGGTGCTGCTGCGCCGGGACGGGCGCGTCTGGCGGGAGCTGCCGGTGCCCTCGGGCGCCGTGTACGGGCTGCACATCCGGGCGGCCGACGACGTCTGGGCCGCGGGCGCGACCGCCTCGGGGGCGGCCGTGTCGCACTGGGACGGGCAGGCGTGGCAGCAGACGGTCGTGGACGGCTTCCCGCGCTCGGCGGTGGGCACCGTGCTGGCCGTCTCCCCCACGGAGGTGTGGGCGGGCGGCACGGCCGGGTTCGTCGGCGGGCCGGTCGGCCGCCCCATCCCGCCCCTGCTGGTCCGCTTCGACGGCCAGACCTGGAGCCGGGTCCCCGTGCCCGCCGACTTCGGCTCCGTCACCTCGCTGGCGACGTCCGGCTCCGGCGGCCTGGCCTGGGTCTCCATGGCCCGCTCGCAGAAGTGGGGGCCGCCCGGCACCACTCCCCCGCTGATCCCCGGACCGGACTTCCTCGCCTGGGACGGGCAGTCCTTCGCCGAGCACTCCGAACCCGCCGTCCCGGGGGAAGGGGACTCCCAGACCCTCAACCTCGCGCCCGTGCCCGGGACTTCGTCGGTGTGGTCCGTCGGCCGCGCCGCCGGCCCCGAGAACACCTTCGCCCCGCGGGTGCTGCGCTTCGGCTGACGTCCTCCCACGGGCAATCGGGATGCCCTGCTCCGGCCGCTCTTCTACTGTGGCGGCCGGAGCGCCGAGCACGGGGGATCAGCGATGAGCATGTACTTCGACATGGGCGACGAGACCCTGTGGAACCCGTCGAGCGGTGCGGGCCGCCTCTTCCTGCGGCAACTCGCCGTCTTCGAGGCGGAACTCGGCCTGCCGTCGGGCATCGGCCAGGGCAGACACTGGGGCGACCCCGACACCCTGGAGGTCGACCCGCGCCGGTACGCCGAGTTCACCCGCGCCCTCGTCGACCGGCACTGCCGTACGGGGCACTCGGTGATCCTCGCGCTGTCGGAGGGGTTCGTCGCCACGGCGCTCGCCCTCGCTCGCCGCGCGGGCATCGAAGTGGCGCTGCCCGCACCGGAATCCGGCCCCGCCGATCCCCGGACCGCGTCCGCCGCGCCCGCCACCGCGCTGGACGACCGGGCGCGGGAGCTGGACCGCAGCATGGCTCGCTGAACCTTCGCACCCGAGGGTCTCTTCGAGGGCGCGGTCGTCCGACTGCGAGACTGACCGGGCCACTCCGACCCGAACGAGGCTTTGATGACGAACCGAGCGCGCCCCCGCGTGCACCTCCTCACCGGGGGCCCCGCCTGGGAAGTACGCAAGGCCGCATCGCGGCAGCCCGGGTTCTCCAGGGGACAGAAGGAGGCCCGTAAACCTCTCCTTGCCGCGATGAAGGAGCTGAGCGAGGCCGTCGAGCGGCGGGACTGGCGAGCCGCCCGCGCCGCCCGGGCGGCGGCCTGGGCGGAGGCCGACAAGCTCATACCGGATCTGACCCGGGAGGAGCGGCGGAGCCTCGGGCGGTACAAGCAGCGGATCGCCGCGGGCGAGACCCGGGATCGGCTCCGCCCCGACCGCGTTCGCCCGCCCCGCCCGCCTCGAGGAGGAGAACTGTGACCAGATGGTCCGTGGCCCTGGACCGCGCCGGCGTCCGCGATCCCGAGCTGCGTCGGGACTACGACGCCCAGCGCCGGACCGTCCGGCGGTTCGATCCTCACGCTTATCTCGCCGCACGCCTGTTGCTGCCCGCTCGGCTCCACCCGCCCGTCGTGGCGGCCGTCGCCTTCATGCACGAGACGGACGAGTTGATCGACTCCGGTGACGTGGACGTCCGCCGCGAGGCGCTGCTCGCCTGGGACCGCGAGGTGACGGAGGCACTGGACCAGAACTCCGCGAACCCCACACTGAGGGTCCTCGCCGACACCGTCCGACGGCATCCTCATCTGGCCGTCCGGGTACGGGACTTCCTCGACGGAGCGGCGGTGGAGGCGGTCTGGACGGGCTTCGACACCGAGGACGACTTCCAGGCGTACGTGGACCGGTACTCCTTGCCCGCTCTGATGCTCACGGCCTCCCTCATCGCCCCGCCGCGCGAATCGACGCGGTACGCGCACTTCCAGCGGCACTGCCGCACGCTGATCGAGGGCTGGCAGCGCATCGACAACCTGGCGGACCTGCGCGAGGACGCCGAGAAGGGGCAGATCGGCCTCCCGCGCGCCACGCTCGCCGAGCACGGACTGACGCCGGAGGGGCTGCGGGCGCGGGCTGCGGACCCTGCGGCCGTGGGCCGGCTGGTCGCCGCGCAGGCGCGGCTCGCGGGCGACGTGCTCCAGGAGTCCCGGGCGCTGCCCGGCCTGGTCGACGCCGAGTACCGGCCCTTCGTCAGCGCCCTCGTCTCCGTGCAGCAACTGCGGCTCGGGGCACTCCGCCGCAAGGGCGGCGCCGTACTCGCCGGGGAAGTGCGGCCGCCCGTCGTGAGGACGCTCGGGGTGCTGGCTCGCCAGGGCTTGCTCGCCCGGCGGCTGCGGAGCCGCTGAGCGGGGGACACGGACGCCAACTTTACATTAGCCCGCGCATGCAAGTATTGTCATTGCAAGTAAGGCGCGCTGGCAAGCAATGACGGCGTCGCACGACCGGCGGGCCAGGCCCTCCTGCCCGCCCCTCCCCCACAAAGGCAGCCATGTCTCTCAAGGAAACTCTCCCCGGCCGTCTCGGCTTCGGCACCGCGCCGCTCGGCAACATGTTCCGCGCGATCCCGGACGACGAGGCCCGGGCCACCGTCGAAGCCGCCTGGGAGCACGGCACCCGCTTCTACGACACCGCCCCCTTCTACGGCGCCGGCCTCGCGGAGACCCGGCTGGGCGAGGTCCTCGCGACCAAGCCGCGCGACTCCTACGTGCTCTCCACCAAGGTCGGCCGGGTCATCCTCGACGAGCACGAACCCGCCGCCCGCGACCTCGGAGAGAAGGGCGGACTGTTCGAGCACGGCAACCCGAACCGGATCGTCCACGAGTGGACCGCCGCCGCCACCGAGCGTTCCGTCGAGGACAGCCTCAAGCGCCTCGGCACCGACCGGCTCGACATTGTCTGGGTCCATGACATCGCCCAGGACTTCCACGGCGACCAGTGGCTGCAGAAGTTCGAGGAAGCCCGCACCGGCGCCTTCCGCGTGCTGTCCCGGCTGCGCGACGAGGGCGTGATCAAGGCGTGGGGCCTCGGCGTGAACCGCACCGAGCCGATCGAGCTGACCCTCGCCCTGGACGAGCCCCGGCCCGACGGCTTCCTCCTCGCCGGCCGGTACACCCTCCTCGACCACGACCACGCCCTCCAGCGCCTGCTGCCGATGGCCGAGGAGCAGGACGTCGACATGGTCGTCGGCGGCCCGTACAGTTCGGGCGTCCTCGCGGGCGGCACCCACTTCGAGTACCAGCAGGCGCCGGCCGGGATCGTCGAGCGGGTCGGCAGGCTCAAGGCGCTCGCCGCCGAGCACGGCGTGAGCATCAAGGCCGCCGCACTCCAGTTCTCCCTCGCCCATCCGGCGTCCGCCGCGGTCATCCCCGGCGCCACCCGGCCGAGCCGCATCGCCGAGGACACCGCCGCGCTCGCCGAGAACGTACCGGCCGCGTTCTGGACCGACCTGCGAGCCGCCGGCCTGGTCAGCCCCGCGGCACCGCTCCCGAACAACGCCTGAGCCCCGCCACCGCACCACTCACGCCCTCCACGCGAACCCGGTCGGTGGATCGGTCTGTTGGTTCATCTGTCATGTGACGAGATGCCGTAGGGGACATTCGGGTGGACCGCGCGCCGCACCGCAACTGCCCTCGCCCGCCTGCCCGTCCACCTCACCAACGGCATTACGACCGAGGAGGCACAAGTGACTGGACTTCAGGCATTCACCGTGGGCACCACGGCGCTGCACGACCTCGACCCGTACCGCTTCCCCGCCGCGCGCATGTCCGAGGACCTCCTCGAACCGGCGCCGACGGCCTTCGGCGGCGACCAGTACGACGGCGACTACCTTCTGCCCGCACCCGACCCGGCGAGCCGGCTGTCGATTCCCCTCGAACCGGCCGACCGCCGGCGTCTGGAACTGCACGCCGCGCTCACCACCGCGGGCATCGCCCCGATGCCGGGGGACCTCGACGCCATCGCGGTCCTGTCCCGGCTCGACGACACCACGCACGCCGCGCTCCAGCGGTGGATCCACCACTTCGCCTGACCGAAGTCCCCCGACCGGCAAGGTCGTTCGGGTCATCGCGGCGCCGTGTCGTCCGCCTCGAACTCGGGGCCGTGGCCGGGCACGATCCGGTCGGCGGCGTCGAGCACCCGGAGCCGGGAGGTCCTGAGGGTCTCCCGGTCCGGGGCCACCGGGTCCTCGGCCGGACCGTCCGGGCGCCACCACAGGTCTCCGACGAAGGCCACCACGCCGGTGCCGGTGCCCGCGAGGAGCGTGATGTCCTCGGGACTGTGTCCGGGAGTGCGGAGCAATCTCAGCGAGGGCGTCAGCTCGTAGCCCTCGGCGTCCCGGTCGGTCCACCGGTCCGCCTCGTAGATCGCCTTGTGGTCGTGGACCCGGGCCCGGCCGAACAGGCCCACGTTCATGGTGTTGTCGGGGTGGTGGTGGCTGAGGACCACGTCGGTGATGTCCTCGGGGCCCAGGCCGAGTTCGGCGAGCGGTCCCAGGATGCGGTCGCGGCTCGCCACCATGCCGGGATCGACGATCACATGCCGGTCCGCGTCGGAGACATAGGAAACGGTGGCGGCCACTCCGGGGCCGGTGGACAGGGTGTAACCGACGGTCAGGACCTGGTACTCGGCGCTGCGGCCGAGCTGCGTGTCTGTCATGGCTCCATCCTGGCGAGCCCGCTAGCCGCGTACGACTGGCACTGATGCCATTGATCGCAGGAAATGTGCCACACTCCGCGCGTGCCCCCCTTCACGACCGTCGCCGCCTACGCCCCGCCGGGGGTCGGCATGCTCGCCGTCGGCATCGTCGCCGAGGTGTTCGCACCGCACGGCCCGGCCGCGCCCGGCTTCGACTTCGCCCTGTGCGGCGACCGCCCCGGGCCCGTACCCACCGACGTGGGCGTGCCGCTCGCGGTCACGCACGGACTCGACCGGCTGGCCGGCGCCGATCTCGTCCTGGTCCTGCCGGGAGCCGGATTCCGTACGCCGCCGCCACCTGCCGTCCTCGCCGCCCTGCGGGCCGCCCACGAGCGGGGCGCGCTGGTCGCCGCGCACTGCGTCGGCACCTTCGCCCTCGCCGCCGCCGGTCTCCTCGACGGCCTGCGGGCCACCACGCACTGGCGGTTCGCCGAACTCCTCGCCCGCAGCCATCCGGCCGTCACCGTCGACGCCGACGCCCTCTACATCGACGAGGGAAGGATCAGCACCGGTGCCGGAGCGGCCGCGGGCTTCGACCTCTGCCTGCACCTGATCCGGCGCGAACACGGAGCCACCCTCGCCAACCACATCGCCCGCGACGTCGTCCTGCCCTCGCACCGCGACGGAGGGCAGACGCAGTACCTGGCCGCCCCCGTGCCGGAGGACGGCCAGGACGAGCGGCTCGCCGAGGTGCTCGCCTGGGCGCGCGAGCACCTCCACGAGCCCCTGCCGGTCGTGGAGCTGGCACGACGGGCCGTGATGAGCAAGCGGTCCTTCGCGCGCCGGTTCACCGCGGCCACCGGAACCACACCGCACGCCTGGCTGCGGGAGCTGCGGCTGAGTCGCGCCGAGGAACTGCTGGAGACCACCGACCTGCCGGTCGAGGAAGTGGCACGGCAAGTCGGCTACGGCAGCGCCTCCGTGCTGCGCGAGCGGTTCGTGCGCCGCCGGGGGGTTCCGCCCCGTTCCTACCGCCGCGCGTTCACCCGCGCCACCCGGCCGACGACCTGAACCGGCCGCCGGACGTGCGGGGCGTACGGACTTCCGGCCCAGGACGCGAAATAGGGGGCCGGTCCCCTAGTCACCGCCCCCGCTTCCGCCTCCGCAGCTGTGGCCGCCGTCCGAGGCGGAGTCGGGTTCGGAGTCGCGGTCCAGGGCCCTGCCCATACGGGCCAGGGAGCGGCCGAGGCCCTGCGGGATCGGGTGCGCCCCGAGGACGCGGCGACGGACCGGGCCGTCCGGGAGGACGGCGGCGCCGCCGAGGACGTACCCGGGCAGGTCCTCGCTCTCCTCGGCGGCTCGCAGCCGTCGCCGGCCCAGCCGGGTCGGGCGCCGCCGGGACCCGGTCACCAGGCCCTGCCCGGCCAGGCGGCGGCCGATCTCCTCGACCTCGGCCGAGCCCCGCAGCTCGGTGTGGACGGAGGTGATGCCCCTGTTGCGCAGACACGCGAGGATCAGGGCGCGCTCGACGGGATGTTCGGCGGACGCCCCGTCGGCGGCGCGCACCCGGGGTCCGCTGAGCCTGAGCAGTCCTCGTTCGGACAGCGCGATCAGCGCGGCGTCCGCCACCCGCGGCGCCCCGCCCGCCAGGAAGGCGATGTCGTAGATGTCCAGCGGCTGCGCAGGCGCCTCGGCCGAGCGCCGGAACCTCATTCCCATGCGGACCCCCTCCGTACCCGATGTCTGCCGGGAGTGTCGCCCGGCGGCGGATCGCGCAACCTCGTATCCGGCCATTTCAGAGCAACACTTGAGCTAAGCGGGGGTGATGGGCGGTCGAACTGCTCCTTGGCAGCGGGCAGTCACAGGGTTAACGTGCCTCCACCGTGTTCCGCCGATCAGTCGATCTGTCGACCTGTCTGCTGACCAGTCGTGAGAGGACCTCTATGTCCGCACGTCGAAGAGCGATGGTGACCGCCACCCTGGCCGCCGCCGCACTCGTCTCCCCGCTGCTCGTCGCCGGACCCGCCACCGCGGGCAGCGACCACCCCAACCGGGGCGACGCCCTGGCGAGGAAACTCGTCAAGGAGTCCACCGCCAAGGACGCCTTCCGGCATCTGAAGGTGTTCCAGGCGATAGCCGACCACAACGACGACACCCGGGTGGCCGGTTCCAAGGGCCACAAGCTGTCGGCCCTGTACGTGGAGGCGGTGCTCAAGGCCGCCGGCTACAAGACCTCCCGGCACGAGTTCGACTTCGTGTACACCGAGGAGATCGCCGAGACCCTGTCCGTGGTCTCGCCGACGCCGCGCGACATCCCGGTCGAGCTGATGACGTACACCGCCAGCAGCCCCGAGGGCGGGGTGACCGCGGACGTGGCCGTGGCCCCGGTGGACGCCGACGGCACCAACGGCTGCGAGCCCGCCGACTTCGCGGCCGGCGCCTTCACCGGGAAGATCGCCCTGATCAAGCGCGGCGGCTGCACCTTCGCCGTCAAGCAGGCCAACGCCGCCGAGGCGGGCGCGGTCGGCGCGGTGATATACAACAACACCGCGGGCGCCCTCAACGGCACCATCGGAGACGCGACCCTCGGCAGAATCCCCACCGGCGGTGTCACCCAGGCGGACGGCGAGGCGCTGGCCGCCGAGGCCGCCGCGGGCCCGGTGAAGGTCACGCTCGACGTCCGCGAACTGCGCGAGGACCGCACGACGTACAACGTCGTCGCGGAGACCCGCGGCGGCGACGCGGACAACACCGTCTTCCTCGGGGCCCACCTGGACTCGGTCTCCGAGGGCCCCGGCATCAACGACAACGGCTCAGGATCGGCCGGCATCCTCCAGGTCGCCCAGGAGCTGGCCAAGTCCCAGGGCAAGGTCAAGAACAAGGTGAAGTTCGCCTGGTGGTCGGCCGAGGAGTTCGGGCTGCTCGGTTCCGAGGCGTACGTCGCCTCGCTGACGGAGGAGCAGAAGGAGCAGATCAAGCTCTACCTGAACTTCGACATGATCGCCTCGCCGAACGCCGCGTACTTCGTGTACGACGGCGACGACTCCGACGCGGTCGGCGCGGGCCCCGGCCCCGAGGGCTCGGCCCAGTTGGAGAAGGGCATCAACGACTTCCTCGACTCCAGGAACATCCCGCACGAGGGCACCGACTTCACCGGCCGCTCCGACTACGGACCGTTCATCGAGGTCGGCATCCCCTCGGGCGGCACCTTCACCGGCGCGGAGGGCATCAAGACCGAGGCGCAGGCCGCGAAGTACGGCGGGCAGGCGGGGGTGGCGTACGACGTCAACTACCACGGCGCCGGTGACGACATCAGCAACATCAACATGCGGGCGTTCGACGTCAACATCGACGTCATCGCCGACGCGGTCGGCCATTACGCGTACGACCTGGCGCCGCTGAGCGTGCCGGTGGAGTCCGTCCCGACGGGCGGCGACTCCGGCAGCGGCGGCGGCCTGCACGACGGCCACGGGCACGTGGCCGAGTAGACGCGCCGGCGCGGCCGCGGCTCCCGTCAGGGGGTCGCGGCCGCGCCCGTCACCGCGATCCAGTACCGGCGCTTGGGCCCGGCCGCGGTGTGGCGGACGTCCTCCAGGACACCGCCGTTGCGTTCGATGGTGCGGGCCGAGGCGACGTTGGTGTCGTCGCAGGTGACAAGGATCCGGTCGATGCCGAGTCCCGGCGCCTCGCGCAGTACGGCGCCCAGCGCCCAGGTGGCCAGTCCGCGTCTCCTGGCGGAGGGCCGGACGTGGTAGCCGATGTGGCCGCCGGCTTCCAGCAGGAAGGCGGTCAGCCGGTGCCGCAGGTCGATGGCGCCGAGGAAGGTCTCGCCCTCGACGATCCACCAGTGGGTGGCGTGGACCCGTCCTTCGGGGAGCGGCAGCGACGGGTCGGACTGCTGCCGCAGCCGCTCGGTCCACGCGGCGAACCCCGCCGCGCTGCCGAGGTCGTCGTCGCCCGCCAGGCGCAGCCCCGACACGTCCTCGTAGGCGGCGGGCCACCGCTCCTCGCGGGCGGCGAGCCAGGAGGAGTGCAACCGCGCGGTGGGAGCGATCAGTTCGGCCATGCACGGGACCGTAACACCCGTGTTCCGGCGTGATCGGGTGCTTTTCGCCGGCCCCGTGGTCCGGTCCCCTCGGTCCACGGCCGGTGTCGGGCGGCGAACCCGTGGCGGAGGATCCGCTGTGTCACCCGGCCGCGCGCGTCGGCGAGTTCGGCCGCGATCCGCTGCTCCCGTCCGCTGTCCATGACGACCGCCGCGGGGGCCGGCGCCGCGGTGAGCAGGCTCGCTCGTCTCAGGTGCGTGGGGGGATGCGTCGCGTCGACGCTGTGGCCGCGCAGTGCGCCGGCCCGCCGTCGGCGCTCGTACTCGTGTTCAGGGATCGACGCCATGTCGGCGGCGAGCCTGTGCCACAGCGCCTCCGCGGCGTCCGCGGCGGGGCGCCTCGCGCCCTTGGCCGAGCCGTTGGCCTCCCGGCGCAGGGTCACGGCGGCGGAGTCGACGACCAGCAGCCGGTCCATGAGTCCCACGGCTGCCTCGGCGGACCCGGCGCGGACGGCGACGCGGTCGGCGAGGTACTCGGCCCGCTGTGCGGCGCGCAGCGTCAGCCGGTCGAGGAGGAGCAGGACGCCCAGGACGAGGGTGCCGGGTACAAGGGTCACGAGGTTGACGGCCATCTGGACCAGGGTCGGTTCGGGGGTCGGCGAGAAGTAGTACCGCCAGGACGTGAGTGAGCGCAGGGCGGTGCCGACGATCAGGCCGTGCCGGGTGTCGCCGTTGCCGAAGTGGCCGATCTCGTGGCCGAGCAGGGCGATCCGCTGCGGCGGCGTGAGGATCTCCCAGAGCGGCAGGCCCAGCAGCAGGGCCCGTCGGCCGCGCAGGCCGTACGTCGTCACGCTCGCGTTGAGTTCGGGGGCGTCCGCACGGCGCAGGACCGGGGCGTCGTCCGGCAGGCGGTTCGGGCAGGGCCTGAGCGCCCAGGCCAGCAGCAGGAGGAAGAGGCCGAGCACGATCCCGGGGACCCCTCCCGACAGGAGGGACCAGACGCCCGCCACGGCCAGCGCCAGGGTGAGGCCGTGGACGGCGAGGGCGACCGCGCGGGCGAGGAGGGCGGCGATGTCGCGCCGTGCGCGCGGGCCGCCGTCGGCCGTCATCTCGGCGAACAGTCTTTCGCCGTGTCTTCGCGCCTGGGCGCGCTGTGCCCTCTCCAGCCACCCGTGGCGCTCCTCGGGCCGCGCGGGGTCCACGTTCCAGTCGCAGGCCGCGCACCATACGGCGAACCGTTCATCGGGGCTGACCTCCGCCCCGCACTGTGGACACCGCTGTGTCCTCCCCTCCGTGGCGACCGTCATCGACACACCCCTCCCCAGGAATCCCTGTACATGACAGGTCGAAGTCGATCACGCGGGGGCCGTTCCGGCAAAGCGCGATTCCCGGCGCGAATTCCGTTCACGCGTTCGAGATCGAGGTGCGTGGCATTACCGGAATTCCCCCCTGACCGCTCCGCCGCCGTCGATACAGTGACCGTGCTTTGCACGAGGAAGCATCCGGGGGGAACAGTGCGAAATGCGCGAACAGAAGTGCGAAATGGCGGGACCGTCGTCGTACTCACCGCTCTTGCCGTGGAATTCGAGGCGGTCCGGGCCCGGTTGACGGGATGCGACTGGCGGCGGGAGGACGACATCGGCACCCAGTACCTGACGGGCTGGGTCGACGGCACTCCCTGGCAGGTGGCCCTCGCCGAGATCGGGCGGGGCAACGACGGCGCGGCCGTGGTGACGGCCAAGGCCGTGCAGCTGTTCGCGCCGCGGATGGTGATGTTCGTGGGCGTGGCCGGCGCCCTCAAGGACGATGTGGCGCTCGGCGACGTCGTGGTGGCGACCAAGGTGTACGCCGTCCACGGCGGCAAGGAGGAGGCCGGGGTCTTCCGGGCCCGCCCGAACGCCTGGAACCTGGCCCACGACCTGGAACAACTGGCCAGGAGGACGAGCAAGGGCGACTGGGCCGGGGCGCCGGGCGCCGGAGCGTCGGCGCCCCGGGTGCACCTCGATCCGGTGGCCGTGGGCGAGGTCGTGCTCAACAGCACCCCGTCCCCGCTGCGCAAGCAGTTGCGCGCCCACTACGAGGACGCCGTGGCCATCGAGATGGAGAGCGCCGGGATGGCGCGGGCGGCGGCGATGTCCCGCGACTGCGCCATGACCGTCCGCGGCATCAGCGACCGGGCGGACGGCGCCAAGCGCGTCGCCGACCGGCAGGGCGGACAGACCCTGGCCGCCCGGAACGCCGCGGCCTTCGCCATCGGCATGATCCGGGGGCTCAGGGACGGCCAGGGCCCGGGCGGCCCGGGAAAGCCGGTCGCCGCACCGGAGCCCGTGCCCACGCGGCCCCCCGGTCCGCGGCCCCGGCCGCCGCGCCGGGGCACCTGGGCCGCCGACGAGGTCGTGGACGTCGGCGGAGCCGACTACGCGCTCGAGAAGCAGGCGCTGGTGCGCCGCTCCCTCGCCGACGGCTCGGCCCGGGAGCTGGGTGCCCGCGCCCTGCGGGTGGGCCCCGCCGAGGCACGCGGGCGGCAGCGTCACGTATGGCTGCGCCGCGTCGACGTCGTCGACGACCGCGGCCGCTTCGCGCAGGAGGCCCTGTCGGCCCTGCGTCACGAGAACGACCTGCTGCGGAAGCTGACCCCGCGACCGGGCCTGCCGGCCGCCGGAGT
Source organism: Streptomyces sp. NPDC000983 (assembly GCF_040299205.1). Lineage (NCBI taxonomy): Bacteria > Bacillati > Actinomycetota > Actinomycetes > Kitasatosporales > Streptomycetaceae > Streptomyces > Streptomyces sp. NPDC000983. Next base: position 176,030 of record NZ_JBEPBM010000004.1, on the reverse strand, counting down.
CCACCGGACCCTCGGTCCGCGCAGCGCCCTGTTGTCCCTGCCCTGGCCCGCCGCCGGCCACAGGGCGATCGGCGCGGCGCCCACCCTGTCCGAGGCGTACGGGCGGACCGGACCGTTGCGCGACGGCCTGCTGCACCGGGTGCTGACCGGCTTCGCCGACCTCGCCGACGCCCTGGGCGAGCTGCACCGCGCGGGGTTCGCCCACCGCTGCCTGGAACCGGACGCCGTCCTGCTCGTCGACGGTGGCGCGCTGCACCTGAGGGATCTGGGCCTGGTGTTCCGCTCGCCGGTGCCCGGTGAGGGGCCGGCGGCGCACCGGGCACCCGAGCAGTGGCCGGGGGACTTCCGCCCGCACCAGATCGGCGCGGCCACGGACGTCTGCCAACTGGCCTCGCTCGCCTACTGGTTGATCAGCGGTGAGGCGCCGGACACCGAAGCGGTCGTGCCCCTGCGCGTGCACGTTCCAAAAGCTCCGGCGAGCCTGGAGCGCCTGCTGGACACGGCGCTCGATCCCGACCCTGCGGCACGTCCGAACGGGCCGGCGCTGGCCGAGGGGCTGCGGCGGAGCGCGGCGGATGTGGAGACCGCGGTCCGCCGGGCCCGTGCGGACGGCTTCCGTACGGCGGACGAAGGCGCGACGGGCGAAGGCGCGACGGCATGCTGACCCGTACCGTCGCCCTGCCGGGGCCCCTGGTCGTCCTGCCGACCGACTCCGCCGAGGGGGAGATGAGCCGCCTGCACCGCACCCGCCCCCGCCTGCCCGGCTGTGTGGAGGACCTGATGGCGGAGTTCGGCGCACACGCGGAGGTATCGGCCGTGCTCAACGAGCACCGGGGCCGGACGGGGCTCGTGCTGTACGGGCGCGACGTCGTCGCCGTACTGGTGCCCGACGCGGGGACGGGTACGGCACCGGCCCGGTGCTACCGGATGGTCACCGTGCGGCTGCTGCGCGTGAAGGACCGTCACACGCTGGACCAGGGCTGTCTGCTGCTGAGGCCGACCGCATGGACCACCCGCTACTCGCCCGGCGCGGTTCCGGACGACTCCGAGAGCCATTGGGAGACCCTGACCGGGCAGTGGGAACTCCTGCGCAAGGACATGGCGGGCGCGAAGGGCGGCTCGGAGGCGGGCAGGCGCGAGGGGCGGCTGCTGGACGACCTGCACCGCGTGGTCGACAAGGAGCTGGAGATCCAGCGGGATCGGGCCCGCGCCGTGGGGCCGTACGTGTACCGGGCGGCGCACCCGGCGGCCGAGCGGCGCCTGACCGGCCGCTCGGTGTACACCTTCGCGCTGCGCGGCCGACGGGCGCCGGGACCGGACGAGGTGGTGCAGGTGCGCGGGGAGCCGGGACTGCGCGGCACGGTCGTGGCCGTCGACCCGCAGGAGCACGTCACCGTGGCCTTCGACCGCGTCGTCGACTGGGCCCAACTGCCGCAGCAGGGCGAGCTGGAGCGGGTCGCCAACGGCACCGCCCACACCCGCCGCTCCGAGGCACTCGCCGCCCTCCGTGACGGCACCGCCCGCAATCCGCGGCTGCTGTCGGTGCTGGCCGGGACCCGGTCCCCGCGCACGAACCGGACCCGGGGCAACCCCCCGGAAGGGCTGGACGACTGGCAGCGGGCCGCGTTCTCGACCGCGCTCGCCACCGAGGATCTGTCGGTCGTGATCGGCCCGCCCGGCACCGGGAAGACCCGGGTGATCACCGAGGTGGTGCGCGCGGTGACCCGGGAGGGCGGCCGCTCGGGGCGCGTCCTGGTCACCGCGCACAGCAACGCGGCCGTGGACAACGTGCTGGGCAGGCTCGGCGAGGACCTGCTGATCGTGCGGGTGGGGCATGAGGGCCGGGTCTCCGAGGAGGCCCGCCCCTACCTCCTGCACACCCGGGCCGCCGCGCTGCGGCAGGGCATCCTCGACCGGGTCGGGAACCGCCTGCGCCACCACGACGGGGGCCGGGCCGCGCAGTGGACGCGGGCCCTGGACGACGCCCTCGACCGGCTGGAGTCCGCGATGCGGGCCGAGGAGGCGGCCAGGGCGGCGCGGCGCACGGCGATACGGGCGGTGGACCGTCCGGCGCAGCGCCGGGTGGACCGCCTGGAGGCTCGTCTGACCAAGGCCCGGGCAAGGCAGGAGCGGGTGGCCCGTCGACGCGGGGCTCGCGCGGAACGCCTGGACCGGTGGCGGGCCGCCGAGCGCCGCACGCCGGCCGGGCGGCTACGGCTGTGGTGGTGGGCGAGGCTCCTGACCCGCGCGACCGCGGCGTCGGAGGCACGGCGGGCGGCCACCGCCCACGCCGAACTGGCCTGGCGCGAGGCGGAGGAGGCGCTGGAGGCGGCGACCCGCGACCATCCGCGGGTGCGGCCGGCGCACGAGGCCCTGCGGGAGGCCGCGCGGGAGTGCCGTGAGCTGCGGGCGGACGCCGCAGGCCGGGCCCGGCACTGCCACAGGCTGCTGGGCCCCGTCGGAGGGGCGCCGGCCCTCCCCGAGGGCGCGGAGCCGCCCGCCCACGAGTCGCTGACGGCGTTCGCGGCCTGGGCGCGCGAGGCGGCTCCACTGCTGAAGGCCCGCCGGGAGCTGCTGTCCCAGTGGCACGACGAGGTCTCGGACGCCACCGACCAACTGCACGCGGAACTGATCCGCTACGCCCATGTCGTCGGCGCGACCAGCACCGGTTCCGCGGGGCCCGCCCTGCTCACCGGGGTGGAGTTCGACCTCGCGGTCGTCGACGAGGCCGGGCAGATCACCACCGCGGACGCGCTGGTCCCGCTGGTGCGGGCGCGGCGCGCGGTGCTCGTGGGCGACGACCGCCAACTGCCCCCGTTCCAGGACGAGGGGCTCCTGCGCTGGGCGCGGGACCAGTCCGGGCCGGAGGCCGCCCGGCTCACCGGCGGGAGCGTCCTGGAACTGGCCCGGGAACGTCTGCCCGAGGACGCCGTCGCCTGTCTGTGGGAACAGCGGCGCATGCCCAGGGAGGTCGCCGACTTCTGCTCCCGGGCCTTCTACGACGGACGGCTCACCACCCCGTACGGGCGCGGTCCGGTGAACTCCCGGCTCTTCAGCAGCCCGTTCGTCGTGATCGACACCTCGGACCTGCCGCGCGGCGAGCGTGCCGAGAGCCGGCCGCCCCGCACCGCGGACGGCGTGCGGGGCTACCTCAACACCGTCGAGGCCGAGTTGCTCGCGGACCTCGCCGAGCACTACGCCGAGCACGACGAGGAGTGGGCGGTCATCGTGCCCTACCGCGCGCAGGCGGCCCTGATCCGCTCCCGGCTCGCCCCGTCGGCCTCCGGCGGCGGTGACGTGGCCACGGTGGACTCCTTCCAGGGCGGCGAACGGGACGTCGTCCTCTACGGGTTCACCCGCAGCAACGGCGACGGCAAGGTGGGCTTCCTCGAAGAGCTCCGGCGGGCCAACGTCGCGTTCACCCGGGCGCGACGGCAACTGGTGCTGGTCGGCGACCTGAGCACGCTCACCCGGGCCACGGACCCCGCGTTCGGCGACCTCGCCCGGGCGCTGCGCGAACACGTCCACGGGCAGGGCCAGTTGCTGCCCTACCGGGACCTGCGCGCCCTCCTGCCGCGGACCCGGGTGCGGGAGGCGAGGCGATGAACCCCCGTACCGCCGCGCTGGGTTTCCACCCCGGCCGGGCGGCGGAGCACGCCGCCTTCACGCTCGGGGCCCCGCCCCTGTCGGCGCACACCGTGATGTTTCCCGTGTGGCGCGTCGATGTGCTGGCGAAGGTCACGGACGCGCAGCCCTACCAGTTGATCGACCACTTTCTGATCCGCAGCATCGGTGAGGCCGGGATCACCGGATCCGAGGAACTCGCCCTGTTCCTCTCGCTGGACGGGGCGCTCGTCCGGCAGGCGCTGGCCTTCCTGGTGTCGGTCGGCGACGTCGAGGGCGAGGACGGCTCGCTCGCCCTCACCGCACTCGGCAGACGGTCCCTGGGGGACGGGAAGCTGTACACGGTCCAGGTCGACGACCGCCGGGTCCTGTACTTCGACGGCTTCTCGTCCGAGCCGCTGACCGGGGCGTACTACCGCCGGACCGGTGCGGGCCCGACGCACATGGCTCGGGGGAGCGGCGCCGTCCCCCCACTGCGCGCCCAGAGGTTCCGTGCGGAGGCGGTGGCGGAGCTGACCGGCCTCGGTGACGAGGAGCGCAGACGGTACAACCTGCCCTCGGCCATCGAGGTCAAGTCCGTCGTCGGGTACGAGGTGGAGTACCTGCCCGCCTGTGTCGTGCACGTCGCACGCGGCCCCGAGGGCGCCCGGCACCTGGTCTGCCCCCGTCCGCTGCGGGGCGGGCACGACCCCCGGCTCGGACGCGCGCTGGAGACCTCCGACGCCGCCCTCGCCGCCCTGGCGACGGCACACGAGAGCGCCGTGGCGAACTTCGACGAGGAGTCCGGGCGCTGGCTGAGCACCAGGAGCCTGGTGGGCTTTCGGCCGCGCCGGGCCGGCAACGGCCCGCACCGGGTGCCACTGGCGGAGGACGCCTTCCTGGCCGCGGGCGAGAAGGCACTGCCCCCGATGGGGTCGCTGGTGACCCTGCCGAGCGGGGGTCTGCTCCAGCTGTGGTGCGAGGACGTACGGGCCCGGCGCCGGGAGCTGGTGCGCCGCGTCGGGGACCATCTGGGTACGGCGCGCTCGCCGTCAGCCGTACGGAACCGGCTGGGGCCGCTCGCCGCCCGTCTGGGGCTGGGTCCGCTCGACGACGAGGCGCTGTGCGCGATGGCCGTCGCGGAAGGAAGCCGAGCGCTCGGTGACCGTTTGCGCCGCATCCTGTCCGAGAGCTGACCGCCGTCACGCCCCCGGAAGGACCGCGTCCGGGCGAACCGGAATCCTCGCGGAGCGGATTTGGCGCAAGGGCGTCGGTGAGCGACTTCGACACCCGCGATTTACCGATCGAATGTGATCAGAAGCAGTCATGTAAAGCGCATTGCAATTCATTCGCGATTCCTTCAGAGCGACATCGGGCAATTTTCAAACAGTGTCGCCGAAATACAACATGGCGATCGGCCAATGAAATTAAAGTGATCGCCACACGAGCCGCCCCTGGGGAGAGGGCGTCGTCTGGTGGAAGCGGCCCAGGGACGCGGACCGGCAGGACGCGCGGCCTTTCCGGAAGGACCACCCGGAAGGCCCGGCTCACGAGGGAGGCCTCGCATCGAGGCCGTGGGGAGCACAGCAAGAGTGACAACAACCATGAGCCGGTCGTTCCGGGACCCACGCGCCGCGACAGCGGCCCGCCGCCCGGCCGCACGGCGCCTCGCCGCACTCCTCGCCGGAGTGCTCCTGGCCACAGCGGAACTGTCGGTGTCCGCGGGCGCGGCGGCGCCCGCGCGCGGTGAGACCGAGGCCGACAAACCCGTGAACTACGTCGTCGCCGTCGACCAGTCGGCAAGCCTCAAGGAAGGGGAGATCGACCGGGAGCGCGAGGCCGTCAACGCCATCGCGATGGGCGAGCCGTCCAACGACTCCACCATGGAGGTGCTCGGCTTCGCCAGCGCCGAGAAGCCCGGGCAGGCGGCCGTCGACAAGGTCTGCCCCTCCCGCGCCCTCGACACCGTCGGCCGCGAGAAGATCGCCGAGTGCGCGGCGGCACTGCGCCGACGCGCCAAGGACGAGGGGGCCGGCACCGACTTCATCGAGGTGGTGCGCCAGGCCGTCACCGATCTCGGCACCCTTCCCGCCGACACCCCACGCGTGCTGTTCCTGCTGACCGACGGCAAGCTCGATGTCCGGGACAGCCTCAAGTACGAGGACCTCGACGACAAGAGCGCCGAGGAGGCCGCGAAGGCCGACCTCGACGACGTACTCGCCGACGCCGCCGACGCCCGGGTGCAGATCTGGCCCCTCGGCTTCGGCGAGGCCAACGAGGACGCACTGCGCAGGATGGCCGCCGCCGGCTACCAGGCCGGCTGCGTCAACCTCCCGAACGCCCGCCCGCAGGCCCGGCTCGTGAACGGGGAGAACCTCGACGCCGAACTGCAGACCACCTTCGCCTCCGCCCGCTGCCTCTACCACGAGAAGGGGGAACAGGGCCGGCCGCCCAGCGACCTGACGGTCCGTATCTCACCGCTCGCCACCGAGGGGACCATCGTCGTCTCCAAGGGTGACCCCGCCGTCACCGCGACCTACATCGCCCCCGACGGCCGCGAGATCAAGCCCTCGCACCGCGATGAGGACTCGACGTACACCTTCTCCGGACAGGGCAGGGCGACCGAGTCGCTGCGCATCACCCGCCCCCTCGCCGGCCGTTGGACGGTCAGGCTCGACGCGCCCGAGGACCATCGCGAGCGCTCCGCCTCCGTCAACGCGCTCTGGCACGGCGAGGTGCGCTCCACGATCTCCCTGAGCGCCTACACCCCCGCCGCGGGCAGCGAGGTCGACGTGTTCGTGCCGATCCTCACCCGCCAGGAGACCCGGCTGGACAAGCGGGATCTCAAGGGCATCAAGGTCACCGGGAGCCTCGGCGGCGAGGGCATCGGGCGGGCGGTGCCGATCCGCCTCGCCGACGACGGCCGGGGCGCCGACGAGAGCGCCGGCGACGGCCGCTTCTCCGGCACCGTCACCGTCCCCGACGGCGCGAGCGGTTCCCTCACCTTCGAGTCGCGGGTCTCCGCCGTGGGCCTCGACCCCGACGTACGGTCCCAGCCGGCCGCCGTCTCCGAGCCCAACCAGCGCCTGGAGGCGGTCCTCGCCCTCGGCGGTGCCCGGCTCCACCCCGGGGACACCCACGAGGCCCGGCTCACCGTCGACAACCGGGACTCCCGCGCCCACACCCTGTCCCTCGCCTTCGCCGACACCAAGGGAGCGGGACTGCGCCTGACACCCCAGCGCGTCACCGTGCCCGCCGGCACCAGCGGACACCACGTCACCGTCCGGCTGGAGGTCGGCGAGGCCGACGAGCTGAGCTTCCCCGTCACCGACGAGGGCAGCGCGCTCGGCGGCAAGATCCTCGTCACCGACGAGAAGGGCACCGTGCTGGCCGGACCGCTCCTGGACACCGTGACGGTGCGCGCCGTACCGGACGCGCTCGACCGGTGGGGCCGCCTCGGCGCCCTCGCCCTCGGCCTCCTCGCCCTCGCCGGCGTGGTCCTCGTCCTCCTGTGGCTGCGCCGCAGGGCGGCCCGGCGGCCGCGCGGCACCCTGGTGCTGGAGGACGCCTGGGGCCGGGTACTGGCCAGCCACCCGGTCACCCCCGGGCGGGAGAGCTGGTACCGGTTCGACATCGTCGACACCGAGAGCGACAGCCCCCGCGTCCAGCGCTCCGACGACGGCTCCTGGGGCATGCGCCGCAACCCCGACGGCGGCGCCGACCTGCGGATGCCGGACGGGAACGTGGAGAAGAACCTGGCCCCCGGACAGGGCCTGCGCATCGGTGACGACCTGGTCCTGAAGGCCGTCGACGACGCCCCCACCACACCGTCCGACGCGCCGGAGCTGTGGTCGCCCTACACGGCCGACGCCCAGCACCCCGACATCTGACACCACGACCCCGGCCGCCGCACGGCACGGTGCATCCCACCCGTGCCCGGCGGCCGGCGTCGACCACCAAGGACCGGGCCCCCAGGCGGCCCGACTGCCGGAAGGCCACACCAATGAGAATCAACCAGCCGATGCTCTTCGTCGGCCTGGGCGGAACCGGAGGGCTGGTCGGCGCCGAACTGGAACGGCGGCTGCGGGCGCAGCTGTGCGGGCCGGACGGCACCGCCCTCACCGGCGCCGGCATCACCCAGCGCTACCAACTGCCCGAATGCCTCCAGTTCGTCTACGCCGACTACAGCGAGGCCGAACTCGCCCGGCTGCCCCACATGAGCGTGGAACCCTCGCTGCAGGCGGCCTACCGGCGCACCGCCCGCGCCACCCACGACCTGCTGCCCGGCTACGACAGCTCCCCCAGCGTCACCCGGGAGCTGCGGGCCGCCCTGCCGCGCGAGACCCACGACTGGCTGCCGCCGCGCAACGGCGAACCCAAGATCACCCCGCTGCGCAACGGCGCCGGCGCACTGCCCACGGTGGGACGCGCGGCCCTCTTCGGCACCCTGCTGCGCGACGACCTCACCCCCGTCATGGCGCCGTTGCAGCAGGCCATCGACAGCATCGGCCGCTCCGGCGGCGAACTGAGCCGGCTGCGCGGCGGGCCCATCACCGGATGCGACGTCTTCGTCGCCTTCTCGGTGGCGGGCGGCACCGGCACCGGCATCTTCCTCGACTACCTGCACTTCATCGGGCAGGCGTTCAAGGAGAAGAACTTCTCCGGCGTGCGCATCTACCCGCTCGTCGTGATGCCCTCGGCCTTCCCGCTCGCCAAGGGCGGCGGCCGGGACGCCGAACTCAACGCGGCCCGGGCCGTGGTGGACCTCTTCCGGCTCGTCGACGAACAGAACGTGCCGACCGCCGACGACGTCATCGGCGACGTCGACCACGCCTCGACCACCACGATCCGCTACCCCAACGACCGGGTCGTCCGCCTCGAAGCCGGAGTGATGCCCACCGCGTTCCTCTTCAGCAGGACCGCGGGCATCCGGCCGGAGGACCTGCGCCGCTCCATGGTGTCCCTGATCATGTCGCTGATCGGCGCGGAACTCGGCGACACCCCGCACCGCGACGACGAGCACCAGACCTTCGCCTCCAGCTTCATCAACAGCGACGCCAAGCGCCGTATCCGCGCCAAGTCGGGCATCGGGCACCGCGGGGTGTCCACCGCGCTGGTCGCCTCCATGACCGTGCCGGTCGAACCGCTCGCCGACCTGGTCTCCGCGCGGCTGCTCGCCCAGGGCGTCGGCCGGCTCTCCGACAGCTCCGCCCAGCCCAGTCACGAGTACGCCGGCACCGTGCGCCGGATGTTCGCCGACGCGGGCCTGGAGGAGCTGTGGAACCGTGAGTCGCTGCCGGTGGCCGAACCCCGCACACCGCCCCGCGGCGGCCCCGCCATCGAGAAGGCGCTGCGCACCCGCCTCAGCGACATGCAGGCCCTGCTGGACGACCTGCGCCGCCGGGTGGCCCGCCGCGCCCCGGTCCTCGCCGAGCAGTTCTCCCCGCAGACCGCCCTGGAGCGCGCGCTGCGCACCATGGACCCCTTCCAGGTCGAACGCATCGTCAAGGGCGTCGCCGGCGACTCCGACCCGGTCACCCGCATCGGGGTGCTCGGCATGCTGGAGAACCGCAGCCGCGAACCCTCCGGGGACCGCGCCGTGCAGCCGCCGAGCGTGCCGCGGATCAAGGACGGTCTGGCCGGACCGCTGACCCGCCGCCAGTGGGGCGACCCCGAGGTGGTGCGCGTCCGCGAGGCGCAGGACCAGTGGTACGCGATGCGCACCAAGGTGATCTGGCACGAGGCGTGGCGCAAGGAGGAACAGCGCTGGCGCTCGCGGGCCTCCGCGCTCGTCGCCGAGATCGCCCAGCTCGTGGAGACCTTCCAGAAGCACAAGGAGGAGGAACCCCGGTCCTACAAGGAACAGTTGCTGGAGCTGTACGACGACCGGACCGGCGTCTCCTACCTGCTGCCGCCGCAGAACAGCCTCACCGACTTCTACGACGACGTGCGGGAGCGGCTGACCAAGCGGGAGAACCTGCGGGACACCGACGACGAGGCCGGCCTGGTGCACTCCATGGTGGCGGGCGACCAGTGGCAGGCGGCCCGCCTGCTCGGGCGGCGCAACGCCGAAGCGGCGATCGCCCCGGTGAAGGCGGCGATCGAGCAGCGGGTGAAGGAACTCTTCGCCGAGAGCGGCGTCCGGCACGACGAGCGTCCGCTGCTGCCGTCGATGGGGAAGCTGCTGGAGGCGGCCGCGGGGGTCAGCAGCGCCGCCGACGAGGTCGGCAAGCGGGCCCTGGACGACTTCCGGTCCAAGATCGCCGGTCTTATCCCGCACGGGTTCGTACCCGAGGGCGGCGGCCCGCTGAAGGTCCTCGTGGTGTACCCGGTCTCGCAGGCCAAGGACAGCGTCGAGGAGTTCCTCCACAAGTACCTGTCGCTGCCCCGCGGTTCAGTCGAGTTCAACGGCGTCGAGACGGACTCCATCACGGTGGTGCTGTTCCGCCGGGAGATGAGCCTCACCGAGGTGCCCGAGGTCCGCAAGGTGCTGTCGCGGTGGGCCAAGGCCCAGGAGGTCGAGGTGGCCGGCGACTACCTCGACTGGCGCCAGCGCCTCGGCTACGGCGGCGAGTGGCTGGCCAGCACCCCCGAGGACCGCAGGGAGATCCTGCACCGTCTGCTGTGCGCCCTGTGGAAGGGGCAGGTGGAGGTCGTCGAGGGCGACGTCGACAACCCCCGCAAGGTGCTCGTCCGGCTGCACGGCGGTGAGGGCGCCAACCTGCCCGGCATCGAACTGCGGCTCGGTGACTCCTCCCGGCACGGCATCTCCGGCTGGGCCCGGCTGCTGCACGCCTACGAGCAGGTCGCGCTGCTCGACGAGGGCGAGATCGTGGAGACGTACTGCAAGGCCCTGATGGAGGGCGGCTACGGCGGGATGACGACCTCCGGGGACGCTCCCCACGAGCTGTACGTGCACCTGGTGGAGGACCTGGCGCCGCGTCAGGTGGACTTCATCCACGACCGGATGGCCCGTTCCAGCGGCCCGTCGACGGAGTGGGCGGCCTCGCTGCTGGAGTTCTGGACCGAACTGCTGCCGGCCGCGCTGGACACCCCGTTCACCGACAAGCACGCCCTGGCGCCCACCCTGCGCACCCTGCGCGAGGTGCAGCTCGACATGGACGCGGAGGCGTCCGAGCGCAGCCGCCGGACACCGCCGACGGGTCCGGGCGGCGGTGCCGGACGCCCCGACCCGACGCCGCCCGCGCAGCACTCCTTCGGCGCGGCCGCCTCCTTCGACGGCACGCGCGACGGCAGCCGCGGACCGCGGCACGACACGGCCCCCTCCTGGTCCGGCGCCGAGCCGCTCGGTGACCCCGCCTTCCCGTTCGACCTCCGCGGCAACGGCACCGCCCCGCACACCGCCGGGGTGAACGGCGCGGCGCAGGACGCGGACTCCGCCGAGCTGCCGCTGCCGCCCTTCGCCCCGGCCTACGGCACGGACGGCGGCGGCCCGGACGGCTGGCCCGGCGACGACACCGACGCCCCCTGGAGCGGTCCCGGACTCGTCGGGGACCGGCCGGCCGACGGCACCCCGTACTCCGCCGGCGAGACCGGTGACCCCTGGAAGGACGTGGAGTGAACCGCCCTGTGCACACCGACGCCGGGGACGGCTCCCCCACCGGTCCGCTGATCGTCCTCGACCTGCGGCCGGGTGCGGAGGTGCCGGACGGCCCCGAGGAGCTGCGCGCCGCGGTCAACGGCCGGCTGCGGGACGCGGGCCGGCCCGAACCCGCGAACGGCCACTACCGCTTCCTCCTCGTCGACACCCCCGACGGCCTCACCGCGCACCAGGGCGTCTACGAGGAGGCCATCGGCTACGGCAGGAAGTCCTCGGTCCTCGCCCTGGCGGTCGGCGCCCTGCCCGACACCGAGCGGCCCGACCCGCCCCGGCCGGTCGACGCCTGGGATCCCCTGGCGGTCCTCGGCGACGAACCCGCGCCGGCCCCGCCCGCGGGGCTCGGACCGCGGCTCACCCGGCCCGCCGCGCTGCGCAACCGGGACTGCGGACTGCTGTGGGTGGGGGACCTGCGGGCCGCCCGGATCGCCGGTGACCCCGAGGTCGCCGCCGACGACCCGGCCGCCCTCGCCGTACTCGTCGACGTCCTGGGCGGTCTGTTCGACACGGTCCTGGCGTCCCTGTCCGGGCTGGACGACTCCGTCGCCGTGCCCGCGGTCCGGTTCCTGGAGCACGACCTGGCGCCGGCGGCGCGGGCCCGGGCCTGGACGGAGGCGCTGCAACGCCTGGCCGGTTCCGCCGATCCCCTCACCGGGCCGGCCCGCCCGGAACTGCCGGGCCCGGTGGGGACACTGCTGTCGGGGCCCGGCGAGGCCGACCGTCCGCGCTGTCTGCCCGGCGGGCGGCTCGACGCCTCGCGCCGACGGTGCACGGAGTCGATCGCGGCGCTGCGGTCGGCGCACCTGCGGCTGCGCGGACCCGGCGGACTGCTGGAGGCGGGCCCGGGGCGCCGGGCGGCGGCGGCCGTGGAGGACGCCGCGGCGGCGCTGCGGCACCATCGCGGGCTGGTCGTGGAGATACTCCAGCACGACACACCGCTGGACACGGCCGCGGGGCCACGGTCCGGCGGCGGCCCGGCGGGGCCCGAGGTGGTGCTGCCCGAGTACGGGGGCAACCGCGAGGAACTGCGCGGCTCGCTGCGCGCCCGCGCCGAGAGCCTGCTGGAGCAGGGCACCGCCCTGCGGGAGGTGTCGGCCGGTCTGGTGGCGCTGTCGGAGGAGATCGCCCCGGCGTCCGGTGCCGAGGTGCTGACCGACGCCGAACAGCGTCTGCCCGCCTCCCGGTTGGACCGGGTGTCGCCCCGGCACCCCTTCACGGTCCGGGCCTCGTTCTCCCGTACCGCGCTGCCGGCGTTCGGCGCCGGACTGCTCTCCGCTCTCGCCGCCTGGCCCGGCACACTGGCGGCGCTGGTGGTACTGCTGGTCGCCGCGGGGGGATGCGTTCGCGCGGGGCTGCACCGCCCGGGCGGGCCGCGCGGCAATCCGGCTTCCGCCGCCCTGACCGTACTTCTCGCGCTGGTGCCCGGCGCTGCGGCCGGGGCGTTGCTGGCCGAGGCGCGGCCACTGCCGGCCTGGGCCGCGCCGGCCGGTCTCGGCTGTGCGCTCGTCCTGGCCTGCCTGCTGGTCATGCGCTGCTGGTACACCGCGGTCGACGACTGGTGGCGGCGGACCGGCGCGGCGGAGGCCACCACCCTGCTCGGCGAACTGGACCGGCTGCTCGCCGAGGGCGCGTCGCGGCGCTGGTGGGCGGCCGAACACCGCACCTACACCGCCGACCTGGCGCGCACCACCGCCGGTGCCCTGCGGGCCGCCGCCGAGGCCGCCGAGCACTTCGCCGAGCAGGCGGGGGCGGCCCGGACCCGGCACGAGACGGGCGACGGCTGGCAGGACGCGCTCCCGGCCGGCGCCCCCGATCCGCTGGACGTCGCCTGGAGCACCGGGGAGGACACCGACCCGCTCTCCGGGCCGCGATGGCTGGGCCGGGAGGCCGGGGACGGCGGCCCCGCCCTGGTGGACACCCTGCGCGGTGACCTCGGCGCGGCCGTCCTCGCCGCCCTGGAGCCGCACTGGGAGAACGGGCAGCGCGGAAGGGGCGCGGCCGCCCAGTCGGAGACCGTGGACGCGGGCCTGCGCCGGATGTTCACGACCGCGCGCCGCCACCTGGACCGGCACGGGGTGATCGCGCCCCCGCCGTTCGCCCGGCGCGACGGACGGTCCGAGGACACCGAGGCCCTCCTCGGCATCGCACCCCGCCGGCCCGTGGACGACCTCGGTGACGAGCGGGGCGTGGAGCCGGTCGAGCTGGTCACCGCCGAACAGTCGGGGCTGCTGAGCAAGAACCCGGCCCTCGTCCGGCAGATCAGGTTCGCACCGAACACGACCGCCGCGCGCCCGGAGCCGGGCCAGGAGGCGGCGGTCGAGGCGCAGGGGCCCACCACGCTGGCCGCCTTCCCCGGGCGCTACAGCGGCACGCTCCGGCTGGTGCCGCTGCGGCACGGCGTCATCAGGAGCGTCCGCCAGTACGCCGACGCGTGGGACGACCGTGCGGACGGCCAGGAATTTCATACGGAAGGCGCCGGCGGCGGGCCGCGGCGCCGGGAGGACGACGGCACATCATGGTGACCCACCACAGCACAGGACAGCCGGGGTTCGGCGAACTCGACGGCGCACCGGTCCGGCTGACCTTCATCAGCCCGCAGGGCACCCGTCAGACCGTGCTCTCCCGCCTGGGCGGGGAGCGGCGCAGGACGACCCCTCCCCCGCTCGCCGCGCACGACGTCCTGCTCGGCGGCAGCGTCCGCGCGGTGCGGCTGAGCTGCACCGTCGACGGCACCGACGACGAGGGCCCGCGGAAGCTGGAGGCCGAGATCCGGGCCGCGTTGTGCGTGCACCGGGCGTTTTACGGCCAGCCGTACCAGAGCCTGTTCCCCTCGCTCGTCGGGTACGACATGGACGCCGAGGAGCCGTTCGTGCTGTACCAGGCGCCGCGGGGGGACGCGGCGGCGCAGCTGGGGTACGGGATCTCCACCACCGAGCAGCGCACCATCGAACGCGATCTCGTGCTGGCCGTGAGGCTGTTGGAGGGCCTCGGGCTGGTGCACCGGGGTCTGGTGCCGGCGGCGGTGCGCTGGGACGGCAAGCGGGCCCAGGTCTGGGACCTCGGCGCGGTGGCCCGGGTCGGCTCGCGGCGGGTGCCCGTCGGTGTGCCGCCGTACGCGCCGCCCGAGCAGCGGCACGGGGTGGGCCGCGCCGACCCGCGTGACTCCCTGTGGAGCGTCGCCCAGATCGTCTACCAGCTGGCGACGGGACAGCAGGGCGACCCGGAGGGGCCGCCCCGCGACCTGTCCGCCTACCGGTCGTTGGAGCGTCCGCTCGGTGAGGCCTTCGCGCCGCTGGCCGCGGACCGCCCCGCACCCGCCGAGGTGCTCTCCCTGCTGATGCCGGGGCAGGACCCGGCCGCCCAGGTCGAGGCCAGCCCCGACCCGCTGGAACCCCTGCGGCAGGAGTACGACCGGGCGATGGAACGCAAACGCAGGGACGCGGGTCTTGGCCCGTACGGCTACGGGCACGGCGTGGAGGCACCCGCCCGGGGCGCCTCCCGCACCACCGCCGCGCCGCCCCGGGAGACCCGTGGCAGGCGACGGCCCTGGTTCGGCGGACAGGCCGGCGGCCGCGACATGAGGGGACAGTGATGTCAGTGATGACGCAGTCGGCGACGCCGTTGGAGCCGGGGCAGATCCTGTGCCCGTACTGCCTGGAGACCATGCGCTACGACGAGGCACGGCTGTTCCGCCGCTCGGAGACCCTCCAGTACGAACGGCTGGACCCCTCCGAGCTGACCAACGCGCTGAAGCGGCCCGACATCCTGCGCGTCGCCTTCCAGAGCTGCGCGGGGGACGGCACGTCCGAGCCGCACTACGTGCCCGTGCCGTACCTGACGAACGGGCGGCCGCTGACCGTGGCGATGATCGGCGCGTCGGGCAGCGGCAAGAGCCACTTGCTCACCCAGATGGTGGCCGAGGTCATCGACGGGGGTCTCAAGCCGTACGGGGTGAAGTGGCAGTCCGTGAACCACGCGGACCACTCCCAGTTCGTACGGGAGCGGGTGGCCCGGCTGCGGCAGGGCCGGCAGCTGGAGGCGACGGGGCAGACGTCGTTCGCGGAGTTCGTGGAGGCGCTGCTGCTGACGGGTGCGGACGGCCAGGTGCGGCCGGTGGCCTTCTTCGACCTGGGCGGGGAGGATCTGCTGCGGACGGACAGTCTGCTGCGGTTCCTGCTCGGGGTGGACGCCCTCGTGTTCGTCGTGGACCCGCTGCTGGCGCTGCGTATGCCGCAGCTCGACGAGCCGCGCAGACAGGCCCGGCTCACCGTCACGGGCAGCGACCCGGCGTTCGACACGGTGCTGGACCGGCTGCCGCACAGCGGCGGTTACCTCAATGTGGCCTCGGCCCTGGTGGTGGGCAAGGCGGATCTGCTGCGGTTCGAGCCGCCGGTGGACCGCTGGCTGACGGACGACGCCTCCGACACCGTGTTCGACCCGCGTCTGTTGCAGGAGGAGAGCCGGGACGCGTACGCGTTCCTGAGCCGGCACGCCGGGCCGGGCTGGCTGCGGCCCTTCGACAGCGCCCTGCGCTGCACGCTGCACTTCGCCTCCGCGACCGGCGGCAGCGCCCAGGACAACACGTTCCCGCACGGGGTGCGGTCGCGGCGGGTGCTGGGCCCGCTGGTGTCGGTGCTCGCCATGTGCGGCATGCTCACCAAGGACGCCCGGCCGTCCGCCGCGGTGGCGGGGGGCTGAGTCGGTGGTGGACAGCTCCGCGGAGCCCCTGGACCAGCTGCTGTTCCGCTGGGAGGGCAATCAGAACCAGTACGTGACGGGGATCGCGGCCGCCGCGTACTCCTGCGGCGACCAGCGCGCCGAGGATCTCAAATCGCTGCTGGCGCCGTTGCTGCGGGTGGAGGGCGAGGGCAGCAGGCGTTCCAGCCTGGTGCGCCGTCTGGTACCGGGGACGAGGGAGGCGGTCCTGATCCACCGCCGGCCGGCCCAGGACGCCCGGGGGCGGGACAGCACCGTCTCGCGGGCCCTGGTCGGCAGCCCCCGGGTACTGACGGCGCGTGAGTCGATCAGTCTGTCCACCGGCGACTGGGAGTGGACGGGGGTTCCCGAGGACGCCACCGGGCGGCTCGACCCGCTCCCCGTGGACGTCCTGCGGCGGCAGTTCCGGGCGGCGCGGCCCCTGTACGTCGAGAACGTGCCGCACATCGCCGACCGGCTCGAAGTGGCCGTGGCCCAGTTGCTGAGAACGCCGCAGCATCGGCTGACGTTCCGGCGCCGGGACATCTCCAAGGACGAGGAGTCCAGTTACGCGCCGCTGCTGATCTGGGGGCTGTGCTCGATGCTCGGTCCGTGGCTGGGCGACGAGGCGTTCACGTTCGCGAGCTTCGACACGCAGGAGCGCGCGGGTCTGCGGCTGGTGTGCGTGCCGGAGTGGCCGCGCTCGGCCGTGGGCGGCTCGGCGGCGCAGCGGATCACGTTCGCCGACGCCGTCCAGGACCAGGCCCGGGCGGTGGCGGCCGAACTGGTCGCCCTGTTCCTCCGCGAACCGGAGCGTCCCGAGCGGCTGGGCGAGGTGCTGAAGGCGTGTCACAGCCCGTGCACGCGCAGCCTGCGGGACCGGTTGGCGACGCTGGAACGTGCCCTGCGGGGCGATCTGTCCGCGGACCGCACAGCGGTGACCGGAGGGCTGCGGCCCGGCATCGACCTGCTGAAGTCGACCGGCGGGTTCGGGGACGGGGGGCCGCGTGGGTCGTTGCGGGCGGGCGGGGGCGGCACGGTGCGGGGGGCGGAGCAGTCGGCCGGGGCGTCCGGGGCGGATGTTGCGGGGCCGGGGGGTCGTGTGCCGGAGCCCGCCGGACACGGTGGTTCCGGGCGGCATGCCGAAGTGACGGCGGCGGCGTCCGAGGTCCAGGAGGGCGAGGTCCAGGAGAGCAAGCTCCAGGAGGGCGAGGTACAGGAGGCCGAGCAGGGGCACGCTCCTGAAGAGATGACCGTCCAACGGGGCGGCACACCGCCGG
The DNA here is from genome assembly GCF_040299205.1 of Streptomyces sp. NPDC000983. Lineage (NCBI taxonomy): Bacteria > Bacillati > Actinomycetota > Actinomycetes > Kitasatosporales > Streptomycetaceae > Streptomyces > Streptomyces sp. NPDC000983. The sequence continues at coordinate 158,834 of NZ_JBEPBM010000004.1, read as the reverse complement.
CACCGGTGATCGCGCCTCCGGCGTCCGCTGCCGAGCACGCGCCCCACGGCACTCCCCCTCGGGCGCCGAGACCGGAGTCGTGGCAGGAGCCGCATGCCCCGGCCGGTCCGGCCCCGTGGCCGGTCGCGGCGGGCGACCCGGCTCAGGGGCAGACCGCCTCGGCCCCTCCGTACCCGCCGCGGACCTCCCCGGCGCATGAGTCCCCGGCGCACAGCGGCCAGTCCCCTCGGCGCCCAGGGCCGGCCGGCTCCGGTACGGCTCCGCCCGCGGGTGGCGTACCGGGTTCGTTCAGTTCCTCGGCGGAGTGGTCGGCGGCTTGGTCGCCCTCCGTGCCGAGCGCTCCCTCCGTGCCGAACACCCCGTCCGAGGGAGGGTGGCCGCCCAGCTCCTCCTCCCGCCACCACGGCGCGGGGAACGGCCGGCCCGAGACGCCCGACCCGTACGGCGCCAACCCCTACGGCACCGATCCGTACGGCACGCATCCCGCACCGGCGCCCGGTCAAGCCGCCTCGGCCGGAGCCTCCTTCACCGACAGCGGTTCCGCGTCCGGCGCTCCACCCCCGGCCCCCTCCGCGCCCGACGTCTCGGCGGACCGTACGCCCGACCCCTTCCGCCCTCTCCTCGATCTCTCCGAGCCGTACACCGCCCCGCCGCCACCGCGCCCGGCGCCGGTGGCCACCGGGCCGGGCGAGCCGCCGATGCCCACGCGGGCGGAGGAGCCTGACCCACAACTGCCTCTCAGGGCAAGGAAGTTGCGGCGACTGGGCAAGTGGGTGTCGCCGCAGTGGTACCAGCAGCGGCCGGGCAGGGACAGCGAATACGTCCTGGAGTGGATGACGAGGCCGGCCGACACTTCGGCACCCAGCACCTCGCAGGAGACCGCGGACACCTTGCGCAGACTGTCCGACCGGGACCTGTGCAGCACCCTCGACCACCCCGGCCTGAAGCCCGAGCACGCCGTCCTGCTCCTGAACGCCCTGGAGGAACGCACCACCTGGCGCACCCTCACGGAGGCCCTCAGACTCGCCGCGATCCTGCTCGGCCATCGCATGTTCCTGCACCACGACTGGCGTACCGCGCTCGCCTCCCAGGGCGACGGCAAGCACGGCGGTACGGCAGGAGCGGTGCGGATGTTCCGCTGGGCGGTGCGGCCGCACGCGCAGGAGGCCTATCTCAGGAACGGTCTGTCGACCATGGTCCGCGCGTGCGAGGGCGAATCGGGTGCCGAACAGCGCCGGTTCTGGCAGCGGGCCGCGTTCCGCCCCGACACTCCGCCGGAGCTGCCGTCGACGGTCTGGCGGGAGCTGGCCCGGCTCGGCCCCTGGGAGGAAGCGGCGCCACGGGCGGACGAGCGGCCCTCCACGTCCGTAGCGACGGCGGGCCAAAGGAGCGAGCGGCGGGCCGGACGGGCCGTGCACCGGGAACAGCAGGACGACACCCGTAAGATCATCGCCATCGTCGTGGCCCTGTTGGTGGTCTTCCCCCTGCTCTTCTGGTGGTTCACATGACCCGCCGCGAGGCGGCCGCCCTCACCTCGCACATGTGGCCCGTGTGCCTGGCGGGAAATGGTGGTTCGAGCTGACGTTCGGAAAAAGGGCCGCTACGGTCCACGACCGTGGAGGAAACAACAACAGAGCCACTCCGGTTCGCCCTGCTCGGACCGTTGCGGGCCTGGCGCGGCGACCGGGAGCTGGCACTCGGCTCACCCCAACAGCGCGCGGTGCTGGCGATGTTGCTGCTGAGTCGGGGGAACGCGGTCGGTTCGGCCGATCTCGTCGACGGGGTGTGGCCGACGCCGCCGGCAGGGGCGGTCCCGGTGCTGCGGACGTACGTCTCCCGGCTGCGCAAGCTCCTCGAACCCGGGCGGGAGAAGGGCGAGCCGTTCCGGGTCCTGGTCTCGGCCGGGGACGGGTACGCCCTGCGGACAGGGCTGCTCTCCACCGACCTGGCCGACAGCACGCGTGCGGTGACGCTGGCGGAGCGGCACCGCGATGCCGGCGAGGGGGAGTTGGCGCTCCGGGCGCTGGACAGCGCGCTGGCGGACTGGTCGTGCCCCGCGCTGGCGGGGGTGCCGGGGCCGTTCGCCGAGGCCGCGCGCCTCGACCTGGCCGAACGACGGCTCGGCGCGCTGGAGTTCAGGCTCGGGCTGGAGGTGGAGGTCGGCCGGCCCGAGGCGGCCGTGCCGGAACTCCTCGCGCTGCGTGACGCGCACCCGCTGCGCGAGTCGGTGAGCGAGCTGCTGATCGTCGCCCTGGACCGGTGCGGGCGGCGAACGGAGGCACTGGACGCCTACGCCAGAGCGCGCCGGACCCTGGTCGACGAACTGGGCCTGGAACCGGGGCCCTCGCTGCGCGCCCTGCACGCCCGCCTGCTGGACACCCCCGCCGACAGCGCGCCCCGGCCGGAGTCCGCCCGGCCCGACCGGGGCGGGACCGCCAGGGTGCGCCCCTCGCAACTCCCGGCGGATCTGGCGACGTTCACCGGACGTGGCGTCGAACTCGCCCGTGTGACAGCCTTGCTGACTGACAATCAGGGCGGAGTTGGATCGCCGCACCAGGTACTCCCCTCCGGGACCTGTGCGGTCGGGGTCATCGACGGGATGGCCGGGGTCGGCAAGACCACCCTCGCCGTGCACTGGGCCCATCGGGTCGCCGACCGCTTCCCGGACGGTCAGCTCTACGTCAACCTCCGCGGCCATGACCCGAGCGGTGCGCTGACCGACCCCGGTGAGGCGATCTCGACGTTCCTGGTCGCGCTCGGAGTCGCTCCGCAGGCCGTGCCCGAGGGGCTCGACGCGCAGACCGCGCTGTACCGGACGCTGCTGGCGGACCGCCGGGTGCTGATCGTGCTGGACAACGCCCGCGACACCGAGCAGGTACGGCCGCTGCTGCCCGCCTCGCCGGGCTGTCTCGCCCTCGTCACCAGCCGCAACCGGCTCACCAGCCTGGTCGCCCGGCACGGGGCACGGCCGCTGGCGCTGGGGCTGCTCAGTGACGGGGAGGCGCGGGAGCTGCTGGTGCGGCGGCTGGGCGCGCCCCGGGTCGAGGCCGAACCGGAGGCGGTCGCGGCGATCACCGGGCGGTGCGCCGGGCTGCCGCTGGCGCTGGCCATCGTGGCCGCGCGGGCCGCGCTCCACCCACGCTTCCGGCTCGCCGACATCGCCCGGGAACTGAGCGCCGGCCAGGGTGGCCTGGACGCGTTCGCGCGCGGCGACGACATCGGCTCCGACGCCCGTGCCGTGTTCTCCTGGTCGTACCAGGCGCTGTCGCCCGGGGCCGCGGCGCTCTTCCGGCGGCTCGCCCTGCATCCGGGGCCCGACCTCGGCGCCGCCGTGGCGGCCGCGCTGGCCGGCGTGGACCGGCGCGGGGTGCGCGCGCCGCTGGCCGAGCTGTGCGGGGCGAGCCTGCTCATCCAGCACGCGCCCGGCCGGTACGTCTTCCACGACCTGCTGCGCGCCTACGCCGGTGAACTCGTCGCCCGCGAGGACAGCGCGGCCGAGCGCGACACGGTGCTGCTGCGGATGCACGACCACTATCTGCACACCGCTCACCACGCCTCCGCCGTGCTCGCCCCGTTCCGGGAGACAGTCCCCCTGACGGCGAGCACAACGGACGGCGAGCCGCTGCGGTTCAACGACAGCAAGCGGGCGATGGCGTGGCTGCGCGCCGAACGCCTCGTACTGCGCTCGGTCGTCGAGCACGCGACCGCCACGGGGCGTCACGACCACGCGTGGCGTACCGCGTACGCCCTGGACCTGCACTTCGACCGGCTCGGCTACTGGCACGACCTGATGGAGATCAGCAGGGCCGCGCTGCGCTCCGCCCGCGCCCTGGACGATCCCGTCGGGCAGGCGCACGCCCTGCGCAGCCTGGGCTTCGGTCACACCCGCTTCGGGCACGAGGAGGAGGCGCTGCGCCACCTCGGCCGGGCGCTGGACCTCTTCCGGCGGGAGGGCGACGCCTTCGGTGAGGCCCGCACCCGGCGGGCACTGGCCTACCAGGCCAACCGCGTCGGACGCCACGACGTCTCCCTCGACCACTACGCGCACGCCGGGGCCCTGTACCGCTCCCTGGGCCACCGCAGCGGCGAGGCGGGGGTGCTGAACGAGATCGGCTGGACGTACATCCTGCTCGGGGACCACCAACAGGCCCTGGAACACTGCGAGAAGGCCGTCCTGCTGCAACAGGAGGTCGGCGATCCGGGCGGTGAGGCGTCCGCGCTGGACAGCGTCGGCTACGCCCACCACCACCTCGGCGAGTACGGTGCGGCCGTCGCACGGTTCGAGCGGGCGGTGGAGCTGTACCGGGAGATCGGCAGCAGCTACCTGGAGGCCGACACCCTGCGTCACCTCGCCGAGTCGCACCGGGCCGTCGGCGACACGGGGCCGGCGCGCGAGGCCTGGGCGGCGGCGCTCGCGCTGCTGGAGGCGGCCGGCCACGCGGAGGCGGACGACGTGCGGCGGGACCTGCGCGAACTGGACCCGTAGGCGCACCCGGGGCGCCGGGCCTACCGCACGCCCCGCTCCTCCAGTGCCGTCCGCAGGGAGCGCAGGGCGTAGTACACACGGGACTTCACCGTGCCCTGGGGGACGCCCAGGGCCTCGGCCGCCTGCTGGGTGGTGCGGTCCGCGAAGATCGTCGCCCGGAGTGCCTCGCGGTGTGCGGGCGTCAGGACGCTCAGGGCGTCCTGCACGACGATGGAGGACAGCAGCCGGTCTATGTCGTCGGCGTCGGTGCCGAGTTCGCTGACCCAGGTGGCGCCGCTGACCTCCTGCGGTCGGGCCGCCCGGGTGCGCTGGCCGTCGATGACGAGGTTGCGGGCGACCCGGAACATCCAGGGACGCACCGCCATGCCCTCGTCGTCGACGAGGTTCTGCTTGGTCCAGCAGCGCAGCAGCGTCTCCTGGACGATGTCCTCCGTGCGGTGCGTGTCCCCGCTGAGCAGGCGCAGCACGTACGCGTAGATGGCGGGGCCGTGTTCCTCGTACAGGGCGCGCAGGGCCCGTTCCTCCTGCGTCGCGGCGCCCGCCGAGCCGATGACCGTCACGTTCATGGTGTGCTCCCGCTCCGTGAAATGGGCGACCCCTCCGGGGACTTGTGGGAGTCCGGGGGTCGGCTGGGCACGGAGTGTCGCCAGGGGCGTTCCACGTTCGTTTGACGTCGGTTGTACGACTCGATGGACGAGCAGGTCAGGGGTGGTGCGATGCGGTGGCTCAGGCGTATTCCGCGAGGGCGTCGACGTGTCTGCGGACCTGTCCGACGAGTGCGGCGTCGGCCGGCGGGAGCAGTCCGCGCAGGTTCAACTGGCTCCACATGTGCAGCAGTTCACGTCCGTGCACGAAGGCGGCCCGGTCGTCGTCGATGCGCTGCCAGGCCGCGGCGGCCCGGGCCACCTCCGCCGGCGCCTGGCCGTCCCCGGCGCCGCAGCGGATCCGGGCCACGCCGAGGGCCAGCACGGTGGCCTCCCGGTGGTCGCCGCGCAGATGGGCGAGGTACGCCTCCATCGACCGGGCCTCCAGGGCGTGCGGGTGGTCGGCGCCCAGGGCGCCGGTCAGGTTCTCGCGGAGCGCACCGGCCTCGGCGTACGCCTCGTCGAGGCTGCCGCGGGTCGCGAGCGCGTTGATGCGGTCGATGCGTTCCGCGTGCTCGGCGGGCAGGTCGGACCGCACCAGCGGGGCAAGGGCGGTGGCGCGGGCGGTGGCCCGGGAGACGGCGGTGGCGATGGCCGACACGGGTGCGGGAGCGGGGTCTTCGGGGCGCGGTGCCGATGCCTCGGGCTCGGGCTGTTCCGGCAGGTGCGTGACGGGGGCCTGTTCGGAGATCTCCTCGGGGGTCTCCTCGGCGGGATCCTCCGGGTCGAGGACGCGGCTCGAACCGTCCGGGTGCACCTGGAGGACGAAGTGGGCCGCGCCGTAACCCTCGTTGACGGTCGCCTCCACGGCGGCGGCACGCTCCTCGGCGTACTGCTGAAGACGGTCGAGCACGGCCTCGTGCACGGACTGTCCCGGTTCGGGGACGAGGGGGTTTCCGTCGATCTCGGCGCGGTCCTCGTCGGTGATGTGCACCTCGAAATGAGCCATGGCTGCTCTCCTCGTAGGGGAAGTGGGACTGACTCGGGCGGTCAGGAGGCGTCGGGGGTGACACCGGGGGTGGCGCCGTCCGGCGGGGCGGCGATGCCCTCGTACTTGGCGAACTGGGCCCGTACCGCGAGGACGTAGCCCTGGGCCTCGTTGGTGTTCGGCACGCCCTTGGCCGCGCGGACGGCGTCCATTCCGATGTGGTAGCCGGCCAGCGCCAGGTCCAGGACGCTGTTGGTGGTCTCGCCCTGGATGACCTCACCGCTGTCGACCAGCTGCTGGGCCTCTTCGGCCAGAGCGCACATGTACCGGCCCTGCGCCATGATCGAGTCCTCCGCGTCGAGGGCGGAGACCTTGTCGTTGTCGTCGTCGTCCTCGCCGTACTCGGTGAAGACCGTGGGCGGCAGCTGCGAGAGGCCCAGTTCGCCGTCGGGTCCGACGACCGAGGCGTCGAACCCCGACTCGCGTTCGATCTGGGCCGCGATGACGATCGGCCCGATCGCGCCGCACAGTTCACCGGCCTCCTCGATGGGCTCGGCCAGGTCCTCGGGGACCGTGGAGGTGTCCAGTTCGCCGGAGCCGTCGCCCTGGAGGGAGGTGATGACCTCGTTCGCGGTGCTCTGGTTGTCGGAGTCGCTGCCCCCGCCGCCGAACAGCAGGATCAGCGCGATGAGCGGGGCCAGCAGCACCCCGAAGCCACCGATGATGATCACGACGATCACGGTGAGGACCAGGGCGACCGGCGACAGCATGCAACCGCAGCCGGTGCCGGCGGCGATGGTGTTCCGGACGGCTGTCGACGTGCCGCCCCCTGCGTTGTCTCCCGATGCGGAACCCATGCTCTGCGCCTTCTTCCCCTCACCTTGAACCGCTGTGCCCGGACGGCCCGTTGTGCTGTCCGACGGGCTCGGCAGATCCAAACGGGCCCCGGAGCAAATAAGTTCAAACCGGCGGAAAACAGATGAGTCAGAGCAGTACGCGCACGATCGAAGAGGGGGGCGGAGCACACATGGGCACACCTTCGGCCACGCCGTCGGGCCCGTCAGGATGGGTACGGGGACCGAAGTCCCCCCGGCCCGCGGGACCGGCGCCCCACGGGGCGCCGGCCGGTACGGCACCGGTCGCGGCCCCCGAGCCGGACGGCCACGCGGCCGCGGCTCCCGCCGCCGCGCCGGGTTCCGCCCCGGCCCCGGCGCCCGGCGTCACGACCACAGCACCGGCGCCTGCCCCGCACTCCGGCACCGTCACCACGACGGTCGCCCCCGCCCCCGCCGCCCCCGTGCGGGCCGCGGCCCCGGCCCACGTCTCCCCTCCCGCCGCCCCGGCCCGCCGTACCGCGCCCGCCTCCGCCGCCGAGCCCTCCTGGGGTGAGCCCCGGCGGGGTGCGACGGGCCGCGGGGGCTCGCGGGGCGAGGTCGGCTGGGTGCAGGCGCACGGCGGGGCCGGGGCGACCTCCCTGGCCGAGGCGCTCGGCGGAGTGGACCTCGGGGTCCGCTGGCCGCAGCCCTCGCGGGGCGAGCCGCGACGGATCCTGCTGGTCGGACGCACCAGCGCGGGCGGACTGCGGTCCGTGTCGCAGGCGTTGGGCGCGCTGAAGGAGGGCAACGCCCCGCAGGGCCTGGACCTGCTCTGCGTGGTCCTCGTCGCCGACGCCCCCGGCCGGCTGCCGCTGCGTCTCCTCCGGCGCATCCGGGTGCTGCGCTCGGCCGCGCACGTGCACCGGGTGCCGTGGATACCGGCCTGGCGCCTGGGCGGCAGCCCGAAGTCCCCGCCCCGCCAACTGGTCTCGCTCGGCGAGCTGGTGGCGGGCGCGGGACGCAGAGAGGAGACCGCGTCGTGAGCGCATTCCTCGCCGCGTACACCCCGCCCGCGGGCGCCGGGGAGATCCTCGGCCTGCTCGCCTGGTGCGCCACGGCCGCCGGTGTCGCCGGACTGCTGATCGTCGGCATCAACATGGCCCTCCAGCTCAACCGGGGCGATCCCGGCGAGGGCAGCTCGCACTTCCGCGGGGTCTTCTTCGTCACCCTCGCCTGTCTGGTCGCCTCGTCGGCCGGACCTCTCGTGGCGTTCCTCGGAGACCTGTCGCTCCTCGGTCCCTGAGTTCCCGCGCTCCCCGGCTCACCGCCTTGCCAGTCCCGCTCCCGCGCAACTGCTCCCGCAGTGCGCCTACTTCCCGGAGAACCGCATGTCCCTGCTGCTCGAAGCGTCCAACATCATCCTCAGCGCCCCCGCCCCCGGCGGCGGCGTGCCGCAGCCGACGAGCGGCGCGCCGGACGCGCTCAAGACCAAGGTGAACACGGTCCTCGGCATAGCCGCCTGGGCGGGCACCGCGGCCGGTGTGGCCGGTGTGCTGATCACCGGCGCGATGATGGCCATCTCCCTCAAGCGCGGCGAGAGTTCGGAGCACATGAGCCGTCTCGGCATGGTGCTCGGCGGCTGTGTCCTGGTGGCCACCGCCGGTCCGCTGGTCAGCTTCGTCTTCGCCTGAGCCGACGGGCGGTCGAGATGTTCAAACGCAGCAGGCGGTGGGCCGAGGAGCCGGAGCCGTACTGGAAGCAGCGCAGTTGGCAGGTGTCGGCGGGGTTCATCGCCGTCGTGCTGGTGCTGGGCGGGATCGTCGCGCTGACGTCCGGCCGGGACACCGGCGCGGACACCGCGCGCGCGGCGGAGGCCGGCCCGCTGTCCGGCGACACCGCCCTGCGCGACGGCCGCCCGAAGGGATGCCGTACGGACGACGGCGGCGGTGACGCGCTGCCCGAGGCGCCGCCCGAGGACGTCCGCTGGCAGACGCTCGGCATCACCCGCGTGCCGTTCTCCGCCTCGGCGGGGCCCGTCGTCACGACGGGCAGCCTGCACTGGTGCTTCGCCCGCACGCCGCTCGGCGCGGTGCTCGCGGCGCATGTCATCCCGTCGCAGATGAGCGGCTCCGGCTGGCGGACCGTCACCGACCAGCAGGTCGTCGACGGGCGGGGACGCGAGTTGTTCGAGTTCCAGCGCTCGACCGTCCAGGACATCGACAGCGGCGAGGAGACCGGTGACGCGGCCGTCGCCTCGTACGCCGGTTTCACGGTGACGTCGTACCGGAGCACGGCGGCGAACGTGAAGCTGCTCCTGCGGACCACGCAGGGCTACTCGGCGACCACCATCGCGGTGCGCTGGAGCGGCGGGGACTGGAAGGTCCTGCCCAACAGCGACGGCTCCCTGCACTCGCCGGTGACGGCCGTCCAGGGCAACACCAGCGGCTACACCCTGTGGGGGGACTGAAGTGAACTGCCCGACCGGCAATCCGGTCATCGACCTGATCAAGGGCTTCTTCGACTTTCTCGGCAACCCGATCGGGACCGTCATCGAGCTGATCGCGAACACCATCCTCGCGGGTGCGATCGCGGTGTTCGGGGCCCTGATCACCGGAGTGCCGACGCTGACGGGGACGGCGACGGCGAAGGACATCGGCAGCCAGACCCAGTGGCTGGTGGTCTACCTCGCCGTCGGCTCGCTGATCTTCGCCTCGATCCGGATGGCGCTGGAACGGCGCGGCACCGCCGGTGTGACCGCCCTGAAGGGCATCCTGCGGGTCATCGTGGTCTCCGGCGCCGCCACCACCGTCGTCACGGCCGCCGCGGCCGTCGCCGACGACTACGCCACGTACCTGTTCAACGCGGGTGCGCAGGCGCAGCTGCAGAACGTCGGGGCGTGCAGCAGCGGTGGCACCATCCAGTCGTTCCTGCTGCTGGTGCTGGCGTTCCTGCTGCTGATCTCGGGGATCATCCACACCATCCTGATGTACATCCGGCTCGGTGTGATGATCATCCTCCTGGGCACGCTTCCGCTGGCCGCCGCGGCCTCGATGACGGACTGGGGATCGGGCTGGTGGCGCAAGCACATCGGCTGGATGATCGCCTGGCTGCTGTACAAGCCGGCCGCCGGTCTCGTCCTGTACTCGGGTTCGGCCATGATCAGCCAGGGTGGTCAGGGCGGTGACGTCAACGAACGCATCGCCGGTATCGGTCTGATGCTGCTCTCCGCGATCTCGCTGCCCGCGCTGCTGAAGCTGGTGGTGCCGGCGACGGCCGCGCTCGGCAGCGGCAACCCGGTGTCCGGGGCGCTGTCGGCGGCGGGTGCGCTGGCGACCGGCGCCCGTCCGGTCGGCGGGGGCGGCGGCAGCGGCGGTTCCGGGGGCCAGACCGGCGGGACCGGCCCGAAGGGCCCGTCCGGGGCGGGCAGTTCGGGCGGCTCTCAGGGCGGCGCGGCCGGGGCGGCCGGTCCCGGCGGCCCGGCGGGCGGCAACGGGTCGCAGGGCGGGCCCGGTTCGAGCGGCTCGGGCTGGGGCGGACCCTCCGGGGCCGGCGCGGGCGGAGGCGGCTCGGGAGCGGCCGCGGGCGCGGGCCGGGCCGCGGCGGCCGCAGGACCGGCCGGCGCGGCGGTCGCCGCCGCGGTGACCGCGGCGCAGGTCGTCGGCGGCACCGTCACGGGCGCCATCGACGGCGCCGACGGCGAGATGGGGCACAACGGCAGCAGGTGACCCCGCCCGGCGGCGCCGGGACCCCGCCCCCCGGGCTCCCGGCGCCGCCCTCCGATCGACCGCCGAACTCCCGCTCCCCCCTGGGAGTTCGGCGGTCTTCCCCACTGCGCGCGCTCCTCCGGCCGCTGCCGGGCCGGCCCCGCGCCACCGTCACTTATCGAAGGGAAACCGGACCCTCATGTCCACGGAAGCCGTCACCCATCCGACCTACGGGAACTGGCGCCGGCCACGGCGGCCGGGGCTCGGCCCCCTCGGTCTCGTCGGCACCTTCGGTGTCTTCGGCGGACTGGTCCTGACCCTGCTCGCCTCGCTGGTCTCGCTGTACGCCGCGCTGGTCGTGGCGGTGCCCGTCACGGTGTTCCTGGTGCCGCTGGCCATCCGCACCCAGGACGGGCGCAACGTCTACCAGTTGATGACCCTGCGCATCGGCTGGTGGCGCCGCAAGGCGAAGGGCGCGCACCTGTACGTCTCCGGTCCGCTGTCCGCCCGGCCGGGCGGCCGGTTCCGCCCGCCGGGCCTGCTGAACAAGGTCACCGCGACGGAGAGCCGGGACGCCTACGACCGGCCGTTCGGCGTCCTGCACCACCCGGCCCGCAACCTGTACACGATCGTGCTGGGCTGCGACCCCGACGGCGGCGCGCTGGTCGACTCCGACCAGGTCGACGTGTGGGTGGCGCTGTGGGGCGAGTGGCTGGCCCGGCTGGCCCACGAGCCCGGGCTGCGCGGTGCCTCGCTGATCGTGGAGACCGCCCCCGACTCGGGCACCCGGCTCGCCCACGAGGTGCTGCCCCGCATCCACCCCGACGCGCCGGCCGCGGCCCGCGCGGTGATGGAGGAGGTCGTGGAGCGCTATCCGACCGCCTCCTCGGAGATGCACACCTACGTCACCCTCACCTACGGGGTGCCGCCCGGTCAGCGGCGCAAGCCGGAGGATGTGATCTCCGACCTCGCGATCCGGGTCCCGGGCCTGCTCAGCGGGCTGGTCGCGGCCGGCGGCGGCTCGGCGTACCCGCTGTCGGCGGAGCGGATCGCCGAGGTCGTGCGGGTCGCCTACGACCCGGCGGTCGCCGCCGACGTCCTGGACGCCCGTGCCCGGCACGGCGGGACGGGCCTGGAGTGGGACGACGCGGGACCGGCCGCCGCGGTCGAGACGGTGAACAGCTACCAGCACGACTCGGGGGTGTCCCGGACCTGGCTGCTGACGCTGGCGCCGCGCGGCACGGTCCGCTCCTCGGTGCTGCGGGGCCTGCTGGAGGCGGCCCCCGGCACCCGCCGCAAGCGGGTCGCGCTGGTCTACCGGCCCATCGACCCGGCCACGTCGGCGCGGATCGTCGAGGCCGACCGGCGCAGCGCCCAGTTCATGGCGACGTCCGGCCGGGGCATGGTGCAGGCGCGCGCCGCCTCGGAGATGCGGGCGGCGGAGCAGACCGCGGCGGAGGAGGCGTCCGGCGCGGGGCTGGTGGAGTTCTCGCTCATGCTGACGGTCACCGTCGACAGCGCCTCGGAACTGGCCGACGCCAGCGTCACGATCCGCAACCTGACCGCCGCGTCCCGGGTGCTGATGCGGCCCGCCGACCGCATGCAGGCGGCGGCGTTCACCTGCACCCTGCCCGCCGGGATCCTCCCGTGGGAGCAGACCCTCATCCCGCACGAACTGCAGGAGGCGCTGTGAGCCGTCGCAGCGAGGAGAAGAAGGCCGAGCAGGCCGACCGGCTCGCCGAGAAGCGGGCCCGCGAGGCGCTCGCCTCGGGCGTGGACGCGCGGGACCCGTCCTGGACGCAGAAGCCGGCGAAGCCGGGCCGGGCCTCCCAGAAGAAGGCGGCGAAGACCTCCCGGCCCCGGGAGCTGTATGTGCCGCCCCGCGGCTGGATGGGTCCCGGCGGTGGCCGGGTCGGCTACATGGACCCGCCGACCATGTGGCGCGCCACCACCGTGCAGGCGTGCGGCATGTGGCCGTTCGCCGCGGGTTCCGGGTCGCCCATGACGGGCGTACCGCTGGGGCAGCACCTGTTCACCGGTGCCACGGTCTGCGGCGACCCGTTGAGCTGGTTCACCCGGGCCCGCTACATCTCCAACCCGTCGCTGTTCATGCTCGGGATGCCGGGTCTGGGCAAGTCCACGCTCGTCAACCGGATGCTGATCGGGCTCGCCGCGACCGGTGTCGTACCGCTGGTGCTCGGCGACCTCAAGCCCGACTACGCCGACACCGTGCGGGCGCTGGGCGGGCAGGTCATCTCCATCGGGCGCGGGCGGGGCGGCATCAACGTCCTCGACCCGGGCGCGATGGGCGAGGCGGCCGCGCGGATCGGCGGCGAGGCCGGTGAGGTGCTGAAGGCCGAGACGCACGGCCGGGTGCTGAACATGGTCGCCGCGCTCATCACCATCGTGCGCGGCCGGCCGATGGACGACCACGAGCAGTCCGTGCTCAGCGCCTGCCTGCACCATCTGCGCGAACGCACCCCGGTGGGTTCCACGGTGCTGCTGCCCGATCTGCTGCGGGTGCTCACCGAGGGCCCCGACCGGGTCCGCGCGGTCACCCTGGACCGCGGCGACGACGCCCGCTACCGGGACGCCGTCGACCCGCTGCACCGCTCCCTGCTCGGCATCCTGGACGGCCCGCTGGGCGACACCTTCTCCTCCGAGACGTCGACCCGGATCGATCCCGCCGCCCCGGCGGTGTGCATCGACATCTCCGGCATCGGCGAGGCCGACACCCAGCTGACCGCCGCCGCGATGCTCGCCGCGTGGTCCGACGGACTGGGCGCGGTGGCCGCCTCGCACGCCCTCGCGGACGCCGGACTCACGCCCCGCCGCTGGTTCTTCACCGTGCTCGACGAGCTGTGGCGCCCGCTGCGGGCCGCCTCCGGCATCGTCGACCGCATCGACGCCCTGACCCGCCTCAACCGCTCCCTCGGCCTCGGCGACGCCAAGATCACGCACACCCTGAAGGACGCCGAGGCCCTGGGCACCGACTCCGACCGGGCCAAGGCGCGCGGCTTCGTGGAGCGGGCCGGGATGGTGGTGTGCGCGGGTCTGCCCCGGGCCGAGATGGAGGACCTCGGGAAGGTGGTGGGCCTGTCCCGGCGGGAGATCGAACTGGTGTCGTCCTGGTCGTCCCCGCCGGGCTGGGGTGTCTCCGGCGAGCACGAGGAGCCGCCGGGCCGCGGCCGGTTCCTGATCAAGGTCGGTGGCCGGCCGGGCATCCCCATCAAGGTCGCCATCACCGACGCCGAGCGCAGACTGCACAACACCAACACCCGCTGGACGCCGAACGAGGAGAGCGTCGAGCAGGCCGTGTCCCGGGCCGCGGCGCGGGTCGCGCGGGCCGCCCAGGACGACGCCCCGCATCTGCCGGGCGCGACGGTGGCGGACGGGAGGTGGACGGCATGAGCGGTCCGCACGCGGGCGGCGGCTACCACGAGCAACTGCCCTGGGCGATCGTCGGGCTCGCCGGTACGGGCCTGGCCCTGTTCGGGGTGGTCTGGTCCGGCGGCACCCTCGGCGCGGGCCTGACCGGCCACGGCTTCGACGGCCCGCCGTTCGCCCTGTCCACCGTCGTCCGCCTCACCACCGACGGCCCCGCCTCGCTGTGGCCCGCCGCGCCGGCCGCCGCGGTCTACGCGGGCATGTTCGCCCTGCTGGCGCTCATCGCGGTCCCCGTCGCCCTTCTCGTACGGCTCCTGATGAACCGCGCGTCCCGCCCCAAGGGCCTGGCGGGCCGCCGTGAACTGGCCGCGATGTGCCCCAAGGGCATCGAGGCCCGCGCCCGGGAACTGCGCCCGAGCCTCAAGGGCCGCCAGGAGGTCCACCCGGACGAGACCGGCAACCTCCTCGGCGACCTCGACCCGAGCGGCCCCGAACTGCGCAGCAGTTACGAGGACGTGGAACTGGACCTGATGGCGCCCCGGGCCGGCAAGTCCACCGGTATCGCCGTGCCCCGGGTGCTGCGCGCCCAGGGCGCCGTGCTGCTCACGTCCAACAAGTCGGACGTGTACGCCGTCACCCGCGCCGCGCGTGAGGAGGCCGGCACGGTGTGGACGTTCGACCCGCAGGGCATCGCGCACACCCCGCGCGCCATGTGGTGGAACCTGCTCGGCGAGTGCCACACCATCGAGGGCGCCCGCCGGCTGTCCGGGCACTTCGTGGCGTCCGTCAACGACGACACCGCGAGCAAGGACTTCTGGATCTCGGCCGCCCAGAACACCCTCACCGCGCTGTTCCTCGCCGCCGCCCGGGGGAAGGCGTCGGTCGTGGACCTGCTGGGCTGGCTCGCCGACCCCGCCGACCGCACCCCGGTCGACCTGCTGCGCGACTCCGGTCTGATCGCGATGGCCGAGCAGTTGCAGGGCACGGTCCGCGGCGCCGTGGAGACCCGGGACGGCATCTTCGAGACGGCCCGGCAGACCGTCTCCTGTCTGCTCGACCCCGAGATCCTCGCCTGGGTCACCCCCGACCCCGAGCTGCCCGAGTTCCGCCCGCACGAGCACGTACTCGGCCACGACACCCTCTACCTGCTGTCCAAGGACGGCGGTGGGTCCGCGGCGGGCGTCATCGCGGGCCTCGCCGACGCCACGATGCGGGCGGGTGTGGTCGCCGCGGAACGGATGGGCGGCCGGCTCGATCCGCCGCTGACCGCGGTCCTGGACGAGGCCGCCAACGTGTGCCGGATCTCCGATCTGCCCGACCTGTACTCGCACTTCGGCTCCCGCGGCATCAACGTCGTCACCCTGCTCCAGAGTTACCGGCAGGGCGCCCGCGTGTGGGGCGAGGTCGGCATGGACGCGCTGTGGAGCGCGGCCACCGTGAAACTCCTCGGCGCGGGCCTGGACGACGCCGACTTCGTGCAGAAGATCTCCACGCTGGTCGGCCAGCACGACGTGCGCACCCCGAGCGTGTCGCGCAGCAAGGACGGCACGTCCCGCTCCTACTCCTACCGTCAGGAGGCCGTCCTGCCGCCCGACCGCATCCGTGCCCTGCCCAAGGGCACCGCGCTGCTCCTCGCCACGGGTGTGCGGCCCGCCCTGATCCGGCTGCGCCCCTGGTACAAGGAGCCCGGTGCGGCCGCCATCTCGGCGGCGGCGAAGGCGGAGACGGCGGCCATCACCGAGCGTGCCGCACGCCGTCTGCCGGGAGTGGACCTGGGCAAGCGGGAGGGCGCCCTGCCCGGGTGACCGTCCGCAGCAGCCACTCCGCCGGCCCGTACCGCACCCGCCCCGACAGCCGTGCGCTCAGGGCGAGTTGGGCGCCGTACAGCACGACGCAGCCCGCGAGGACCGCGGCGGCGCCGGTCCGGCCGTAGAGGCCGAGGCCGTAGCCGGTGAAGACACAGGCGAGGACGAGCGACTGGGTGAGGTAGTGGGTCAGGGCCAGGCGCCCGGCGGCGGCGAGCGGACGGGCCGCCGCCGGGCCCACCGCCCCCACCAGCAGAAGCAGCCCGCAGGCGTACGCCGCCGTCAGCGCGGGCGCGGTCAGGACGGCCACCGCGTAACCGACGTGGAACCAGCGGCTGTCCCAGGGCCCGTTCACACAGCAGGCGGTGACCACGCCACCGGCCAGGCCGAGCGGCAGCCACCGTACGACGACGCCGCGCAGCCATGCCCGGTCCCGGCCGCGCCGTTCGACCAGCCGGGCCCTGGCCGCCGCGAGGCCCGCCAGGAAGGCCGCCAGGATGTCGGCCGAGAACAGGAGGTTGGCGCCGATCGCCGCCGGGAGGTCCCGCAGATGGGCGGCCGGCACCGACAGGGCGTCACCGCGGTGGGCGGCGACGGCGGCCTCGAACATGGACCGGTCGGGGGCGAGGGGCCCGGTGAGCGCGACCGTCGCCAGTCCGTAGGCGAGCAGCAGCGCCGACAACGCCGCCACCAGACCGGCGGCGAGGCGCAGGGCGCCGCGCGGGGTCAGTCCGCGCAGTGCGTACAGCGGCAGGGACAGGGCCGCGTAGGCCATCAGGATGTCGCCCGGGTACAGCAGCACGGCGTGGGCGGCGCCGAGCGCGAACAGCCCCGCCGCGCGCCGCAGATGGCGGGGCGCGAAGGCGGTGCCGGCCCGCCGGGCGGACCGCTCCTGTAGCACGAAGCCGTAGCCGAACAGGAACGAGAACAGCAGGTAGAACTTGGTGGCGGCCAGCGCGGTCACCGCCCAGGCCACTCCCCTGTCCAGCGCCGAGGCGTCCGGCCCGCCGCCGGACGCCGGCCAGGGCCCGGCCGCCATCTGCGCGTTGACCAGCAGGATGCCGAACAGGGCGAAGCCACGCAGCACGTCGAGTTCGCCCAGACGCGGGCTGGAGCCCGTGGCAGTCACGACGCCACCACGACACCGGCTCCGAAGGTCACCGTCGAGGACACGAACCACCCGAACGACGGGGCCAGCAGATGGCGCAGGGTCCACAGCCGGGCCGCCGTCGGCCGGCGCCGCGCGTAGACCACGACGACCTCGCCGCCGACCGGCGGCAGCCCGCACAGCGGCCCGTACCGGCCCGGATCGAGCACGAGGCGCCGCCCGAGGTGGTCGGAGAACACCACCAGTCCGCCGGGCCGCCGGTCCGCCGCGGCCCGCGCGGCGACCACGCCCGGCACGCGCAGTCCGCGCGTCCACAGCCCGACCGCCGCCAGCGAGGCCCGCACCGCCAGCACCAGGAAGCCGAAGCCGAACCCCGTACTCAGTGCCAGCAGCAGCAACTTCGCGTCCATGCACGTCCCTTCACCGTCCCGGCCACCGCCCCGGCTGCCACGCAGGGCACAACGGGCCCCGGACCGGCACCGGTTCACCCGGGTTGAACCACCGGACGGTGCGGGCGCGTTGTGCGAACGATCCATGACGAACCACGTCCCGTACCCGGTCCACGAAGGGAGCTCCGGCCGGATGAGCCAGCTGAGCCGTACCCTGCACGCCCACGGCCGCCGGACGGCGGTCGCCGTCACCCTGGCCTGCGTCCTGACGGCGACGGTCCAGCAGCCCGCCCACGGCGAGCCCTCGACCCTCCCCGAGGTGCAGGCCGAACTCCGCCGCCTGTACCGCCAGGCCGAACGCGCCACGGAGAAGTACAACGCCGTCGACGAGGAGGTGACCGCGCAGGAGAAGCGGGTCCGTACCCTGACCGCCCGGATCACGGCGGCCGAGACCCGGCTGGACCGGCTGACCTCGCTGGCCGGGGCCGCGGCACGCGCCCAGTACCGGTCCGGCGGCCTGCCCGCCGAGGTGCAGTTCGCCCTGTCGAGCGAGCCCGAGAACGCCCTGCACAACGCCTCGCTGGCCCGGCGGGCGCAGCAGTCCACCCTGGGTGTGCTGACCGCGCTGGCCGACACCGAGGACGACCTGCGCACCCGCAAGACCGACGCCTCGGAGGAGCTGGACACCCTGCGCGGCAGCCGTCGCGCACGGGCCGCCGAGCGCCGGACGATCGAGAAGAACATCGCGTCGGCGAAACGGCTGGAGTCCCGCCTGAAGGCGGAACAGCGCAGGGAACTGGCCGAGTTGGAGGAGAAGGAGGCCGAGGAGGCACAGGCGGAGTGGGAGGAGTCCGGCATCCTCGACCAGGTCGGCACCGAGGCCACGAAGGCGGGCCGCAAGGCCATCGCCTTCGCCACCCGGCAGATCGGCAAACCCTACGTCTGGGGTGCCGAGGGCCCCGACTCCTTCGACTGCTCGGGCCTGACCTCCCAGGCCTGGCTGTACGCGGGTGTCACCATCCCCCGCACCTCCGAGGAGCAGTGGCGTCAACTGACCCGCGTCCCGGTCGAGAACATGCGCCCGGGTGACCTGATCATCTACTACGACGACGCCAGCCATGTGGCCCTCTACATCGGCGACGGCGAGGTCATCCAGGCCCCGCGACCGGGGCGTTGGGTGTACATCTCGCCGGTGGCGTCGATGGAGATCCTCGGGGTGGTGCGGCCGGACGCGTGAGCGCGGTGAGGGGCGGGCCGCCCCTCACCGCTCGGCGCCGGTTTCAGCCCGCCCGCCGGGCGGACGCCCGGTGGTGGCTGCCCGGCCGTTGGGCCGCGGCCGTCTCCGGGACCGGCTCGAATCCCGGCGGCAGGGGAAGCAGTCCGGCGGGCAGCGGCGCCGGGGCAAGCCGCGGCGCGGGACCGGGCCGCCCGGTCGCCCGGTCCGGCGGGAGCGGCCGGGGACGGCGCCGTGCCAACAGCCCTTGCGGGGGCAGGGGAACAGCCGGCTGCGGTACTGGCATGGGCTTACCTCCGAGACCTGTCCACTGCGGGATGCCGGCCCGGTCGTACGACGGTGCCGGTTCGGCAGGCACAACGGCCCGTGGCCGGGTTCGGTTCATTCCTCCGGGTCCTCGGACGCCCCGCCGAACGGGTCGACGGCGTCGACGGGGGGCTTCTCCTTCACGCGGTGCGCCCCGGGCTTGCAGCCCGCGAACGGGCCGGCCGGATCTCTGAGGCTGTGCATGACCGGCCCCAGACAGTCCCGGTGCCAGGTGACGGGCCCGCTGCCGGGAGTGTCGGACTCGGTCAGCTCCTCCCAGGCGAGCCACAGCGCGTGCAGCTGGGCCACCGCCTCCGGATGCTCCCACCAGCGGGAACACCACGGGGCCGAGGAGGTGACCTCCCTGCCGTAGACCGGCAGCAGCACATGGTGGACCCAGAGGGTCAGCCTGCGCAGCGTGCGACCGTACTCCGTGCCCTCCTGGTACAGGATGAATCTCATGGGTGCCTCCCTGGCGCGCGGGGTGTCGGCAGGACAACGCCCGTGTGCGACAAGCGGTTCAAGCCGACGCCCGTTGAACCGCACCCGGATCCGGGCCCGTTGGGGACTCACAACACCCGTCCGGCACCGTCGAAGAGGAGGGCTCACGATGGCGGGCTTCAACCAGGCACAGTTCGACCGCGACAGAGCCGATCTCAACCAGAGCCTGCGCCGCTACAACCTGCACAAAGACTCGACGTTCATGACCTCGCTCAACGGCTACCTCGACAAGCTCCAGCAGGAGGGCACCTGGATCAGCCAGGGGCACACGCCCAACGCCAACTGGACGGGGCAGCAGCAGGTCGACGCGCTGATCGGCCAGTTCGACCGCAAGCACGCCTTTCACGTCCCGGCCTCCTGGTGGCGCGCGCACCGCAATGACCACGGTTTCCGCGAGGCGCGTGCCGCCAAGGCGGAGGAGGCGGCCGCCCACGGGTACCTGTGGTCCAAGACCGAGCCGGGTCCCGCCGCGAAGCGGGCAGCCGCGGACCAGGGGCTGATTCTGGAGACGTCGGTCCCGGGCAAGCTGTTCGACGGGAAGAACTTCGGGTTCGAGAAGTGGTCGGACTCCCCCACCATGGGCAAGCTCTGGGAGAACTTCTCCACCCACTACGTGGACGGTCTGGACGGACCGGTGAAGGCGCTGGTGCTGGACGGCATCGTCGACAACAGCGTGCTGACCCGTCTGGAGTGGCCGCTTCTGCGGGACAGGATCGAGGCCGGTGAGGTCCCCCCGCTGCGGGTCAACGTGATGAACATCGTCGGGGACCCGACCGACTCGCGTACCTGGACATTGGACACGGTGGCGGGTTTCGACGTGCGATCGCAGGACTCCTTCGACAATCTGCCCCGGCCCACGGACCCGGAGTTCTGGACCAAGCAGACCCGTTGGCACAACCGTCAGCGCGCAGAGGCCCAGAGCTCCACGGACAGCGCTTCGAGCGGGTCCTCGGACGAGTACTCGCTGCACAACTTCCACGAGGTCTTCGACAAGCCGTACACGGTTGTCGTCCTGTCCGACCCGGGGTCCGCTCCCCCGCAGATCGCCGGCGTCATCTCCTCCAGCCCCGAGCAGCTCTCCCGGGTGGTGACCAACCAGCTCTCCAGGAACGGCTCCGACGAGGCGCTGGCCGGGCGTACCTCGCCGGCGAGTGCCGGAGCGCGGCAGGGCGCGGAGCTGCTGGCGAGCGCGACCCTCGACTACAAGCTCCGGGCCCTGGAGGCGGAGCAGGAGCGCAGGGGCAGCGACTCCAGCTCGCCGGAGCGGTCCATGGCCGCCACCACACAGGAACAGTACGACGTGTCCCAGCTGGCCGACGACTTCTCCCAGATGGCTCCTCCGTCGCCCGGCGGGTACTTCCCGCCCCAGGTGGCGGTGAGCGACCTCGCGCGCACCTCCGTGCCCCAGGGCGGAACGTGGGCGGGCTACGGACAGCCCCTCCCTCCGGTCGGCAACGTCCAATCGTTCAACCCGGGGCAGGGCAACGTCAGCAAGACCCCGAGCACCGCCTCCTCGGACTACGACGGGCCCGCCCTCCAACGGGCCGAGCGGGTGCCCAGCGACCCGCCGGCCGAACAGCGGGAGTCGCGCGAGTCACGGCACCACGGCGAATCCTCCGAGCGCCGGCACAAGGACAAGAAGCGGGCCGAGCCGCCCAGCTGGATGAAGTGGATGGCGGGGGCCCCGGGGCCGTCGGCGCCCAAGAAGCGGTGACACCGGACACCCGACGGTGTCGCCCCCGCCCGGCTCGCACGGGCGGGGGCGACGCCTCCGGTTCTCAGCCCATACTCGCCGCCCGCCTCACCGGAGCCTGCCCGGGAGGCGGCGCGACGGCGGCGTCGGTCAGGCCCTGTCCCTCCGGGGAGGGGGTGCGGGGCATGGTCATCGCGGCGACCTGCTGGCGGAGCTGGTTCACGTCCACCTCGGTCGGGGGACTCGGCGTGCGCCGCGGCGAGTGGTCCGCCGAGGTGGACTGGTGCACCTCGTAGGGGAGGTGCGCCGGCCTGTTCAGCCCTTCCATGCCGAGCGCGGCCGCCTCGCGGACGCCGAAGTTGCTGGCCTGCACCAGGGTGACGTTGCGGTCCATGGCGAGATCGGTCACCTGGCCCGGATCGTTCGTGGGATCGGTGCGCCAGCTGTTCTGGTTGTCCTTGCCCAGGCTCAGCTGGGGTAGCACCCGCACCTGGCCGACCTGGTACGCCTGCATCGTGACGTCCCTCCAGGTCTGCTGATCCACCTGGAGCACGGGCATGTCCTGCTGGGTCTGTCCGGGCGGCGTCACGGGCCTGCCGTAGACGAGGTGGATGCCGTCGGCGAGCGCGCTGACCGCCATGCGGCCGATGATGTCGACCCGGCTGGGGTCCTGGGTGTTGTACTTGGCGCCCAGGAGGTTGTCGTCGGCGAGATTGATGCTGTCGGGACGGAACCGCTTGTTGTCGTCCCCCGGTCGGAAGCTGACGTTGTCCTTGCCCACCTCGTTCTGGGATATCTGGGCGAGGTAACCGATGTGCTGACTCGCCGCCGCCTTGGCCACCTCCTGCCCCTTCGTCCCCGCACGGGTGTACATGGCGAACACGTCGAGGTGGGGCATCATCTGCGGTTCGATGCCGGCGTCGTCGTGCTGCTGCGTCATCGGCATGAAGCTCGCGTTCAGTACGTGCCGCATGTTGGCGTCCGCGCCGTGTGACAGGTCGACGACCTTCAACTCGGCGGTGGAGTAGTCGAACGGCGCGACCACTTCCGGGGAGAACCGGGGGGAGTTCTGTACCGCGTCCCACTCCGTTTCCGTCATACGGTGGTGTGACAGGTCGACGCTCAGTCCCGTCTCGGTGCCCCGCAGCGCGAAGGTGGCGAGGTCCTTGGCGGCGATGGCGCCCCGGTTGCCCATCTCCATGCTGAAGATGTCGTCGAGGGTCTGCTTGTTGTACTTCGGCCCGACGGCCGCGGCGAGTTGGCCGGTGCGGTCGCGGATGTCCACCACCTCGACGCCGTGCTGCTCCGCCTCGGCGCCGTACCCCTGCATGAGCTCTTCCACACGGAGGCGTCCGGTCTCGCCGGGAGACCGGCGGGGCATCACCACCAGTTCCTTCTGCGAGTTGGGGAACCGCTGGCTCAGCGCCGCCAGTCCCAGTCTCGCGTTGTCGCTCAGCTCCTCGCCGAACCAGATGAACTGCACCTTCTCCGGTTCGGTGACCGGGTTCCGATCGGGCATGCGCGTTCCTCTCCGCCCGGCGGCCGGGCGCCGCCGACTCACCCGCACAACGGACCGCGCCCGCGCGCGGGTTCAGCGCCGCGCGGATGAACCCTCCGCCGGTCCGGGGCCGTAGTAGCGGCGACGACGACCTCGACACAGAACCCGGAGTGCCGACATGACCCTCGCGCCGGAGCCGACCGAGCAGCAGGACGGTCCCGCCTTCATCCTCTACCTGGAGGGCTCCGAGTACGACGACGGACTGCACCGGCTGACGCTCTGGGTGCGCCATCTGCTGCTGCCGGTGTACGGCAGGGAGGTCGGCTCCAACGCCCCCTGGTGCAGCAGCTGGTGGAAGCATCCGGAGGCCGTGGCGCAGTTGTACGGGCTGTGGATGGCCTGGCAGGAGCTGACCGGTCCCGGTTCGGGCGCCACCGGACCGGCGACCTGGCACCGCGACCACCTCGGCCACGTCATGGCCGCGCTGCGCGACCCGTCCGGCCCGTTCGCCGGCTGCAAGCCGGGCACGCACCGGAGCAAGGAGGCCCCGGCGATGGACCCGTACTCGGGGTAGACGGACCGGTCCGCCCGTTGAACCGTTCGCCCCACCCCGCCCGTTGTCGCTCGTGTCAGCACCGCCGACCGTGAAGAGAGGGGGCACCGTGACGGTTGAGGACCCGGCGTCCCCGGCCCGGAACCGGCTGACCAAGGAACGCCCCGAAGTCGCGCTGGCGCGGGACGTGGCCAGGGCCGACCTGATGATGGGCCAGGCGCGCCGCGGCGCCGCGGACCACCCCGAGGAGGCGGCGAGCCTCTTCGAGGACCTGGCGGAGGAACTGCGCCGCCTGTGGGACCGCTTCACCGGCCGATCGCAGTCGGCGCCGGGCGCGGAGTCGTCGCACGCACCGCAGGCACAGCACGCGCCGGAACCGTCCTTCGCCCCCGCTGCCGGGTACGGTCCGCCCGCCGGCCCGGGCCCGCACGCCGGGCCGAGGCAGCCGTCCGCCGGTGAACTGACGGCTCGGCGGGAGATGGCGGGCCTGGAGAAGAAGATCGACCGGCTCGGGCCGGAGTCACGCATGGCCTTCGAGGACGCGATGCTGCGTCTGGTCCGGAACGACGCCACCTTGAAGGCGGCCTTCGAACGGTCCCCGCAGAGCATTCCGACCATCGCGAAGTACGCCGTAAACGCGCACCTTCGTGAGTCCCTGCGGGAGACACCCAGCGCCGAGACAGCCATGGACAGGGCCCGGGACACCATCATGGCCCGGGATGCCCAACAGATGACGGAGCTTCAGAACCGCTGGCAGCGCCAGTCGGGAACACGGGGCGACGGGGAGGGACGGACCCGGTCGCAGGCGCCCGAGGCCGACCATCTGCTCAGCCGGGAAGGGCGCGAACTCCTGCGAAGGCAGGTCGACGAGTCCAGGACGTCCCCACGCCGGACTCCCGTGGGCGAGAACGGCGCCGCCCCCACCCCCGCCGTCCCCCTCCACCGGGCCAACGCCTCCAAGCCCCGGCTGTCCTGAACGAACCCCCCGCCGATTCATGCCACCGCCACCATGGGAAGGGCCCGCTCGTATGCGCACCCCTCGCCGCACAGGCAGTCCTGCCGCGCTGCTCGCGGCCCTGCTGCTGGTCATCGCCGCGGTGACCGCCACCGCCCTCACCCTCCAGGGCGACCGGTCCGGCCGGGCGGCCGCCGACGGCGCCCCGGCCGCCCTCGCGGGCACCGCCGAGCACACCCTCACCTTCCGCAACCGCACCGACGGCCGTATCTGGGTGGGCAGTACGGTCAACGCCGACGGGTCCGCCGCGCTCACCGGGCTGCCGATGCTGGAGCCGGGTCAGTCCGCCACGATCACCATCCCCGAGCACAGCGGCGCCGGGCACTGGCGGGGCAAGTTCTTCGCCCGGCAGGGCTGCACCGGCGAGGCGGGCAGCACCTTCCACTGCACGGTCGGTGACTGCGGGCCCTACCCGGACCACTGTTCCCTGGGCGACGAGCCCACCGGTCTGGCCGAGTTCAACTTCGACCCGGCCGATCCCCTCGCCCCCTGGTACAACGTCAGTTACGTCAACGCGGTCTCCGTACCCATCACCATCACCCCCGACAACCTGCCCCTGCCGGAGGCCGGGGAGTGTGCGGTGGCCGGCTGCGCCGAGGAGATGCTGTCCGCCTGCCCGGCCGAGAACCTGGTCAAGGACCCCGCCACCGGGGCGGCACTGGTGTGCGTGAACCCCAACCGGGACGCCAGGACCGCGTACAGCGACATGATCGCCGAGAAGTGCCCCACCGCGTACGGCTGGTCCAAGCAGGACGCCGAGGCGGGCAACCGGGTCGTCTATCAGTGCACCAAGTGCAGCGGCATGACCGTCACCTTCGGAACCGGTGACACCCCGACGACACCCGCCACCCCCACGACCTCCCCCGGCGGCGACACGACGGCCTCCCGGCGCCGGGGCATCAGCCTCAACCCCGTCGACGGCGCCGCCCGGGCGCTCACCGACTCCGGCGCGCACTGGTACTACAACTGGGCCTCCTCCACGGGCCCCGTCGCGCGCCCCGACGGCGTCGAGTACGTCCCGATGATCTGGGGCCCCGGCTCGGTCACCGACGCCGAACTGGGCATGGCCGCGAACGAGGGCACGGCACTGCTCGGCTTCAACGAGCCGGACCGCGCCGACCAGGCGAACCTGACGCCTGAGCAGGCCCTGGACCTGTGGCCCCGGCTCCAGTCCACCGGACTGCGCCTGGGCGCCCCGGCGGTCTCCTACGGGGGCGAGGTGGCCGACGGCTGGCTGGACCGCTTCATGCGGGGAGCGGCCGAGCGCGGACTGCGCGTCGACTTCATCCCCCTGCACTGGTACGGCGGTGACTTCGGCCCCGACGCCGCCAACCAGCTGCGCGGCTATCTCCAGGCCGTCCACGACCGCTACGGCAAGCCGATCTGGCTGACCGAGTACGGCCTCATCGACTTCTCCCAGAACCCGCCCCGCTACCCGAGCGAGGGGGAACAGACCGCCTTCGTCGAGTCGTCGACGCGCATGCTGGAGGGCCTGGACTTCGTGGAACGGTACGCCTGGTTCACCCTGTCCACCCGGACCGCCCCGACGGGCCTGTACGACGGCACGACCCCGAACGCGAGCGGCCGCGCCTATCGCGACGCGGACCCGACGAGGTAGGCCCGGATGGATGCGAGGACCTCAGTGCGCGGCGCCCTCCAGGCGGCCGAGCCGTTCGCGGACCTTCTCGGCGTCCGGGTGGTCGAACTCCGCGAGGATCTCCAGGGCCCGCCGCCAGCTCGCGCGAGCGGCCTCCGGCCGGTCGGCGGCCAGCTGGACGTCTCCGAGGTTGCTCAGGGTGTGCCCCTCGCCCCAGCGGTTGCCGACCTTCCGGTGCGCCTCCAGCGCCTGGTCGTAGTGGTCGACGGCCTCGTGGAGCCGGTGCAGCCGGTGGTCGACCGTGCCGAGGATGTCGAGGGCGACGCCGGTGACCCAGTGGTTGTCGCTGGCGCGCAGCACGGTCAGTGCCTCGCCCAGACAGTCGAGGGCCTCGTCGTAGCGGCCGAGCCGCTGGTAGGTGTCGCCCAGGTTGGTCAGGGCGATGCCCACCCCCCAGGCGCTGTCGAGGGCGCGGTCGAGGGCCAGCCCCCGGCGCGTGTACTCGACGGCCTTGTCGAGCCGTCCGGCTTGCAGATAGGCGTCGCCCAGGTTGGACACGGCCGCGGCCCGGCCGTGGACGTCCCCGATCTCCCGGTGGGCCGCCATGGCCCGGTGGTACAGGTCGATGGCCTCGTCGAGCCTGCCGTTGCTGCGCAGCGCGGCGGCCGTGTCCGCGAGGGCCTGGGCCTCGCCCCGGCGGTCACCCGCGGCACTCGCGGCGGACAGGCCGGTGCGGGCGCTGGACAGCCACTCGTGCAGATGGCTGCGGAGGTAGAAGAACCCCCACAGGACGGCGGGCAGGCGCCAGGCGAGGTCGGCGAAGCCGGAGCCCGCTGCCTCGCGCACCGCGCAGACCAGGTTCGGCAGTTCGGTCTCGCACCAGTTCAGCGCCTCGTCGTAGGTGGCGAACTCCAGCGGACGGCACAGATCCGGCGGCGGCTCCAGGGGGATCCGCTTGCGGGTCGGCGTCAGGTGCGGATACGCGGCGTCGGCGGTGTGCAGGAACCAGGCGAGCAACCGCTCCACGGCCCGGTCCCGCTCCTGGGGGTCCTCCTCGGCCCGCACGCGCTCGACGGCGTAGACGCGCAGCAGGTCGTGCAGCGTGTAGCGACCCGGGAAGTGCTCGGTGAGCAGATGGGCCCGGGTGAGTTCGACGAGCAGGGCGGCGGTCTCGCGCACGGGGAGCCCGGTGAGGCCCGCGGCCGCGGGCGCGGAGATGTCGGGGCCCGGGTGCAGGCCGAGCAGCCGGAAGAGGCGTGCCGCCGGTGCGGACAGCGCCTTGTACGACCAGGAGAACACGGCCCGCAGGTCGGTCGTGATGTCGTCGCCGCCGGCGAACGCGTCGAGGCTGCCGTGGCTGTCGGCGAGTTCCTCGGCGATGGCGCTCAGCGGGAAGCCCGCGTGCGCGGCGGCGTGCGCGGCGACGATGGCGAGGGCCAGCGGGAGCCGGGCGCACTGCCGGAGGATCTCGTCCGCGGCCTCGGGCTCGGCCGCGACGCGTGCGCCGCCGAGCCGCCGCGCGAGGAGTTCGCGGGCCTCCGCGGAGGTCAGCTGATCGAGCGTGAGGGGATGCGCGCCCTCGCCGACCACGAGGCCGGTGAGCTGATTGCGGCTGGTCACGATGACGAGGCAGCCGGGAGAGCCGGGCAGCAGGGGGCGGACCTGTCCCGCGTCGCGGGCGTTGTCGAGGACGATCAGCACCCGGCGCTGGGCGAGCATGCTGCGGTAGAGCGCGGTCAGGGCGTCCAGACCGGCGGGGATGCTCATCGGTGGGACGCCGAGTGCGCCGAGGAAGACGCCGATCGCCGATTCGGGCGGCACGATCGAACCGGTCGGGTCGAAGCCGCGCAGGTTGATGTAGAGCTGCCCGTCGGGGAAGCGGTCGGCGATCTCGTGCGCCCAGCGCACGGCCAGCGTGGTCTTGCCGATGCCGCCCATGCCGCCGATCGCACTGATCACGACGGTGCCCGGGGGTCCGCCGTGCTCCGGCAACAGGGCGCGTATGCGGTCGAGTTCCGCGTGGCGGCCGACGAACACCGGCAGATCCGCAGGAAGTTGGGCCGGTCTGGCAGCGGTCACGGGAGCCGGGGGTATCGCCTCGGCGGGGGGCTCGGGCCGCGCGGGCGGCTCCAGGTCCAGGGAGGCGTCGGCAGCGAGAATGCGTTCGTGCAGGTCCTTCAGGGGCGCGCCGGGGTCGATGCCCAGTTCGGCGGCGAGCAGTCCGCGGGTCCTGCGGTAGGACTCCAGCGCTTCGGCCTGTCGGCCGGAACGGTACAGCGCCAGCATCAGCAGTTGGCAGAGCCGCTCCCGCAGCGGGTGGGAGCCGGTCAGGGAGATCAGTTCGGCGATCACCTCGCCGTGGCGGCCGAGTTCGAGATCGGCGTCCAGGCGGGCCTCCAGTACGGCGAGCCGCGCCTCGGCCAGCCGGCTTCGCTCGGCCTCGGCGAACGGGCCGGGGACACCGGTGAGGGCCGTTCCCTGCCAGCCGTCCAGCGCCGTGTGCAACAGGTCCGCGGCATCGAGGACCCGTCCGGCGGCCCGTAACTTCTTCGCCCGCGCGACTCTCTGCTCGAACACGGTCAGGTCCAGGGCACCCTCGGGTGTCCGCACCAGGTACCCGTCCCCCACCGAGACCACCACACGCTCGGACGCGGGCACGTCCCGCCCCGGCTCCAGCACCTTGCGCAGCCGCGACACATAGGTACGCAGTACGGACACGGCGGCCGCCGGAAGGTCCTCGCCCCACACCGTCTCCAGGAGTTCGCCGAGCGTGACCGGACGTCCGCCCCGCAGCAGCAACGCCACCAGGACAGCCCTCTGTTGAGGTGAGCCGAGATCCAGCTCCCGATCACCGCGCCAAGCCCGGACCTGCCCCAACACGGCGAAGCGCGGGGAACTCTCGTAGACGTTCATGCCGGGACTCTACTGACCGGTGGGTGCAGTGTGTTTCTGCGGGTGGAACGTCACATGCCGTTTGTGTCACACCTGTTGAGGTGTGGAGGTGAGTTGAACCGGGGCCGTCCTTTCGCCCGTTGCGGTTCGAGGGGCCGCTCCCGTGGTCCCTCGCAAGGCCGCACGGCGACCGACGTCAGGGAGGAACGGGCATGGACCGGGGCGAAGAGACGGATGACGAGCCCACCGCGCACTTCGAGGTGGTCATCTCCGGCGAGAACTCCGCCACCATCGACGGCGAGCCCGTGTCGCCGGCCGAAGGAGCGACCCTCGACAGCGTGATCCTCGACACCTTGCACCGGCACGCCCAGGAGCGGAACTCCGCCGTGACGGCGGACATCTCGGACCCCTCGGTGGGCTATGTGGCCTACGTCGAGGTCACGGTGGACGGGTCGAGCCGACTGCTGGAGGAACGCGGGGCGGAATCCGTCGGCCGGGACGCCGAGGTCGACAGCGCGGTACCGGCACCCCCGGAGCCGACGGCGGGGCCCCCGCGGCCACCGCTGCCGATCCCCGCGCCGCCGGAACCCGAGCCCGAACCCGAGCCGGAAGCAGGAACCGAGCCGGCAGCGGTACCGTCATCGGCCCCTCTGCTGCGGATCAACCGCCGGAACACACCGCGCCAGTCGGACGACGAGTTCGAACCGCCCGGCCTGCTCCACCGGCCCCTGGTCGTCGGCCCCGTGGCCCTCGGCGTGGCCACGCTGATCATCGTGCCGCTGGTGATGCTGGGCAGCGGCGGGTCCGAGGGCGGGAACGACACCCGCACCGCCCGCGCCAACGACGAGGCGGGCCCCCCTCCCGGCGCGTCGGCCGAACCGCCCGAGCCGACACCGACGGTGTCGCTCTCGCCCAGCATGTCGCCCTCACCCAGCGGGTCGCCCGTCAAGAAGAAGCCCAGGCCGAAGAGCACACCCAAGGACAAGGCACCCGGGGCGGGCGGGGGCTCGGACACCGTCACGGTGACGGCCACTCCCCCGCGCTCCACCGTGACCGTGAAGCCCCCGCAGGACACCGCCGCGACCGCGGTGAACCGCCTGGCGAGGAGCGACCCCTCGGGGCGGCACATCTGCTACCGCGTCTACCTGTCGGGGCAGGGCTGGCAGAAGCCCGTGTGCGACGGAACGCTGGCCGGTACCACGGGCCAGGAGAAGCCCATCAAGGCCATCAACTACGCCGTGGCGGGCGCCGGCGGGTCGGCCGCCAACGCCTTCCGTCACAACCCGGACTCGACCGACGGCCAGGGCGAGTGGATGGCGAGCTGGACCGCGATCAAGGCCGACGGCAAGAACAACTACATCGGCAGCACCAAAAAGAGCGCCCCCTACATGACCGGCTTCGCCATCAACATCGGCAACGGGCAGATCTGCCAGACCGCCAAGGTCCGCGGCTACGACTGGGGCGGCGAGGGCTGCGCGGAGAAGCGGCCCGACTTCGTGTTCGGCGGCACACTGGAGAACACACGCTGGCTGGAGGCCGTCAAGTTCCGGGTGTGAGCCGTTGGTTCAGACGGCGGCCGGGCCTGCGAACGCGACGGAGGCGAGGTCGCGTTCCAGCCGGACCCCGTGGAAGCCGTACGTGGCGATCGAGGGGATCCGCACCAGCAGGCAGAACCGTTCCGTGGCGGCGACGGTGGCCGCGATCTCACGGTAGGAGCGCCGGAGGAAGTAGGCCGCCGCGTGGTTGCCCAGTGCGCTCTGGCCGCAGATGAGCAGCACGGGACGGTTTCCGCCGGGGCCGGTGAACTTGGCGATCAGCGCGTACTCGTCGACACCCCGGGTCCAGCGGTACGTCTCGCCGCCCGCCTCGATGGCCAGCGGATGTTCCGGGTGGTCGAAGGAGTGGAAGAAGACCCCCGGGACGTTCTGGGCGAGGTGTCCCGCGCTGCGCGCGTTGGAGCCGAGGGGGCCGCCGATGCAGAACTCGGGCCGGTCGACGTTGCTGCCGTGGAAGGCGTCGCTGCTCACCACCTCCGTCTCGCAGTTCAGGCCGTGGGCGAGTACGGCGGCCTCGATGAGGGCCTGCACATCGTGGTGGTGGGTGGAACCCGGCGCGTCGTGCGTGTTGTTCATAACCAGCAAACAGGTGTCGCCGGGGCGGGCGCCGACCAGGCGCGACCTCAGCCTGAAGTCCCGGCTGTGCTTCCCGCGATGCCAGAGCCAGACCGCCAGACCGCTGAGGAAACTGGCGATGAGACCCAGCACGATGTCGCCGATCGCCCCTGCCACGATGCTCTCCCCGTCCTGTGCACCCGACCACCCGCCGCACCTGGGATGTTACTGGTCAGTCGTCCCACGCCTGGCGGAGTTGCCGCCTGGAGGTCAGGTCGAGCTTCCGGAAGATCTTCCGCAGGTGGTAGTCGACGGTGCTGGCGCTGATGTACAGCTGGGCGGCGATCTCGGCGTTGGTGGCGCCGCCCTTGGCGAGGCGGGCGATCTGGAGTTCCTGCGGGGTGAGCGTGCTCGACGCTCCGGCCGTTCCGCGGTGGGCGGGTGCCCCGGTGGCCGCGAGTTCGCGGGCGGCGCGCGAAGCGAACCCCGTGGCCCGCATGGCGTCGAACAGGTCGACGGCGGAGCTGAGTTGTTCGCGGGCGGCCTTGCGGCGCTTGCGACGGCGCAGCCACTCGCCGTACTGCAGGTGGGCCAGGGCGAGGTCGGAGCGGGCTCTGGTGCCGGAGAGCAGGGTGACGGCCTCCCGGTAGAGCGGTTCGGCGTGGCTGTCGTCCGCGAGGAGGGCGGCCGAGCGGGCGCGCAGGCCCAGGGCCCAGGGCGTGCCGGAGGCCGCCGCGCGCGAGGCGAGGGTCTTCATCGTGTGGGTGGCGAGGACCCGGTCGCCGCTGCGCACGGCGGCCTCCACGAGGTGAGGCAGGAGCCTTGAGTGGACTCCGAGTTCGTCCTGGTCGATCAGTTCCTGCGCGAGGGTGCGGGCGCGGGCGTAGTCGCCGCGGCTGAGGGCGAGGACCACCATGGCGGTGCCCGCGATGGATTCGACGGCCCCGCTGCCGAGCCAGGTGGCGGCCTCCCTGGAACCGTGCAGCACGGCGTCGAGGTCGTCGTGTTCACCGTGCCAGGCGAGGAGTTCGGGGTGCCGGTAGATGGCCCATACGTCGTCGTTCGCGCCGATCGCGGAGCGGATCTGGTGCCCGTCGGTCAACAGGACCCCGGCGGAGCCCAGTTCACCGAGGTTGGTCTCGGACATCGTGGCGCAGTACAGCGCGGTGTCCAGTTGCCACAGGGAGCCGGTGCGGCGGGCCACGTCTGCGCCGCGGGCGATCACGGCGGTGTGTGTCGGCTCGTCCCACAAAATCATCGACATGGTGACGGTGGGCAGGAAGCCGCGCAGCACCTCCTCGTCGGGGGTGTCCGGGTCCAGGACTGTGGCGCAGGCCCGCCGCAGGTGCGGTACGGCTCGTTCGTAGCCGTCGGTGACGAGGGCCGAGAAGCCGCGCAGGACGAGGTCCAGGCCCTTCGCCTCTTCGGCGGGGGGTATCAGGGTGTGCACGGTCCGGGCTATCTCGGCGGGTGTCGTGTCGCGCACGAGGTGCTCGGCCGTGATGACGCGTTCCACGGCCCCGAGGAGTGCCTGCCGTGCCAGGTCCGGTGCGTCGGCGCCGAGGAGTCGGGCGGCGCGCACGCACAGGGCCGGCGCGTACGCGAACGCGTCCGCACGGCCCAGTGCCAGGCCCGTGTTGGCCCGTACGAGGTGGGCGCGGCCCTGTCCCGGGTCGCCGAGGAGTTCCCCGTCGATGCCGTCGAGCAGCGCCTCCGCCTGGAGCGGTGCCCCGGCGCGGAGCGCCGCCTCGGCCGCGGCGAGCACGCGTTCCGCTCTCGTCCGGCCCTCGGGGGTGAGTTCGGCCGCGCGAGTGAGGAAGGTGGCGCGTGCGGCGTAGCCGCCTCGGGCGCCCGCCCGGTCCGCGACACGTTCCAGTTCGTCGGCGACGGCGGCGTCCCGGCCCACGGCGGCCGCCGCCAGATGCCAGGCGCGTCGATCGGCGTCGGCCGGGCGGTCGGTGACCTGGGCCAGCGCGCGGTGCGCACGCCGCCGTTCGACGCTGGTCGCGCCGCCGTACACGGCGGACCGCACCAAGGGGTGGCGGAACCGGGCGGTGGCACGGACCACCACCAGTCCCGCGGACTCGGCCGGACCGGAGTCCTCCCAGCCGATGCCGAGCCGGTCGGCGGCGCCGGCGAGGTACCCGAGGTCGCCGGCGGGCTCGGTGGCGGCCAGGAGCAGCCAGGTGCGGGTCGGTGCGGGGAGTTCGGCGACCCTGTGCAGGTAGTGCGCCTCCAGGCGGGGGCCCACGGGCAGCGGTTCGGGCAGGGCGAGCCCTCCGGAGAGGTGGTCGCCGGACAGCTCCCGCCCCAGGTCGACGAGGGCCAGGGGGTTGCCGGCCGTGGCGGCCACGATCCGCGCGGCGACCCGGGTGTCGAGCTGCCCGGGGACGGTCTCGCGGAGCAGTTCCAGGGCGGACTCGTCCTCCAGACCGCCGACTTCGTCGCAGGGCAGACCCGTGGGGGCGTCGAAGCCGGTGCGGGCGGCGAAGAGCAGTCCGACGCCCTCGGCGTGCACGCGCCGGCCCACGAAGGCGAGGACGTCCAGGGACTCCGTGTCGAGCCACTGGGCGTCGTCCACGCAGGCCAGCACGGGCCGTTCCTTGGCCGCCTCGGCGAGCAGCGTGAGCGTGGCGAGTCCCACCAGGAACCGGTCGGCGGCCGGGCCCTCGGCCAGTCCGCAGGCCACGCGCAGCGCCTGGCGCTGGGCGTCGGGCAGGGCGCCGGGTTCCTTCAGGCCGTCGAGGAAGGGGACGAGCAGCCGGTGCAGCGCGGCGAAGGGGAACCCGGACTCCGCCTCGACTCCGGCCACGCGCAGGACGCAGAGGCCGGCGGCCTCGGCGGCGGTGTGGTCCAGGAGTGCGGTCTTGCCGATTCCCGCGTCGCCGCGCAGGAGGAGGGCACCGCTCATGCCGTCCCGCAGGTTCGTGACGAACCGGCCCAGGGTCTCACGTTCCCGGACGCGCCCCTTGAGTGTCACCCGGACACCTTTCAGCAAGGTCGGGTGTCGAAGTCAATGGCGACGCTGCCCTCCTGTGCAGTGCACCCGGCCCTCCACTGGTAGGGCCCATCCTCCGCAATTTCGCCGCGACTTGCACGGTGCTTGCACAATTCGCCGTGGCGTCGGCGGAGTTCGTGGTCGCGGCGCCGGTGAGGGCGAACGGCGTTCGGGCGGAAAGCGGTTCACCGGGCGACGGCGAACAGCGTTCAGGCTACGGGCGGTTCACCGGCCAGGGCGCGCCGCAGGAGTGCGGTGAGGCCGTCGGCGGTGACCCGGCGCGGGTTGGCGTACGGGTTGGCCAGGGCCTGTTCCACGACGGTGCCGATGTCGCCCTCCGCCACGCCGAGTTCATGGAGGGATCGCGGCGCGCCGAGTTCGTGGGTGAGTTCCCACAGGGCCCGCGCGGGGTCGGGTGCCCCGCCCAGAACCCTGCTGAGGGTGGCGACGGCGGTGGGGGCACAGGGCTGGTTGTAGGCGAGGGTGTGCGGCAGCATGACGGTGTGCACCGCGGCGTGCGGCAGGTCGAGGGAGCCGCCCAGGACGTGGCAGAGTTTGTGGTGCAGGGACATCGTCGTGGCGCCCAGGACCGCGCCGCACAGCCAGGCGCCGTACAGGGCGCGGCTGCGCGCGTCGAGGTCCGCGCCGCCGCCCGCGGCGATCCGGGGCAGTGCCTCGGTGAGGGCGAGGGCGCCGTCCTCGGCCATGAGGGAGACGATCGGTGAGGCGTCGGGGGCGTACAGCCCCTCCACCGCGTGCGCGAGTGCGTTGATTCCGCTGGTCACCGAGATCGCGGGCGGGAGTCCGAGGGTGAGTTCGGGGTCGTAGACGACGCTGCGCGGCAGGACCGCCGGGTCGCGTCCGGTGCGTTTGACGCCGTTCTCGGTCAGCCCCCAGATCGGTGTCATCTCCGACCCGGCGTAGGTGGTGGGCACGGCGACGACGGGCAGGCCGTGCCGGAGCGCGATCGCCTTGCCGAGGCCGACGGTGGAGCCTCCGCCGACCGCCACGCAGCCGTCCGCGCCGAGTTCGGCGGCGACGGCGCAGGCAGCGGCCGCCGTCTCGGCCGGTACGTGCATCCGTGCCTCCGCGAAGACGCCCGCGGCGCGGTCTCCCAGGCCGTCGGCCACCTGCCGGGCGAGTTCCCGCTGCCCCGGTGTGGACAGGACCAGGACCCGGTCCAGGCCGAGCGCGGCCACCTCGTCGGTGAGCCGGGCCGAACGTCCGGCGCCGAAGACGACGCGCATCGGCAGCGCCTGGTAGGTGAACTCACTCCACACGGTCGGCCTCCGAAGCCGGTGCGTCCGCGGGCTCCACGACGATGTCGAACCGTGCGAGCCGGAAGGGGCCGGTGACCCGGTGACGGCGGGCCTCCGTCTCGTCGTCGACCTCCGCGAAGTCGGCGATGAGGCTCCGCTTCACCGCGAAGACGGCGTCGGAGTCGATGTAGGGGCTGTCCGCCACGAACAGGTGGGTGGTGAGCGGGCGGTGGCCTTCGGCCCGCACGATGAAGTGGAGGTGGGCGGGCCGGTAGGCGTGCCGTCCGGCGGCCTCCAGCAGCGCTCCGACGGGCCCGTCGGTCGGGACGGGGTAGTGGCTCGGCACGACCGTACGGAACCAGGTGCGGCCGTCGGCGTCGGTGCGGAACAGTCCCCGTCCGTTGCCGGGCGGCTGGACGCCGGGCTGCTGGACGTCGTAGAAGCCCTCCGCACTGCACTGCCACACGTCGACAGCGGCGTCGGCGAGCGGGTGGCCGTCGGCCGTGGTGACCCGGACCTCCACGACGCAGGGCGGGCCGGCGCCGAGCAGGTCGATGGTGTCGCCGGTGTCCCGGGCGGGCGACTCCATGACGTGGAAGGGCCCGAGGACCGTGCTCTCGGTGCCGTTCTCCTGCCCGTTGAGCGTCTCGACCAGGCTGGAGACGCCGAGCACGTCGGAGAGCAGGATGAACTCCTGGCGGGTGGCGTCGCACTTCTGCCCGACCGCGGTGAGGAAGTCCACCGCGCCCTCCCATTCGGCCAGGGTGGGCCGGACCTCGCGGACGTAGGCGTGCAGATGGCGCACCAGCCCCTCCAGCAGCTCCCGCTGCCGGGGGTCGGCGGTCCGGGCGAAGCTCTCGACGACCGCGCCGGTGGTCGACTCCTCGGTGAAATCCATGTCATGCCTCCCGCTCGGCGGACCACGCGCCGACCTGCGACGGGGCGCCGCCCTGCGCGCACGATACCCCCGGGGCCGCCGGTGCGCGGGCGTGGCGCTGGCGCGGGCGGTGACCTGTGAGGATGAGACCCGGGGTCGCCGTGGGCGGCCCACGGAGCCGAGGGAGCGGTGCGGGTGTCGCAGCAGGGGCCGCGGGGCGCGGTCGAGCGGATGGAACACCACCAGGTCGCGATCTACCTGACGGCGCTGGCCGTCGGCGGACTGCTCGGGTGGGCCGCGCCCGGTCTCGGGCCGGGGCTGGAACACGCGATCAACCCGGTGCTCGGCGCGCTGCTGTTCGTCACCTTCCTCCAGGTGCCCGCCGCCGAGCTGGTCCGCTCCCTGCGGGACGGCCGGTTCCTGGCCGCCGCGGTGACGGTGAACTTCGTGGTCGTGCCGTTGGTCGTCGCGTCGATGTTCACGTTCCTCCCCGCCGACCAGGCGGTCCGGCTCGGTGTGCTGCTGGTGCTGCTGTGCCCGTGCGTGGACTACGTGATCGTCTTCTCCGGGCTGGCGGGCGGCTCCAGCCGCCGTCTGCTGGCCGCGACGCCGGTGCTGCTGGTCGCGCAGATGCTGCTGCTGCCGGGGTTCCTGTACCTGTTCATGGGTGCGGACCTGGCCGACGTCGTCGAGGCGGGCCCGTTCGTCGAGGCGTTCGTCGTACTGATCGTCGTCCCGCTCGTCCTGGCGTGGGCGGTGCAGGCGTGGGCCGCGCGCCGCCCGGCGGGCGCCAGGGTCTTTGCCGGGGCGACCACCACGATGGTGCCGTTGATGGCCGCCACGCTGCTGACGGTGGTCGCCTCCCAGGTGCCCGAGCTGGGCGACAGCCGGGCCGACGTCGTCGCCGTCGTCCCGTTCTACGTCGTGTTCCTGGTGGTGATGGCGTTCGCGGGCAGGGCCGTGGCCCGGCTGTTCCGCCTGGCGGCACCCGCCGGTCGGGCGATCGTGTTCACCGGCGCGACCCGCAACTCGCTCGTGGTCCTCCCCCTGGCCCTGGCACTCCCCGGCGACCTGGCCGTAGCGGCGGTCGTCGTGGTCACCCAGACCATGGTCGAGGTCCTCGGCATGGTCGCCTTCGTCCGCCTGGTCCCCCGCCTGGTCCCCACGGACGAACCGACGGGACCGACCGCACGCTGACAACGCCCCGCAGGCCGGCGTCCGCCGCGGGCTGCCCACTTCCCCATGACCACCGCCACCCCCTCCTCTACCCGCGCACCCACCCGACCCCGGCCCGCCCTGACCAGGCTGGTGGGTGACTGTGCCGTCAGCGGGCGCCCGCGCCGGTGAGTCGCTTGCCCCGGGCCGGGCGTTGCGGGCGGTCGCGGTCCCGGCCCATGAGACCGAGCAGGAAGCCGACCGGGATGGTGATGAGCCCCGGTGTCTGCAACGGAAACACATGGAAGTCCCGGTCGGGCAGGAGTGCGGTCGGGGCGCCGGAGAACGCGGGCGAGATCACCATGAGCGCCACGATCAGGGGCAGGGTTCCGAACACGGTCCAGCGGACGCCGGTCGCCGTGTACCCGGGCAGGAACAGCGCGTACAGCAGGATCGGCGCGAGCACCGAGGCGCTGGCCGCCAGGGACAGCGAGATCAGGGTGAGGGTGCCGCGGTCGCGCAGGAGCACGGCCAGGACGACGGCGGCGGCGCCGAAGAGCACGACGCCCGTGCGGGCCCGGCGGACCTCGCGGCCGGCGCGCCGGGTGGGCCGTACGCCGCCGGGCTCCTTGGCGAAGTCCCGGACCAGTCCGGCCGCGGCCGCCAGGGTGATGCCGGCGACGGCGGCGAGGGTGGTCGCGAACACCGCGCAGGCGACGATCGCGAACAGCATGCTGTGCCGGGTGCCGGCGGCGGTCGGGTCGAGGGCGCCCGTCAGCATCAGCAGGGCGGTGGATCCGCCGGGGTCGGCGGCCCGCACCGCGTCCCGGCCGAGCAGGGCGCACGCGCCGAGCCCCGCCACCACCACACCCAGGCACACCACCGCCACCGGGCCGACGGCCCAGCCGACGGCGCGGCGGGCCGTACGGGCGTCGCGCAGCGGGTGCAGCCGCATGGTGAGGTGCGGCAGACACGCCGCGCCCAGCAGCAGGGTCGCGCCGAAGCCGATCAGGTCGAGCCGGCCGAGGAGGGAGTGCCCGAAGTGCAGCCCGGGGACCGCGTAGT
Organism: Streptomyces sp. NPDC000983; assembly: GCF_040299205.1. NCBI lineage: Bacteria > Bacillati > Actinomycetota > Actinomycetes > Kitasatosporales > Streptomycetaceae > Streptomyces > Streptomyces sp. NPDC000983. The sequence continues at coordinate 120,814 of NZ_JBEPBM010000004.1, read as the reverse complement.
TGAAGCCGGCCCCCGACTGGTCCCGCGCCGCCGCGAACAGCGCAGGCGGCGACCAGCCGAAGCGCGCCAGGACGAGTCCGGCGACCAGCAGTACGGCGAAGAGGACCACGGCGACCTTGAGGATCTGGATGTAGCCGGTGCCGCGCATGCCGCCGAACGCGGCGTAGCTGATCATCAGGACCCCGCTGCCGATGGTGCAGCCGGTGAGCGCCCCCTCGGGCAGGCCGAACATGGCGGCCATGATGTGGCCGGCGGTCGACAGTTGGACGAGGAGCATCGGGGTGAGTACGACGAGGGCGGCGATGCCGAGGGCGCGGCCCGCCGTATGGTCGCCGAGCCGGTCCTTGATGAAGTCCCCGAGGGTGAACACGCCTTCACGGCGCAGGTGTTCGCCCATGACGCGCATGACGAGCCACAGCGAGGCCACCGTGGCGATGGCGAACAGGACGCCGTCCGCGCCGTCGAGGGCGACCGCGCCCGTGGTGCTGAGCAGGGTGGCGGCCGAGACGTAGTCACCGGCGACGGCGAGTCCGCTGCCGACCGGGCCGAAGGCGGCGCTGCCGCCCGCGTAGAAGTGCTCGGGCTCGTCCAGGTCCGCGGCGGCCAGCCCGCACAGCAGCAGGGACACCGCGACGAAGACCAGGAAGACCATGGCGGCGAGGGACTGCCCGTCCGTGGTACCCATCAACGCCACCTCCCCGGGCCCGCGTTGAGGGCATGAGCGTGGGCGGCATCGGTGTGGGCGGTGGGACGGCTTAAGGCGCGCTGGTGCCGTGGGGCAGGTGATGGTGCTGACATGGCGGCGATGCCATCAGCCGCCCGACACGCCGTCCAGGCTGGCGGGACATCGCAAGGCCGGTGCACAACACGCGCGGACAGGACGTGTACGCGGGCACAGACCGGGCGCGTCGCACGGCGCCCCGGGTGGCGAGCGGCGAGGTCCGGCCCGACGACCTCGTCCGCTCAGGCCACGTCTTGCCGCTGCGCGCCCCGGCCGCATCGGCGCGGAGCCCACCTGGCATCCTCGCCCCATGGACGCCGACGCCCCGACACCGATCCACCTCGACAAGGTGCTGGACGGCCTGGCGGCCAACTCGGCCCTCCCGTCCGCCCTGGTCCGGCGGCTGTTCGCCTGGCGGCGAGGCATGGGGAGGGTGGCGCAGCGCCCCGACCTCACCGACGACATGATCACCGAGATCATCGCGACAGACGACCACCGACTGCTGCACGGCCTGGCCCTCAACGACCGTCTGCCGGACCGATTCCGCCTGGTGCTGGCCGGTCACAGCGACGCATCCGTCCGGTCCGCACTCGCCGCCCGCGCCGCGACCGCGCCCCGGCACCTGCTGGAGCGGCTCGTCGACGATCCCCACCCCCAGGTCCGCAAGAGCCTCGCCGAGAGTCGCGACATGCCGCCGGACCTGCGGGCCCGCCTCGCCGAGGACCCCGTCCCCGAGATCCGCGCCGCGCTGGCCAGGCACTGGACCGGGGCGCCGGAACCGGTCCGCCGCCTGCTGCTGACCGATCCCGAGACCGAGGTCCGTGCCGCGGCCTGTGCCACGTACTACGCCCGGCTGCCGCACCCGGTTCCGCCCGCGGACCTTCTCCCGGCCCTGCTCGCGGACCCCGTGACCCGGGCGGGCGCGGTCCCGCACGCCACGCTGGACGCGGACACCCTCCGGCGGCTCGTCGGCGATCCGGACAGCGAGGTGCGTGCCGAACTCGCCGGCCACCCCCGTCTGCCGCCGTCGGTCCGCGAGTTGCTCGCCGTCGACCCGGCCCTCAACGTCCGCGTGCGGGTCTTCGCCCGCCCCGACACACCGGAGGACGAGCGGGCGCGCATCCACGCCTCGGTCGACGAACTCTCCCGCACACTGCCCGACCCGAGCCCGGAGGCAGACGACGCGACCGTCCTCCAGTGGTTCCAGAACCACTCCGCCCGCAACGAGTTGCGCATCCTGCGCCTCCCCTGGGTCACCGCCGATCCGCTGCCGCACGTCGACTCGCCGTACGTCTGCTTCCGGGTCTCGGCGGCCGCCGGCACGGACCTGCCCGACGCCGCGGTGGCCCGACTGCTCGACGACGAGGAGATCGTCCGCCTGACGATGGCGCACACCGCCCCGCACCTCGTCGATCCCGCGACCGCCGAGAGCATCGAGCGCCGCTACCGGCGCAACGACAAGTTCACGTTCTGGTGGGACACGGCGCAGGTCCTGTCCTTCCCCACGTCCACCCTGCGCCGCTTCGCCGCCGATGACGAACCCCGGCTCCGTTCCTTCGCACCCCGCGATCCGGACCTCCCGCCGGAACTCGCGGAGCAGTTGGCCGCCGACCCCGAGGCCCGCGTCCGCCGGGCCGTCGCACCCCACCCCCGCCTCCCCCTCCCCGCCCTGGACCGACTCCTCGCCGACCCGTCGGACCAGGTGGCCGAGGCCGCCGCGGCCTCGCCGCACCTTCCGGTGCACCGGATGGAGTGGCTGCTCACCCACGCGGGCCTGTAGGGCCCGAAGGGTCCGAAGCACGGACGAAAACACCTTGGCCCGGCCCCGTCCGCCTGCGACGATGCCTCCGTTTCCCGAGCGGAGGAAGTTTGTACGTTTTCGTGTGCGCGCGCTGCGACGCCGAGTTGACCGTGCCGCTGACCAGGGTGGTCCTGCCACTCCACGCCCATCAGCAGTACGGCAACGGGCTCCAGCTGCCCGTACTCATGGACTCCGGGACGTTCGCGGTGGAAGCGGCGTCCGGCGCGTCCGTCGTCGCGCCGGGTGACGCGCGTGGCGTCGTACTGATCCCCCAGGGCCTCGGCAGTGCCTGCTGCGGCCTCGACGGGGGCGAGGGCCCGAACACGGCCTGCGAGGCATGCGGTCTGCCGGTGGCGAGCCGGATCGACGACTGTTCGCTGTGGCAGGCGCTGTGGCTCGATCCGGACGCGGTGCGCCGGCGGAGCGTCCCGGGCGGGCACGACGGTCCGCGCTCGTGGTCGGAGCTGGTGGCGCGCAACGACGGTGTGCCCCCGTTCGAGCCGATCGCTCCCTGGGCGTCACCGTTCGGGGCGAGCGACCGGTGGCACTGGAGTCCGCGGTGGGTGGCGGCGGGCGGGCAGGCGCTCGCCCATCTGCTGCTGGCTTCGGACGGCCGGGCGGTCGCCGTCCCGGACGGTCTCGCGGCCGAGATGTTCCAGCGCGACCTCGACGCACTGCTACCGGCCGGTCCGCCGACCCGGCACGCCGTGCTCGCCGGACCGGAACTGCCCGCCCCCGCCTCGGACGCCGGGATTCTCCTCGTCCCCTCGCATCCGGAGACCGGCGAGGTCTGGACCCCGCCCGGCCGGTCCGACGCGTACCCGGTGCCGTTCCCGTTCGGCGTGTGGCTCCGGCTGGCCTTCCCCGAGGCGGAGCCGGCCCTCCCCGGCGCCGGGTCCGTGGCGGCCGGGGCCCTGCGCGACGATCCGCCCGCCCCGAGGTCCCACGACCGGTTCCGGTTCGACACGGAGGTCTTCGAACGGACCCTGGAGCGGGCGCCGGTGTCGGCCGACCGCTGGAACGGGGGCAGGGCACCCCGGCCCGGAGAGGCCGTCAGTGGCCCGCGGCGAGTTCGCCCGTGAGCTTCCCGTGCAGGTGTGCGCTGTGGTCGTTCAGGCCGGCGATCTCCACGCGCTTGCCGCGCTGGGCGTACTTGTGCTCGACGGCGTCCAGCGCGGCCACCGACGACGCGTCCCAGATGTGGGCGGCCGACAGGTCGATGACGACCCGTTCCGGGTCGCGCGCGTAGTCGAACCGGCCGACGAGGTCGTTGGAGGAGGCGAAGAACAGGGCGCCGGTGACCCGGTAGACGACCGTGCCGCCGTCGGGGTCGGTGACGGAGGTGACGTCGGCGACGTGGGCCACGCGCTTGGCGAAGATCACCATGGCGGTGACCGAGCCGACGACGACGCCCACGGCGAGGTTGTGCGTGGCCACGACGCACGCGACCGTGACGGCCATGACGGCGATCTCCCCGGCGGGCATCCGCCGCAGGGTCCTGGGGGCGATCGAGTGCCAGTCGAAGGTGGCGAACGACACCATGATCATGACGGCGACGAGCGCGGCCATCGGGATGTCGGAGACGACCGGCCCGAAGACGACACAGAGCACCATCAGGAAGGCGCCCGCGAGGAAGGTGGACAGCCGGGTACGTGCCCCGGAGACCTTCACGTTGATCATCGTCTGGCCGATCATGGCGCAGCCGCCCATGCCTCCGAAGAACCCGGTGACGATGTTCGCGACGCCCTGGCCGATCGACTCGCGCGTCTTGTCGGAGCGGGTGTCGGTGATGTCGTCGACCAGCTTGGCGGTCATCAGGGACTCCATCAGGCCGACCAGCGCCATGGCGAGGGCGTAGGGGGCGATCGTCGTCAGCGTGTCCCAGGTGTACGGCACGTCCGGCAGGCCGGGGACGGGCAGTGAGGACGGCAGCGCGCCCTTGTCCCCCACGGTCGGGACCGCGAGGGCCGCGCCGACGGTGATGACGGTGAGGATGACGATGGACACCAGGGGTGCCGGGACCGCGGTCGTGATCCTCGGGAAGAACACCATCAACGCCAGACCGGCGATGATCAGCGGGTACACCGGCCAGGGCACGTCGGTCATCTCGGGCACCTGCGCCATGAAGATCAGCACGGCGAGCGAGTTGACGAAGCCGACCATGACCGAGCGCGGGATGAACCGCATCAGTTTCGCCACCCCGAGCGCGCCGAGGACGACCTGGAGGACACCGGCGAGGATGACGGCGGCGATCAGGTGTCCCAGGCCGTGCTCACGGTTGAGCGGTGCCGTGACCAGGGCCACGGCGCCGGTCGCCGCGGAGATCATCGCGCGGCGGCCGCCGACGACCGCGATGACGACCGCCATGGTGAAGGAGGTGAACAGGCCGACCGCCGGGTCGACGCCCGCGATGATCGAGAACGAGATCGCCTCGGGGATCAGCGCCAGGGCGACCACGAGACCGGCCAGCACCTCGGTGCGCCAGACCTTCGGGTCGGACAGCCAGTCGGGCCTGAGGCCGCGCAGGCGGTCGGCGGCGGTCACGGCGGCCGCGTTCACATCGGTTGCGGAGGACAAGAGTTCGGAACCTGTCGTGCTCGTGCGCACCCTGCGGCGGGACGGGGTGTGCGGAGGGAGGCCGGCGCACTGTCGGCGTCGGCGGGGAAAGCGGGTACGGACGTGGCCTGCGCGGCTCACGTCCGGGATGCGGCGGTGTCACGGCGGGCGCCGCGGGTTCATGTCCGGGGACCGCGGGTCACGGCGGGCAGGCCGCGGCGCCGGGCGCCAGGTGCCCGCGCACGCGTGTCTCCTGCGAGAATCGGGACTTCGTCGGGACGGCACCGGCCCGACACGGCACGGACGGGGGCAGCCGTGGGCCGCCCTCACCACCGGCGACTCTACCCTAACGTTAGGGTAGAGATGGGCGCGCCCCGGTCGGGGTGACGGTCGTACCGGCGAGGCCAGGAGCAGGGACGTGGACGCCAAGCACATGCAGATCGGCGAGGTCGCCACGCGCACCGAGCTGTCCCTGCGCACCATCCGGCACTACGAGGAGACCGGCCTCGTCGTCCCCTCCGCGCGCTCCCGGGGCGGCTTCCGCCTCTACACCGAGCGCGACGTCGCCCGCCTCATGGTCGTCCGCCGGATGAAACCGCTCGGCTTCACCCTGGACCAGATGCGGGACCTGCTCGACGCCACCGACCGTCTCGACTCCGGCGCCGTACTCGCCGCGGACGAGCGAGAGGTGCTCCTGGAGCGGGTGCGCGGCTACGAACAGGGCGCGGCGGAGCAGGTGGAGAAGCTGCGTGTACAGCTGTCCCGCGCCGAGGACTTCGCCGCCACGCTGCGCGCCCGGCTGCCCGGGTGAGGGGGCCGACTCCCCGGTAAGGGGCCGCGCCCGGGTAAGGGGTCGCCCCCCGACCCGGGCGCCCGGTCAGCCGACGGCCGCCGGTGACACGTCGAACAGGCCGGCCACCCGCATGACCTCCTCCCGCGCCTCGGCCACGATCCGCCGGACCAGCTCACCGGCCGGCGCGATGTCCCGGACGAGTCCCTGGGACAGGCCCACGGACCAGATCCCCGCTTCCAGGTCGCCGTCCTCGAAGACGCGGCGTCCGCGGGCGCCCGCGACCAGCGGCTGTACGTCGGGGAAGGCACCGCCTTCCGCGAGGAGCCGGACGACCTCCTCGCTGACCGAGTTGCGGGCCACGCGGGCGGTGTTGCGCAGTTCGCGGAAGATGAGACGGGTGTCCAGCTCGCTCGATCCGACGATCCGCCGCTTGACCGCCTCGGCGACCGGCGCCTCCGTGGAGCACAGGAAGCGGGTGCCCATGTTGATCCCGTCCGCGCCGAGCGCGAGCGCGGCGGCGAGACCGCGGCCGTCGGTCAGTCCCCCCGACGCGATGAACGGGATCGTCAGGGCGTCGGCGGCCGCGGGGATCAGCACCAGGCCGGGGATGTCGTCCTCGCCCGGGTGCCCCGCGCACTCGAATCCGTCGATCGACACCGCGGCCACGCCGAGCCGCTCGGCCTTGACGGCGTGCCGGACGCTGGTGCACTTGTGGATCACCCGTACGCCGTGGGCGGCGAAGTACTCCATGTGCGGTTCCGGACTCGACCCCGCGGTCTCGACGATGGTCACCCCGGAGTCGACGATCGCCCGCCGGTACTCGTCGTAGGGCGGCGGTGTGATCGTCGGCAGGATGGTGAGGTTGACGCCGAAGGGCCGGTCGGTGAGCTTGCGGGTGCGCTCGATCTCGCGGGCGAGGTCGGCCGGGGTGGGCTGGGTGAGCGCCGTGACGATGCCCAGGCCGCCCGCCTCCGACACGGCGGCGGCCAGTTCGGCCCGGCCGACCCACATCATCCCGCCCTGGACGACGGGGTGTTCGATGCCGAGGAGGCCGGTCAGCCGGGTGCGCAGCCGGGGGGCCGTCCGTACGGGCTCAGACATAGCTCTCGCCGCGTTCGGCGCGCGCCACCAGGGAGGCCGGCGGCAGGAACCGGTCGCCGTAGGAGGCGGCCAGCTCCCGTGCCCGGGCGACGAATCCGGGCAGGCCGCCCTCGTACTGGTTGACGTACTGCAGGACGCCGCCGGTCCAGGCGGGGAAGCCGATGCCCTGGACGGAGCCGACGTTGGCGTCCGCGACGCTGGTCAGGACGCCGGTCTCCAGACAGTCGACGGCGTCGAGGGCCTCCGCGAACAGCATCCGCTCCTGGAGGTCCTTCAGGGGCGGTACGCACCGGCCGGAGCTGTAGCGGTCGCGCACGCCCGGCCAGATGCCCAGCCGCTTGCCGGAGGTGTCGTAGTCGTACCAGCCGGCGCGTTCCCGGCGCCCGACGCGGCCCTGTTCGATCATCCAGTCGACGACCTCCTCGGAGGGGTGTGCCGTCCACGCCCTGCCCTCGGCCTCCTCGGCGGCACGGGTCTCGATGCGGATCTTCTGGGTCAGGGACAGGGTGAGTTCGTCGAGGAGTTGCAGCGCGCCCGCAGGGTAGCCGGCCTGGAGCGCGGCCTGTTCGACGCTGGCCGGTTCGACGCCCTCGCCGACGGCCGCGACGGCCTCGGCGATGAAGCAGCTGATGACGCGTGAGGTGAAGAAGCCGCGCGAGTCGTTGACGACGATGGGTGTCTTGCCGATCTTCAGCACGAAGTCGAAGACCTTGGCGAGGGTCTCGTCGCTGGTGCGCGCACCGCGGACGATCTCGACCAGGGACATCCTGTCGACGGGGCTGAAGAAGTGGATGCCGATGAAGTCCCGCTCGCGGGCGACGCCCTTGGCCAGCAGGGAGATGGGCAGGGTGGAGGTGTTGGAGCCGAGGACCGCGTCGGGTTCGACGATCTCCTGCACCTCCTGGAAGACGCGCTGCTTGAGACCCGGTGACTCGAAGACCGCCTCGATGACCAGGTCCACTCCGGTGAAGTCGGCGGCCTCGGCACTCGTGCGGATACGGCCGAGGAGCGCGCTGGACCTCTCCTGGGTGGTCCGGCCGGCCGCCAGGGCCTTCGCCTCCAGGCCGCGGGCGTAGTCCTTGCCCTTCTCGGCCGCCTCGGGGGTGACGTCCTTGAGGACGACGTCGAGTCCGGCGCGGGCGCTCACATAGGCGATGCCCGCTCCCATCATCCCGGCGCCGATGACACCGACCTTGCGCGCGGTGAACGGCTCGAACCCCTTGGGGCGGCTCGCGCCGGAGGTGATGTGCCGCTGGTCGAAGAAGGCCGCCTTGATCATGTTCTTGGTGACCTGACCGCCGATCAGGCTGACCAGGTAGCGGGTCTCGACCAGGGAGGCCGTGTCGAAGTCGAGGTGGGCGCCCTCCACGGCGGCGGCCAGGGCGGCGCGCGGCGCGGGCATCGGCGCGCCTCTGGTCCGCTTGCGCAGCAGACCGGAGAGCGCGGGCAGGGTCGCGGCGACCTTCTGGCTCGTCACGTCCCCGCCCGGGAGCCGGAAGCCCTTGGCATCCCAGGGCTGCACGGGGTCGGGGTGCTCGGCGATCCAGGCGCGGGCGCGTGTCTCGGCGTCGTCCGCGTCCTCGGCGAGTGCGTCGACGAGGCCGAGGTCCAGGGCCGCCCGGGGGGTGAACGTCCGGGCGGGCAGGATCACTTCGGACAGGGCCTTGTGCAGGCCGAGCATGCGCACGGTGCGGGTGATGCCTCCGCCGCCGGGCAGCAGACCGAGGCTGACCTCGGGCAGGCCGAGGCGGGTGCCGGGCCGGTCGGTGACGATGCGGTGGTGGGCGCAGAGGGCGACCTCCAGGCCGCCGCCGAGGGCGGTGCCGTCCAGTACGGCGACGACCGGCCTGCCGAGGCGTTCCAGCCGGCGCATGAGGTCCTTCATCCCGTTGATGTAGGCCGTCTCCTCGGCCGCCCGGTCGGCGCTGCCCGCGCTGAGGCGGTTCAGGTCGCCGCCCGCGAAGAAGGTCCTCTTCGCGGACTTCAGCAGGACTCCGGTGACGGTGTCCCGCTCGGCCTCCAGGCGGGGTACGCACTCCTCCAGGCCGGTCATGAAGGCGTCGTTCATGGTGTTGGCGGAGGAGGCGGGGTCGTCCAGGAGGAGGGTGACGACTCCGTCGGCGTCGCGTGCGTAGGTGATGGCGGACGCGGTCATGTCGGTGGCTCCGTTTCGGTGCGCGGTCGGACCGGCTGGGTCGGGGACGTCCGGGGACCGGTCGGACGTGGTGTCGGGCACGTCCGACGGCGGCCGGACGGAGTGCCGTGGGCGACAACGGTCGGCCCCGGCGCCGGGGTGTTCGGTGACGGCCGGACCGGAGATCAGAGGGGTACGGGTGACGGCCGGACCGGAGATCAGAAGGGTCCGGTAGCGGCCGGACCGGACGTCGGGGGTGTTCGGCGACGGCCGGACCGGAGATCAGAGGGGTACGGGTGGCAGCCGGACCGGAGATCAGAGGGGCCCGGTGACGGCCGGACCGGAGGTCAGAGGCGTTCGATGACGGTGGCGATGCCCATCCCGGCGCCGACGCAGAGCGTCGCGAGGCCGCGGCGGCCGCCGGTGCGTTCGAGTTCGTCGAGGACGGTGCCGAGGATCATCGCCCCGGTCGCGCCGAGGGGGTGGCCCAGCGCGATGGCGCCGCCGTTGACGTTGACCTTGTCGTCGGGGACCTTCAGGTCCCGCTGCCACTTCATGACGACGGCGGCGAAGGCCTCATTGAGTTCGAACAGGTCGATGTCGTCGACGTCCAGGCCCGCGAGGCCGAGGACCTTCCTGGTCGCGGGGGTCGGGCCGGTGAGCATGATGGTCGGCTCGGCGCCGGTGACGGCGGTCGCCACGATCCGGGCCCGGGGCGTGAGGCCGAGCAGCTCGCCGATCTCCCGGCTGCCGATCAGGGTCAGCGCGGCGCCGTCGACGATGCCGGAGCTGTTCCCGGCGTGGTGGACGTGGTCGATCCGCTCCAGGTGGTGGTACTTCTGCAGGGCGACTGCGTCGAAGCCGGCCTGCTCGCCGACGCCGGCGAAGGCGGCGGGCAGCGCGGCCAGGCTCTCCACCGAGGTGCCGGGCCTGCGGTGCTCGTCGTGGTCGAGCAGGGTGACGCCGTTGAGGTCGCGGACGGGGACGACGGACCTGCCGAAGCGTCCCTCGCGCCAGGCGGTGTCGGCGCGCTGCTGGGAGCGGGCGGCGTAGGCGTCGACGTCCTCGCGGCTGAAGCCCTCGATCGTCGCGATCAGGTCGGCGCCGATGCCCTGGGGCACGAAGTAGGCGTCGTACGCGGTGGTGGGGTCCTGTGCGTAGGCGCCGCCGTCGGAGCCGATCGGGACCCGGGACATCGATTCGACGCCGCCCGCGAGGACGAGGCTCTCGAAGCCGGAGGCGACCTTCTGGGCGGCGAGGTTGACCGCTTCCAGACCGGACGCGCAGAAGCGGTTGACCTGGACACCGGCGACCGTGTGGGGCAGACCCGCGACGAGGGAGGCGGTGCGCGCGAGGTCGCCGCCCTGCTCGCCGACGGGCGAGACGACGCCGAGCACGATGTCGTCGATACGGTCGGGGTCGAGTGCGGGGTTGCGTTCCTGGATCGCGTGGATCAGGCCCACCACCAGGTCGACGGGCTTGGTGCCGTGCAGTGCGCCACCGCGGTTCTTGCCGCGCGGGGTGCGGACGGCGTCGTAGATGTAGGCGTCGGGCATGACGCTCCCTTTCTGGGGGCGGGACTCGGTTCCGGAGAGGGGGAGTTCGGCGGGGCGCTACAGGCCCAGGTCGCGGCCGACGATCTCTTTCATGATCTCGGTGGTGCCGCCGTAGATCGTGGTGATGCGCGAGTCGAGGTAGTCGTGCGCGATGCGGTACTCGAGCATGTAGCCGTAGGCACCGTGGAGTTGGAGGCAGCGGCCGACGATGTCGACGTAGCGCTCGGTGGCCCAGAACTTCGCGGCGGCGGCGTCCACCGCGGAGAGTTCGCCGCGGGAGTGGCGGGCGAGCAGGTCGTCGAGGTAGGCGCGGCCCACCCGGGCGGTGGTCACCATGTCGGCCAGTTCGAAGCGGGTGTTCTGGAAGGAGCCGATCGCCCTGCCGAACGCCTTGCGTTCCTTGACGTACTCCAGGGTGCGTTCGAGGACGCCCTCGATGGAGGCCAGGGCGTTGGCGGCGATCGAGACGCGCTCCTGCGGCAGGTTGCGCACCAGGGACTTGAACCCGGTGCCCTCCTCGCCGAGCAGGTTGGCGGCGGGCACGCGGACGTCCTGGAAGAACAGTTCGCTGGTGTCCTGGGCGTGCAGGCCGACCTTTTGGAGGTTGCGTCCGCGGGTGAAGCCGGGCCGGTCCGCCTCGACGACGATCAGGCTGATGCCCGCGTGGCGTTCCGGGCCGGTCCGTACGGCGGTGACGACGAGGTCGGCGTTCTGGCCGTTGGAGATGAAGACCTTGCTGCCGTTGATCACGTACTCGTCGCCGTCGCGGACGGCGGTGGTGGCGATGCCGGCGAGGTCGCTGCCGGTGCCGGGCTCGGTCATCGCGACCGCCACGACCAGTTCCCCGGCGGCGATGCCGGGAAGCCAGCGGGCCTTCTGCGCGTCGTCGGTGAGGTCGGTGAAGTAGGGCACGACGATGTCGTTGGACAGGGTCAGGGCGGCCAGTCCGTCCGCGGCGGGATGGCGGGAGAACTCCTCTCCGATCACGGCGTTGAAGCGGTAGTCGCGGACTCCGCCGCCGCCGTGCTCCTCGGGGATGTTGAAGCCGAGGATTCCGGCGCGGGCGGCCTCCTCGAAGAGTTCGCGGTCGACCTTGCCCTCGGCGCGCCAGCGTTCGGCGTGCGGGGTGGCGTGCTTGTCGGCGAAGGCGCGTGCGGTGTCCCGCAGGAGTTCGTGGTCGTCGTCGTAGAGCGACCGTTCGGCGGAGATCACATGGGTCATCGGGGCTCCTGTTCAGGAATCGCTCAAGGGGGCTGTGACAGGCGGCGGGCGGGGTCAACTCCCGGGCAGGAGAACTGGTTTGAGGGTCAGGCCGGCCCGCTGGTCGGCGACCGCGCGGTCGAAGTCGGCGAGGGTGTAGGTGGTGACCAGGCCGTCGAGGGGCAGCAGTCCGCGCCGGTAGCGGTGGGCCAGTTCGGGGATCAGGACGGACGGGTCGGCGTCGCCCTCGACACAGCCGCGCACCTGCAGTCCGCGCAGCATCAAGGACCGTACGTCGAGGGGGACTTCGGCGGGCCCGAGGCCGACCAGTGCGAGCACTCCGCGGGGCTTCAGGGCGGCGAGGGCGCCGGCGATCGCCTCGGGGCGTCCGGTGGTGTCGAGTGCGTGGGTCACCGGCGGCACCGGTTCGTCCAGTGAGGCGACGGTGGTGGCGCCGCACCGGGCGGCGAGCGCGCGGCGCGCCTCGACGGGCTCGGCCACCACGACCTCGACGCCTTCGGACAGGGCCGTCAGGGCGGCGACCGCCCCCACTCCCCCGGCGCCGACGACGAGCAGCCGGTCGCCGCGCCGGGGGCGCAGCACGTTGAGGACCGCGCCGGCGCCGGTGAGGAATCCGCAGCCCAGGGGCGCGGCGACGGCGGCCGGCAGGTCGCCGACGGGCACGCACGAGCGGGCGTTGGCCAGCGCGGCGGTGGCGAAGGAGGACTGACCGAAGAAGGCGCCGAAGACGGGCTCGTCGCGGACCCGGATGGTCGGCGAGGTGTCCAGCCGCCGCCCCGAGCCGTTGAGGGCGCTCGCCCAGGCGCAGTACCCGGGAAGGCCGTCCCGGCACTGGGCGCATCCTCCGCACGAGGCGAAGGAGATCACCACCCGGTCGCCGACCCGGAGCCCGTCGACGGCGTCGCCGAGGCGTTCGACGGTGCCGCACCCTTCGTGCCCGAGGACGGCGGGCCGCTCGCGCAGGGCGCCGCGGGTGTGGAGGTCGGTGTGGCACACCCCGACCGCCTCGATGCGGACGATCACCTCGTCGGAGCGCGGTTCGTCCAGTTCGGCGTCGACGAGTTCGCTGGGTCCGGCCCCGCGCGAGAGCAGCGCGGAGATCCTCATTCTCGCTCCAGGCCGAAGTAGAAGAGGTGGCCGTCGGCGGAGACCGCACTGGCCTTGCCGTTCATCACGCCCATGAGGGTGGTGTCGTCGACCCGTTTGAAGTGGTCGAGGACGGCCATGCCGTCGTAGACCATGGTGGCGGTCACCTCACCGCGGAACTCGACGTTCCACAGGCTGGCCTCGCCGCGGCCGGAGCGGGTGTCGGAGAAGAGTTCGCCGTTCTCGGTGCGGCAGATCAGCGGTTTGGCGTCGTCGAGGGCGACGAACCGCTTGCCGTGCCAGCGGCTGCCCGCGAGGACCTTTTCGACGGGGTGGCCGGTGGGGAAGGCGAATCCCTTCCAGGAGCCCAGGATCGACGCCGCGTCGACGGTGTCGAGGTCGGCCCACAGGGCGTCCAGCTCGCCCGGGTCGACGGGTCCGGCCGCCGTGCGCAGGGCGTGCCATCGCTCGGCAGGCGTGGGGATGCGGTCGCTCATCGCACCCCCAGCCGGCGCAGCAGGGCGAGCTGGCCGTTGGTGCGGCGGACGAAGGTCTCCACCGGCTGCTTCGGCGGCGGGCCGAGCGGCATCAGGCGCTGTACGGCGACCGCCTGGCTCTCGGTGTACTTGAGGATGCCCTCGGCTCCGTGCCGGCGGCCGAGTCCGCTGTCCCCCATGCCGCCCATGCCGGCCTCGATGCTGCCGGCCGCGGCGGCGGCGCCGTCGTTGACGTTGACCGACCCGGAGCGGATCAGCGCGGCCATGCGGGCGGCCGCGCGGGTGTCGGCGGACCAGATCGACGCGGACAGGCCGTAGGAACCCTGGTTGGCCAGCCGCACCGCCTCCTCGTCGGTGGCGTACGGGTACAGGGAGACGACCGGGCCGAAGGTCTCCTCGCCGCAGACGGCCATGTCGGGGGTGACGCCCTCCAGGACGGTGGGCTCGTGGAAGAGGGGGCCGATGTCGGGCCGGGCCCGGCCGCCGGTGAGGACCTTCGCGCCCTTGGCGAGCGCGTCGTCGAGGTGGGCGCGCACCGCGGCGAGCTGGGCCGGGGAGACCAGTGAGCCGAGGTCGGCGGTGTAGTCGTAGGCCCGTCCCAGGCGCAGCGCCTCGGTCACCCGGACGAGTTCGTCGCGGAAGGCGTCGTAGACCCTCTCGTGGACGTAGACGCGTTCGATGCTGATGCACATCTGACCGGTGTTGGCGAAGGCGGCGACGGCGGTCCCGGCCGCGGCGGCGGCGATGTCCGCGTCCGCGCGGACGATGAGGGGGTTCTTGCCGCCGAGTTCGAGGGAGGCGCCGACCAGTCTGCGGGCGGCGCGTTCGGCGACGGTGCGTCCGGTGGCGGTGGAGCCGGTGAAGCAGACGTAGTCGGCGTTGTCGACCACGGCGGTGCCGACCGTGGGGCCGTCGCCGGAGACGATCCGCCAGAGTCCGGCGGGCAGTCCGGCCTCGTCGAACAGGGACCGGGTCCACAGCAGGGTGAGCGCGGTCTGGGGGTCGGCCTTGGAGACGACGGCGTTGCCGGCGAGCAGCGCGGGGAGGACGTCGCCGACGCCGAGGTAGAGCGGGTAGTTCCACGGCGAGACGATGCCGACGACGCCCTTGGGCAGCCGTACCTCCCTGACCTTGGTGAGTCCGGGGATCATGCCGCGCACCCGGCGGGCGCCGAGGTAGTGGCCGGCGCGGCGGGCGTAGTGCCGGGCGAGGGTGGCGACCTGCGCCACCTCCTGCCAGGCGTGGTAGCGGGCCTTGCCGGTCTCCCACTGGATCAGGTCGAGGACCTGGTCCTGCCGCTTCAGGAGCAGGTCGCCGAAGGTGAGGACGATCTCGGCCCGGCGCTTCAACGGGGTGCGGGCCCAGTCCTGTTGGGCGTCCCGGGCGGTGGCGGCGGCGGATGCGACGTCGTCCGGGGCGCAGGCGGGGACCGGTGCGACGGGCGACAGGTCGTGGGGGGCGAGGGCCGTGGTCGGCTCGGCGGCCCCGGGACCTTTGCGGGTGGCGTCGCGGTGCACCCACGCGCACCACCGTGCGAGGAGTTCGTCGGTGACCCAGTCGGGTCGCGGGCCGGCCGCCGCCGGGGAGGGTGGCGCTTCGGTCTGGTCCTGCTCCGTGTTCATGGGGCTCCTAGGGATGCCGGACGGATGCGGGTCGGGGGGCGGCCGCGGTTCGGTCTCTCCGTCGCCGGGGCGGGGCGCCGGTGGGGTCCGTGGCACCGGACGACCTGTGCGAGTGCTGGGCGCGCAGAGGTCTTGCCGACGACCGAACGCGTCGTTATGTTAATCAGAAATCACAAGCGAAGACAACAGTGCGACAACGCCTGACGCGCACATCAAGCCCACCATCAGGGCGACTTCACGCGGCACGAAAGAGTGGGCAAGTGAATGAAGAATCCGAGGAGAGGGTGAACGCCCTCGATCGGGGCCACGGCGAGGCCGATCGGCGTCCCCGGCGAGGCGTACCGGCCGGTCGGCGCCCCCGGCGGCGCGCACCGGCCGGGCGGCGTGTTCGGCGAGGCGTACGGGCCGGTGGGCACGCCCGGCCGCACGTACGGGCAGGTCGGCACGCCCGGCCGCACGTACGGGCAGGTCGGCACGCCCGGCCGCGCGTGCGGGCAGGTCGGCACGCCCGACGGTGCGAACCGGCCGGACGCCCGACCGGGCGGATGCCCACAGGGAGCGGCCCGGTCGCGGGGTGGTGGTGGTGGTGCGCTACGCCGCTACGGCAGGCCCAGCGCGGCCACGGCGAGGGCGGTGACGGCGCCGCGGTTGCCGGGGGTGTCCCGCCAGCGCAGTCCGCGTCCGGCCTCGACCACCGCACCGAACCCCGCGTGCACCAGGACCCGCGCCCGCCGCGGGTCCAACTCCGGCCGTACCTGAAGCAGTTGCTGCTCCCAAACGGCGATGTGGTCGCGCTGCGCGATGATCAGCGGCTGCCGCAGATCGGACGGCAGTCCGGCGAGTTCCGCCTCGGCGACGCTGGTGAGCGCGGTGTGCTCGAAGCTGTAGGCGACGTACGTCGAGGCCAGGGCGACCAGCGCGTCACGCGGGTCGGTCACCTCACCGAGGTTGTGGTCGACCGCCTGCGCCAGCAGGGCCGCCGCCTGGAGGCACGCGGCCACCAGGATGTCCATCTTGTTGGGATAGTGGCGGTAGATCGCGGACGGGGCGAGCCCCACCGCCTCCGCGATCTGGCCGTTGGTGACCTTGGCGAACCCGTCCCGCGCGAAGAGCGGGACGGCGGCGGCCAGGATCTCCGCCCGGCGGGTGCGCGCCACCGGCCGGGCGGGCAGTTCCACGGAGGCCGGCCCGCCGACGGCGGCCGTGGGGTCGGCCGTGGCCACCCGCACGGCGGACGCCAGCAGCGACTCCTCGGCCCGGCGCTGGGCGATGGAGACGTGGTGCATGCTGATGGAGCCGATCACACCGAGTGCCGCCTCGGCGCACAACTCCGCCTCGGGCCGGTCGTGTTCGCGGCGCACGGCCTCGGTCACCCGGCCCACGACCCGGGCGAACTTCCCCCGCAGCAGCCGGCGGTCCTCGTGTTCGAGGTACCGGGCCTCCCAGCGGTACAGGCCGCCCGAGGCGCGGTGCGTCACGGCGACCCGGGTGACGGCGCCGAGGACCTCGGCCAGCTCCGCCTCCGCCGGCACCTCGTCGAGGGCCGCGACCAGCCGGTCCACGAGGACGTTGGCGCACTCGGCGAACAGGGCGTACTTGTTGGGGAAGTGCCGGTACAGGGCCGCCGCGCTGATCCCCACCCCGGCGGCGATCTCCTCCATGGACGCCGCGTGGTAGCCGCGCTCGCTGAACACGCGGCCCGCCGCCTCGACGATGAGCTGCCTGCGGTTGCGCGGCCGGGTGGCCGCGATCGGTTCGGCGCTCACCGGCGGGCGGGGGTACGCGGGGACAGGACCATGCGCCCCAGTGAATCACATGGTCATCGGGGGCCGGGATCCCTCACGGCCCGGACCGCCCCGCAGGTGATTCCCGCTTCACATCCAAGTGATTTTCCATTAACAAGACGCTTCTTGAACGGCCCCGCCGAGAGCATAATGACGCACAATCCCGCACCCCCACCCGCCTGGAATCCGAGGAGTGGCATGTCCACACAGACGGCTCCCGCCTGGTCCTTCCGTCACCACTGGATGGCGCACGCGGCCACCCACGCGCTGATGCGGCCCGACAAGCCCGCCCTGCGGCACCTCGGCGCCACCACGACCTGGGCCCAGCTGTCGCGGCGGTCGCTCCAGCTGGCGGCGGCGCTCGCCGACCGCGGCGTCGGGGCCGGCGACCGGGTGGCCACGCTCACCCTGAACCACCCGTGGTTCGTGGAGACCGTGTTCGCGGCGAACAGCCTGGGCGCCATGGCCGTCCCGCTCAACGTCCGGCTCGCACCGCCGGAGCTGGGCCACATCATCGACGACTGCACCCCGAAGGCCGTCCTGGTCGACGCCCGGCTGCTGCCGCTGTTCCGGGCCGTGCCCGGCGCCGGGTCCATCGCCACGGTGATCGTCGTCGGCGGGACGGACGACGCCGCGGACGACTTCATCGGCTCCGGGGGCGCCGTACGGTACGAGGAGTTCCTGACCGCGCACGAGCCGATGGAACTGCCCGACGTCAGCGAGGAGTCCACCGCGCTGATCATGTACACCTCGGGCACCACCGGCAGGCCGAAGGGTGTGCAGCTGTCCCACCGCAACCTGCAGATCCAGGCGATCACCTGTATCCAGGCGATGGACATCTTCGACGACTCCGACGTCGGCTTCCTCACCGCCCCCTTCTTCCACATCGCCGGACTGGGCTCGATCGTCGCGAACTTCGTGGTCGGCAGCACGGTGGTGCTCCACCCCCTCGGCGCCTTCGACCCGAAGGCCGTGCTGGACGCCTACGAGAGCGAGGGCGCCACCGTCGTCTTCAACGTCCCCCAGCAGTGGGACCTCATCTGCGCCCAGCCCGACATCGACAAGCGCGACCTCAAACTGCGCGTGATCAGCTGGGGTGCCGCGCCCGCGAGCGACGCCACCCTGCGCGCGATGGACGAGAGCTTCCCCCAGGCCCTCAACGTCGCGGTCTTCGGCCAGACCGAGACCTCCCCCATCACCTGTGTCCTGCGCGGCGCGGACTCCCTGCGCAAGCTCGGCTCGGTCGGCCGGCCGATCCCGACGATCCAGTACCGCGTCGTCGACGCCGAGATGAACGACGTCCCCGTCGGCGAGGTCGGCGAGATCGTCTACCGCGGCCCGACGGTGACCCAGGGGTACTGGAACAAGCCCCAGGAGACCGCCGACGCCTTCCACGGCGGCTGGTTCCACTCCGGCGACCTGGTCAGACAGGACGAGGAGGGGTTCGTCTGGGTCGTCGACCGCAAGAAGGACATGATCATCAGCGGCGGGGAGAACATCTACTGCGCCGAGCTGGAGAACGTGATCGCCGAGCACCCCGCGGTCCTGGAGGTCGCGGTGGTCGGCAGGCCCGACGAGCGCTGGGGCCAGGTTCCGGTCGCGCACGTCACCCTGGCACCGGGGACGGAGCTGTCGCTGCCGGGGCTGGTCGAGTTCCTGGGCGGCAGGCTCGCCTCCTTCAAGATGCCCAAGGACCTCGTGGTCGCGGCCGGGCTGCCCCGCAACGCGGGCGGGAAGGTCATCAAGGACGAGCTGCGCCGGCGGGACGCGTAACGGCGCCCTCACCGCGAACCGGCGGCGGCCTCTCCGACGCTCTCGGCGCGGTCGCCGAAGTGCCGTCGGAGGTGCCGTGCGACGAAACGGTCGCCGCGCCGCACCAGCAGGGCGCGGCCCGCGGCGCTGCGGCCGACGACGTGGTGGCGCAGGAGGTTCGACAGCACGAGCGGCGGGACCGCCCACGGCCGGGCGGACGGCAGTCGGAGGTCCCGCATGCCCTTCGCGCCCAGGAAGTAGCGCAGCATGCTCAGCAGCCGGGCCCGGGCGTAGGCGCGCCGCACCCGGGCGAACCGGCGGAAGTGCAGAGCGCCCTGGGCCTCCACCAGGGCGTTCGCCAGCGGCGGCCCCGCCGGGGTGCCGTACTCCTGGGTGAGGAGGAGGTGGTAGTTGAGGCGGTGCTGGGCGCGCTCGTGGTCGTACAGCCAGTCCTCGTCGACGCCCATCAGCCAGCCGATGTACTTCCACAGGTGCATCAGGGCCCTGGAGTCCGCGCGGCTGACGCGGACGCCCAGCAGGCGCACCCCGAGCAACTGCACGGCGTTGAACAGACCGAGGGTGGCCGCCAGGTCGCTGCGGTTGACCGGCAGTCCCCAACTCTCGGCGTCCCAGCGGCCGTTGCGCTCGAACTCGTGATTGACCAGGGCGTGCACGATCCGTACGTGGACGGTGTGCCGGAATCCCTCGCCGTCGCGCCGCATGGCGTCCTCGCCGCAGACGACGGTCGCCCACTTCTGCGTCTCGGCGATGCGCAGCAGGGCGGACCCGCCCGTCAGGCCGCCGGTCCCGACCAGGAGTCTGGGCGGCCCCTCGAAGCGGTAGGAGCCGATGAGCGCCAACTGCAGCATGACATCGGCGGTGTTGCGCCCGAACCGGCGGCTGACCCTGCCGCCCTCGTGGAGGAGGTCGAAGTCCACCCAGTCGGGCACCTCGTCCACCACGTCGAAGAAGTCGCGCAACGGGGCGGGCGGGTTCGGCACCGTGTGGATGCCGTGGTCCAGGGCCTGCCGGAACTGCCGCATCGTCACCCGGTCCGGATCGGCCGGGTCCGTGCCGCGCAGGGCCGCCGCGAGCGACGCCCCGACCTCGTCACGGGCCGTCAGCCGCTCACCGATCCGCTCCAGCAGCGCCGGGTCGACGGGGCCGGGGCGCAGCAGGCGCAGCGGCCGGGCGAGGCGCCGGGTGACGTCCTCGCTCGCCCGGAACCGGCGCGGGAACCGGACCCGGGGCGCCGTGGCGCCGCTCGGCGGGGCGGGGGTGTCCGGGGAGCCGGTGGAGTCGGACCGCCGAGATGCCTGGTGTGCAACCATGCAGCGATGGTGACGGCTCGTCGTACTCGCGTTCAATTCGCCTGCGAAAGCCCATGACAGCGCCGCGCAGGAAGGCCCCGCCGGCCCGGACCGCTCGCGTTTCGCCGCGCCGGACCCCACGTCAGGAACGCTCGCGGGAGATGGTCCGCCGCATCCTGGACGCCGGCCAGGAGGTCCTGGCCGAGGCCGGGTACGAGGGCGCGTCGACCAGCCGGATCGCGGCGGCGGCGGGCATCAGTCCGGGCTCGCTCTACCGGTACTTCCCGCACAAGGACGCCATCGTCTCGGCGGTGCTCACCCGCTTCAGCGACCGGCTCGTCTCCCGGGTCACGGCCAGGATGACCGGCCAGTTCGAGCAGCCGGCCCCGGTACTCGTCCGCGCGACGCTCACCGCGCTCCTCGACGGCCTCGACGTCGAGCCGCCCCTGCTGCGCACGGCGGTCGAGCAGGGCCCCGCCCTGGACGGCGGCCGCACCCTGCTCGCCTTCGAGGAGCGCGTCGGCGACCTGGTCCGCGCCTACCTGACGACCCAGCGCGGCCGGCTGCGCGCGGACGCCCCGCTCGACACGGCCGTATGGCTGCTGGTGCGCACGGTGGAGCACATGACCGTCCGCTATCTGCTGGACCGGCCGCCCCTGGACCGCGACGAGTTCATCGACGAGCTGACCCACCTCGTCCTGAGCCATCTGCGACCGGGCCCGGCGGACCCCGGGCGCCCCTGACGTCCGGCGGGGTGAGCGGTGTCTCACCCCGCCGGCGTTGCTATGCAACAAAGTGCATAGGAGGATCGTGCCCATGGCGCTCGACCACGCGATCCTCGTCTCCCTGCTGGAGAAGCCGGGCTCCGGCTATGAGCTGGCCCGGCGCTTCGAGCGGTCCATCGGCTACTTCTGGACCGCCACCCACCAACAGATCTACCGCGTCCTCAAGCGCATGGAGGCCGACGGCTGGATCGACGTGCGGGACGTCGAGCAGTACGGGCGCCCGGACAAGAAGGAGTACTCCGTCGCCGGGCCCGGACGGGCCGCGCTCTCCGCGTGGCTGCACGAGCCGACCGAGCCCGAGAGCGTCCGGCACGATCTCGCGGTGAAGGTCAGGGGCGCCGCCTTCGACGATCCCGCCGCCCTGATCCGCGAGGTCGAACGGCACCGGCAGGCGCACACGGACCGCCTCGCGCACTATCTCGCGGGCGAGCAAAGGGACTTCGGCACCCCCGCCCCCTCCCCCGCCGGTCCGCTCGACGCCGAACGCGAACTCCAGCACGTCGTCCTGCGCGGCGGCATCGCCTACGAACGCATGATGATCGCCTGGCTCGACGACGTCCTCGCCACCCTCGCCCGCTTCCGCGCCGAGCACTGACCGGCCGAGCGGGCACCCCCGGGCCCCGGGCCCGCACCACACCCTCACCCTCCCAGCCGAAAGGCGGCACCATGACCGACGCGCTGCTCCTCAACCCGCGGACGTACGACCCCGCGCACTTCGACCCGGAGACCCGCAGGCTGCTGCGCGCGACCGTCGACTG
The DNA here is from genome assembly GCF_040299205.1 of Streptomyces sp. NPDC000983. Classification (NCBI taxonomy): domain Bacteria; kingdom Bacillati; phylum Actinomycetota; class Actinomycetes; order Kitasatosporales; family Streptomycetaceae; genus Streptomyces; species Streptomyces sp. NPDC000983. The sequence continues at coordinate 99,337 of NZ_JBEPBM010000004.1, read as the reverse complement.
GTTCGAGGAGCGGGGCAAGCGCCGGCTGATCGAGGACTACCGCACCCGCGCCTGGCTGGGCGACTTCCTCGCCTTCGCCGCCAAGGAGGGCCTCTTCGCGACCTTCCTCACCCCCGCCTCCGCCGCCGGTGAGGGCGAGGGCGACAAGCGCTGGGACACCGCCCGCATCGCCGCGCTCAACGAGATCCTCGGCTTCTACGGCCTCGACTACTGGTACGCCTGGCAGGTGACCATCCTCGGTCTCGGCCCGGTCTGGCAGAGCGACAACGCCGACGCCCGCGCCCGTGCCGCCGAACTCCTCTCCGAGGGCGAGGTGTTCGCCTTCGGCCTGTCCGAGAAGACCCACGGCGCCGACATCTACTCCACCGACATGCTCCTGGAGCCCGACGGCGAGGGCGGTTTCCGGGCCACCGGCTCCAAGTACTACATCGGCAACGGCAACAAGGCCGGCCTCGTCTCCGTCTTCGGCCGCCGCACCGACGTCGAGGGCCCCGACGGCTACGTCTTCTTCGCCGCCGACAGCCGCCACTCCTCGTACCACCTGGTCAAGAACGTCGTCGACTCCTCCAAGTACGTCAGCGAGTTCCGCCTGGAGGACTACCCGGTCGCCGCCGAGGACGTGCTGCACACGGGCCGCGCCGCCTTCGACGCCGCCCTGAACACCGTCAACGTCGGCAAGTTCAACCTGTGCACCGCCTCGATCGGCATCTGCGAGCACGCGATGTACGAGGCCGTCACCCACGCCCGGACCCGCATCCTCTACGGCCGCCCCGTCACCGCGTTCCCGCACGTACGACGCGAGTTGACGGACGCCTACGTCCGGCTGGTCGGCATGAAGCTGTTCAGCGACCGTGCCGTCGACTACTTCCGCACCGCCGGCCCCGACGACCGGCGTTACCTCCTCTTCAACCCGATGACGAAGATGAAGGTGACCACCGAGGGCGAGAAGGTCATCGACCTGATGTGGGACGTCATCGCCGCCAAGGGCTTCGAGAAGGACAACTACTTCGCGCAGGCCGCCGTGGAGATCCGCGGTCTGCCGAAGCTGGAGGGCACCGTCCACGTCAACCTGGCGCTGATCCTCAAGTTCATGCGCAACCACCTCCTCGACCCGGTCGCCTACGAGGCCGTCCCGACCCGCCTCGACGCGGCCGACGACGACTTCCTCTTCCGGCAGGGCCCGGCCCGCGGCCTCGGCTCGGTCCGCTTCCACGACTGGCGCCCGGCCTTCGACGCCTACGCCCGCCTCGCCAACGTCGCCCGCTTCCGCGATCAGGCCGACGCGCTCTGCGAGTTCGTCCGCACGGCCGCGCCGGACGAGCAGCAGAGCCGGGACCTCGACCTGCTCCTCGCCGTCGGACAGCTCTTCGCGCTGGTCGTCCACGGCCAACTGGTCCTCGAACAGGCCGCGCTGACCGGCCTCGACGAGGACGTCCTCGACGAGCTGTTCGCCGTCCTGGTCCGCGACTTCTCCGCCCACGCCGTGGAACTGCACGGCAAGGACTCCGCCACCGAGACCCAGCAGCACTGGGCACTCGGCGCGGTACGACGCCCGGTCGTCGACACCGAGCGCTCCCAGCGCGTGTGGGAGCGGGTGGAGGCACTGTCCGGGGCGTACGAGATGATGCCCTGAGTGCGGTGATGCGTCCGCGGAGTACAGCGGCGTCCGCCGTACTCCGCGTCGTTGTCGGACCGGGGCCGTACGATGCCTTCCCGCGACCGCGTACGCAGGGGGAGAGCAATGCTGTTCAGCCAGTTGACCACGGCCTGGGAACCGCTCCCCTGGGAGGAGGCGGTACGGCGCTTCCCGTTCCTGCTCGGGCCGGACCTGGAGTTCGACGCGCTGTTCGGCGAGGAGCCTGAGCAAGTCCTCGTCCACTGGGGCGATCTGACGGTGGCCGGGGGCGTGGCCGTCGGGTGCGGCGTCGACGACGTCGAGGCGCGTGAGGACGTCGAGGCGGTGCATGTGATCGACGGCGATCTGACCGTCGAGGGCTCGCTGTACTTCTACAACGAGGGCCACTACTCGACGCTGTGCGTCACCGGCTCCGTCACCGCCGGGAGCCTGCTCTGCCGCAGCGAGTGCGTGCTGTTCGTCGAGGGCGCGCTGCATGTCGGGAACCTGCTGGTCACCGATCTCTACGAAGCCGGTCTGCTGTCCGTGGAGGGACCCTCCTCGGTGGGCTCCTGGCTCGGGCTCGAAACCCGCGAGGCCCTGATCGCCCTGGACGGGGACACACGGGCCCGGGCCGTCGCGGCGGACGCGCTGCTGCCGGAGTTCGTCGACGGTGACCGGGTGGACCTGGGGAGGCTCGCGGCTGCCGCGGTCGCGGGTCGCCCGGTCACCGCCGCGGCACTGGATCAGGGGTAGTGCCGGAACACCGCCTGCGCCCTGCGGGCCGACTCGTCCGGAGCACCGAGCGTACGTGTAACGGAAGTTGAAGCCGCCGCCCGGCGAATCCCCGGGCGGCGGCGCTGTGTTCATGGGCTGAGGCCCGGCGCCGGCGCCCCGGCTCAGTCCCCGTGCTCGTTCCTCCGGGACAGCGCCACGCCCGCCACCGCGGCGACGCCCGCGACGGCGCACAGGGCCCAGACCAGCACGTAGCCGCTCTCGTCCGGGCTGCCCGAGGAGCCGGTGGTGAAGGCGGAGAGGAGGGCGGCGACGGCACCGCCGGTGACGGCGCCGCCCACGGTCTTGACGTTGTTGTACAGCGCCGTGGCCACCCCGCCGCGGGCCGGGTCGGACGCCTCGACGATGACGGTGGGCATGGCGCCGAGCGCCGCGCCGACGCCGGTGCCGCTCACCAGCAGGGCCGCCACGATCTGCCACACCGACGAGTGGAAGCACGCCAGGGACGCGAATCCGGCCGTCATCAGGGAGAACGCAGCCATGAGGGTCCGCCGGTAGCCGAGCCTGCGGGCGATCACCGCGGTGGCGCTGGAGGTGACCAGCGCCGCGAGCGTGGCCGGCAGGCTCACCAGGGCGATGTTCAGGGCCGGCAGCGCGAAGCCGTAGCCGTCCGTGTCCGGATCGGCCGCCAGGAACGTGGCGTTGGGGGTCTGGCTGCCGAAGTACATGACGCCGAAGAGGAACGACGTCAGGTAGAACGGCGCCAGTTCGCGCCCGCGCATCGCCCGCAGGTCCACCAGCGGGTCCGCGCTGCGCAGTTCGTGCCGCGCCCACACCGCGCCGACCGCCACGGCCGCCGCCACCGGCAGCAGCACGGAGGCGGACAGGCCCCCGTCCTCCTCCAGCCGCGAGACACCGGCGAGCAGACAGACCAGGGCCAGGCCCAGCAGGACGGCGCCGGGCCAGTCGGGGCGGCCGCCGCGCTTCGGGACGCTCTCGGGGATGAACAGGAAGCTCACCGGCACGCACAGCGCGGCGAGGACGGCGGGCACCAGCAGGGTGATCCGGATGTCCCCGACCGACTTGGCGAGGGCGCCCATGACGACCGCGCCGAGGAGCGAGCCCAGGGTCAGCGCGCCGACCAGCCGGGCGATCGCCGAGCGGGCCGTGTCGGCCGGCAGCCGGTCCCGGACCAGGGCGATCTCCAGCGGCAGCAGCGCGACGAGCGTGCCCTGGAGGACCCGCCCGAGCAGCAGCGCGGGATAGTTCGGCGCGAGGGCCACCAGGAGGGAGCCGACGGCGAGGCAGGCCAGGGAGACCCGCAGCATCCTGCGGTACCCGTACAGATCGCCCAGGCGTCCGAAGACCGGGACGAGCACGGCGCCGGAGAGCAGCTGCACCGAGGTCACCCAGTTCAGCTCCGAGTCGCCGACCCCGTGGTGCTCGCCCAGTTCGGGCAGCAGCGGCACCACACCGGTCTGGAGGAAGCCGCTGGTCAGCTCGAACAGGACGAGCAGTCCGACGACGGCCCGGACGGAGGCGGGCGCCTGCCGGTTCTCCGCGGCGCGCTGCGGGGCCGCCCCGGTGCTCGTCATGAGCCGCTCCCCGCGGTGCCGTCCGGGGCCGCCGCGTACCGGTCCATGGCGCCGGTGGCCAGGCGCGCCAGCAGGGCGGCCTGGACGGGCAGCGCCCCGTCGTCGAAGACGGCCTGCGCCGCGTGGTTGACCGGGGCGGTCGCGGGGTCGGTGCCCGGCGGGACGGCGCCCACGGCGACGAACGCGCCCGGCACCCGCTCCAGCACCATCGAGAAGTCCTCCGAGCCGGAGACCGGCGTGGGCACCTCGACGACCGCGTGCGGCCCGAACAGCTCCCGTGCCGTCTCCAGCGCGTACGCGGCCTCGTCGGCGGGGTTGACGGTCGCCGGGTACTGCCGGGTGTAGGTGAGTTCGACGTCCACGCCGTGGGCCAGGGCGATGCCCTGGAGGGTGCGCTCCACCAGCGTCTGCACGGCCACCCGGCCGGCCTCGCTGTAGGTGCGGACCGTGGCCCGGAACTCCGCGCGGGACGGGACGACGTTGCGGGCCTCGCCCGCGTGCAGGGCGCCGACGGTGAGGACGGCCGGGTCGTTGACGTCGATCTCGCGGGCGATCCGGGTCTGGAGCGCGGTGACCATCTCGCAGGCCGCGACCAGCGGGTCGCGCGTCAGGTGCGGCATGGAGCCGTGGCCGCCGCGGCCGACGACGACGGCGTCGAAGGCGTCGCTGGCGGCGAGGAACGTGCCGGCCCGGGTGGCGGCCATCCCGGTCGGCAGCTGGGTGGAGAAGACGTGCAGACCGTACGCGGCCGAGACCCGCCGGCCCGCCGCGTCGAGGACGCCCTCCTCGATCATGATGCCGGCGCCGCCGTCGCCCTCCTCGCCCGGCTGGAACATCAGCACCACGTCACCGGCCAGTTCCTCGCGCCGGGAGGCGAGCAGCCGCGCGGCGCCGACCAGTCCGGCGGTGTGCAGGTCGTGCCCGCAGGCGTGCATCACGCCCGGCACCTCGGAGGCGTACGGCAACCCGGTGTCCTCGGCGACCGGCAGTGCGTCCATGTCCGCGCGCAGCAGCACGGCGGGGCCGGTACGGCCGCCGCGCAGCACGGCGGTGACGGAGCTGAGCCGCTCCCCCGTGGTGATCTCCAGCGGGAGCCCGGCCAGGGCGTCGAGCACCTTCTGTTGGGTGCGGGGCAGATGCAGGCCGAGTTCCGGCTCGCGGTGCAGGCGGTGGCGCAGCTCGGCGAGTTCGTCGGCCAGGGGCAGGGCGTCGTCGTACGTGAACATGGCCGGTATGGTGCACCTGGGGTCAGCGGCCCCTGCCGAGTCGCCGGAATCGGGCGATCACCCGCATCATGGTGCAGGGATCCGCCGGGGCGCCGAGGCGTCACCGTATCCGAGGAGTGAGCATGGCCGACGCCGTCCTCGACGAGGTCGACTACCTGTTGATCACCGCGTTGCAGCACGCTCCGCGCGCGGACTGGCGCAAGGTGGCCGCGCTCGTCGGGGTGGACGCGACGACGGCGGCGCGGCGCTGGTCCCGGCTGACCGGCGAGGGCCTGGCCTGGCTGTCCTGCCATCCCTCGCCCGCGGTGCTCGGTGACGCGGTGGTGGCGTTCATCGAGATCGACTGCGTACGGGGGCGGCTGCACGAGGTGTCCGAGCAGCTCGTCGACGAGGCGCCGCTGTTCAACATCGAGCACACCACGGGCTCCCGCGACCTGCTGCTGACGGTGGTGCTGCGCGGGCACGCCGATCTCGCCCGCTACGTCGGGTTCCGGCTGGACGCGCTGGCGGGGGTGGCCGCCACCCGGACGCAGATCGCCACCGCCCTGCACACGGAGGGCAGCCGCTGGCGGCTGGACCGGCTGCGCGCCCCGGCACAGGGCGCGCAGCCCGAGCGGCCCCCCGCCGGCGCCCGCACCCTGGGCGAGGCCGACCTCGAACTGATCCTGCTGCTCGCCCGGGACGTCCGGCAGAGCGTGGAGCGGCTGGCCCGGGACAGCGGGCTGAGCCCGACGACGGTACGGCGGCGGCTGGCCCGCCTGGACGCGGCGCGGGCCATCTCCTACCGCTGCGAGGCGGCCCGCTCGGTCTCGGGCTGGCCGGTGAGCGCGACCCTGTGGGCGACGGTTCCGGCCGCGGACCTCTCCCGGGTGGTGGCCCAGTTGTCGGGCATGCGGGAGACACGGATGTGCGCGTCCCTGTCGGGTCCGTCGAACCTGATGACGACGGTGTGGCTGCGCTCCGCCGACGACATCCAGCCCTTCGAGGCCTCCCTGGTGCAGCGCATCCCCGAACTACGGGTCAGGGACCGCTCCCTCACGCTGTGGCAGCTCAAGCACGCGGGCCAGGTCCTGGACCCCCGGGGCCGGCTCCTGCGCTCGGTGCCCCTGTCGGACCGCTGGGACGACCAGGGCGCGGGCGCGGCGGAGGCGGCGCTGCTGGAGCGGTTGCGCCGCGGGGGCGGGCCGGGGGTCTGACACCCCCGGGCCCCGCCCGCCCCTTCGGACGCGGGCGGCGGCCCGGTCACGCCGCCGGGCGCACCACGCGGTAGCGCAGATGGAGGAGGCCCGAGTCGAACGGGCGGGATTCGACGAGTTCGAGGTCCACCCGGCGCTCGTCCCGGGCGAACAGGGGGGTGCCGCCGCCGACCAGTACGGGGCAGACCATGACCTGGTACTCGTCGATCAGGTCCAGCGCGGCCGCCTCGGCGGCCAGGGCGGCGCCGCCGAGCGCGATGTCGCCCTCGCCGGGCTCCGCCCGCAGCCGTTCGATCTCCTCCGCGAGGCCGCCGGCGGCCAGGCGGGTGTTGCCGCCCTCGACCGTCGACAGGGTGGTGGAGAAGACGACCTTGGGCAGCGCGTTCCACCGCTCGGCCCATTCGAGGTGGGCCTCGTCGAGCGAGGGGTCCTCGGCGGCGGTCTCCCAGTACCGCATCGACTCGTACAGGCGCCGTCCGAGCAGGTGGACGCCGAGGCCGCGGATCTCGTCGAGCCAGAACCGGAACACCTCGTCGTCGGGCTCGGTCCAGTCGAAGCTGCCGTCGGGTCCGACGATGCAGCCGTCCAGGGAACTGCTCATCGAGTAGGTCACGCTGCGCATCCGGGAATCCCTCCGCGGGCCGGTTCGACCGTTCCGGTTCACCGCTTGTCGCTCTCGGGTGTGCCCGCGTTCTCCGAGCCTTCCGTGTTCAGGTGCTGGAGGGCCTCGATGAGTTCGTGGCACGCCTCCTCGACCGAGCGTCTGGTGTTGAGCTGCTCGGTGATGAGGGCGGACAGCAGGAGCGCGGTCAGGCCGAGTGTTCCGTTGAACGCCTGGAGCTTCATCATGGCAGCCACCTCCGACATCCCGACGAAGGAGCCTCTGCCCTCCCGGGCCGCCGCGGTCGCCAGGACCGAGGCGAACAGCGCGCACGATATGCCGCCCACCAGTTGGAAGCGGATCGCGGCCCAGATCAGGATCGGGTACACGAGGAAGAGCAGGCTGAGCGAGCTGTACGTGACCACGGGGATGAGCACGCACACGGCCGCGGTGAGCGCGAGGGCCTCGGCCCAGCGGCTGGTCGGCGGGGGCCAGCGGGCCCGGTGGAGCAGGAGCACCAGCGGGGTGACGAGGACGACGCCCATGGCGTCGCCCACCCACCAGGCCAGCCAGATGAGCCACACGTCGTCGGAGCCGAGGCGGTCGGTGGCGACGAGCATGCCTATGCCGACCCCGGAGCTGATGAGCATGGCGACGAGCGCGGCCAGGAACACCAGGGAGAGTCCGTCGCGCAGCCGGCTCAGGTTCTGCCGGAAGCCGACCATGCGGAGCATCTGCCAGGCGAGCAGGGGGGCGAGGGTGCTGCCGACGACGACGGCCAGGGCCGGGAGTCCGGGCACGGTCAGGGACGCGACGACGAGCAGCGCGCCGAGCGCGATGCCCGGCAGGCACCGGACGCCGTAGATCAGCAGGCCGGCCACCGCGAGACCGGTGGGCGGCCAGAACGGGGAGACGACCGCCCCGTCCGCGGACAGCTGCTGTGACAGCCCCAGTCGCCCTGCGGCGTAGTAGCAGGCTGCGAAGAGCAGCGTCTCGCAGGTGAGGACGACCGGTCGCGGCCAATCACGGATGCTCACCACAGGAGCCATCAGACACCGGCGCGGCCGGGTCAGCGAGGCGAACGGCTCCCGGTGCCGCCCTGTGGGGTAACCGCGCGTGTGTCGTGGCCGACGACCAGGACGGCCGCGTCGTCCTCGTGGCCGACGAGTTCGGCGTTCTTCAGCACGGCCGCGGCCAGCGAGTGCGCCTCCATGCCGGCGACGGCGGCCACGCTCGCCAGCCGGACGATCCGGTCGAGCCCCTCGTCCACGGCGAGGGAGGGGCCCTCGACGACGCCGTCCGTGAGCAGGACGAAGAATCCGCCTACGGTGAGCTGGTAGCAGGTGACGGGGTAGGCGGAGCCCTTCACGACGCCCAGGGGTGGTCCTCCCTCGTCCTCGGCGACGGCGGCGTGCCCGTCGGCGGTGGCCCAGACGCAGGGGATGTGCCCGGCGCGGGCGGTCTCCAGGACGCCGGTGGCCGGGTCGAAGCGCATGAAGGTGCAGGTGGCGAAGAGGTCCTTGTTCAGGGAGAGGAGCAGGTCGTTGGTCCAGCTGAGCAGTTCGCCGGGGTCGCTGGTGACGGTGGCGAGCGCGCGCAGGCCGACCCGGATCTGGCCCATGAAGGCGGCGGCGTCGATGGTGTGGCCCTGTACGTCGCCGACGGACAGGCCGATCCGGCCGTCGGGCAGGACGAAGGCGTCGTACCAGTCGCCGCCGACGTTCAGCCCGGTGTTGGCGGGGGCGTAGCGGGCGGCCAGGTGGAAGCCGGGGACCTCGGGCAGGTCCGTGGGGAGCATGTCGCGCTGGAGTGCGATGGCCAGCTCCACCTGTGAGCGGCGCAGCTCGGCCAGCTCGCGCGTCTGGACGGTCAGCGTGGCGAGCCTGGCCAGCAACTCCTCGCCGTCAGGGGTGTGCCGTCTGCGGAACATCGACCACTCCCGGGCCGGGCGGCCTCCGTCTGGGCGTCACCGCACGGCGAGGCCCCTGGGCACCGGACAGGGCAAGTCTCTCACCCGGCACGGCGACGGGCATCGCCGAAGGGCCCTTGGCGGGCCGGGTCAGGCGCTTCGGGCGGCGGGCCGACACACCGGGAACGATCAACTTAGGTTAGCTTTGCCTGCATGGCGAAGACCCGTCGGCTGGTCCCCCAGCACCCCAGGATGTTCCGCGCCCACGTCGTGCGCGCCGAACGTGTGTCCCCCTCCATGCAGCGCCTCACCGTCACCGGCGCCGACCTCGCCGCGTTCCCCTGGCAGGGCTACGACCACTGGTTCCGCCTCTTCCTCCGCCTCCCCCACCAGCGGGACCTGCGGCTGCCGGAGTTCACCGGCGCCCAGTGGTGGCAGCCGTACCTGGCCATCCCCGAGGAGGAGCGGCCGCACTGCGCCAACTACTCCGTGGCCGACTTCCGGCCCGAGGCGCGGGAGATGGACATCGACTTCGTCGTGCACCGCGGAGCCGACGGCGAGATCGAGGGCCGGGCCGCCGTCTGGGCCTGCCGCGCGGTCCCCGGCGACGCCCTCGCCGTACTCGACCAGGGCGTCCTCTTCGACTGCCCGGGCGACGCCTCCGAGGTGACGATCGTCGCCGACGAGACCGGGCTGCCCGCCGCCGCCGGCATCCTGCGGTCCCTGCCCCGGCAGACCGTCGGCCGGCTCATCCAGGAGATCCCCACCGACGACGACCGTCGCCCCCTCGACGGCCCGGCCGGGGTCGACGTCTCCTGGGTCGTACGGCGGGGCGACTCCTCCGTGCCGGGCACCGCCGCCCTGCGCGAGCTGCGCCGGCTGACCTCGCCGGACGCCAAGGGATACGCGTTCCTCGTCGGCGAGTCGGCCCTGGCCACCGAGGGCCGACGGCACCTGCACCGGGCGGGGCTGCCGAAGGACCGCATCACCTTCTCGGGCTTCTGGAAGCACGAGGCGGCCAAGGCGGCCTGAGTCAGGACCCCGGCAGGGACGGCAGGACACAGACGCTGTCGAGGCCCAGGACGTGATTGAGGCGCCCGAACGCCAGCCACGAGCCGATACACATGGTCAGCTCGACGATCTCCCGCTGGCTGTAGTGCGCCTTCATCCGCGCCCAGAACCCGGCGTCCAGGTTGTGGTGGTCGCAGGTATAGCGTTCCGCGTACTCGGCGGCGAGCCGGGTGCGTACGTCGAAGGCGTCCGTCGTGCGCCAGTCGGCGACCGCGTCGAGGAAGCCCTCCTCGACCTTCTCGCCGTCCCGTTCGGTGCGCCAGTCCAGGCAGAACAGGCAGCCGTTGATCCGGGCGACGCACAGCCGGGCCGCCTCGAACTCGCGCAGCCCCAGCGTCGTGTGCTCGTAGACGGCGAGCGAGAGGGCGCCGGCCGCGGGGCCGATGCCCGGCACCATCACGCCCCACACATGGGTGAGGGGGTCGGCTCCCGCCGGGATGTCGATCTCCACGGTCACCTCTTTCCGAGTCGGCCCGCCGCGGCGCGCAGCGGGACGTCGAGCGCGTCGTAGAGGCCGGGCCCGGCGTCCGTGAGCCAGTCGACGGCGTTCACCAGGCGGCCCACGGCCGTCGCGTTGCCGCCGGCGGCCCGGTTCTCCCCCTCGTCCGTGGCCTCCACCGTGACCTCGATACGAGGACGCCCCTCGATGATCACGCGGTGCGCACCTGCCCCGCCGCCGGGCGGGACGGGCCAGTCGGGGGCGCAGGAGGCGTGGATCCGGGTGACGTGCTCGATGACGATGCGCGGTTCGCCTCCGACCAGCCCCCGCACCTCCAGGCGCACCGCGCCCTGGGTGCCGGCCCGGAACTCCCCCATCGTGGCGGTGACCACCGGGACTTCCAGCGCGCGGCGCTCCAGCTTCTCCTCGATGCCGCCCAGTTCGGCGTCCAACGCCCTTGCCATCATGCGCAGTTGACCGCCCCAGATCATCTCCGGGATGCCCTCGGCGAGCATCAGCGGCTGGTAGTCCAGCGGATGCCCCATGCCGATCAGGTGACGCACCGCGTCCTCCTGGTCGTACGTCGAGTAGTCGAAGACCTCCTGGCAGCGGACCGTGTCGATCTCCGACCCCAACCCGCTGACCAGCAGGGGCAGTACGTCGTTGGCCCAGCCGGGGTCCACGCCCGACACGAACAGCGCGCCGCCGCCGGCCCGGGCCGCCTCCAGCAGGGGGCCGCGGATCTCCTGCGGGGCGTTGACGCAGTCGTACATGCCGTACAGGGACGGCGTGACGACCACCGCTCCGGCGCGCAGCGCGCGGGCGACGTCGTCGAGGGCGCCGTCCGGGCGGACGTCGCCGGAGGCCGCGTACACGACCGCGCGGGGGGATTCGGCGAGGACCCGGTCCACGTCGTCGGTCGCCGCCACCCCGAGGCGCCGGTCGAGTCCGCCCAACTCGCCCGCGTCGAGGCCGACTTTCGCCGGGTTCGACACCAGGACGGCCGACAGACCGAGCAGCGGATGGGCGGCGACGGCACGGATGGCCGCGCGCCCGACGTTCCCCGTACCCCAGACCACCGTGGGAATCATGGGCGGAGAGTAACGACCCGTCCCGAAACTTCCCATAGGCGTGCACGGGAAATGGCGGCCTTTACGCGCCGTCGCCCGGGCCGAAGGGCTGGAGCAGCTGGTCGACGGGCGCGTAGTCGTCGGTGAGCGGCCGGGCGTCGCCGATCCAGGAGGTGAGCGCGTCGCCGGTGGCGATCCGCCAGCCGGTGCGGCGGGCGTCGAGCGCCTCCTGGGTCGCGGGGACGTCGACGGGACGGTCGGAGGCCAGGACGACGAGGTTGCCGCCCTCGGCCGCGGCGGCCGGGTCGAGGCCGATGTCGGCGGGTTCGCCCACGACGGCGACATGGGCGAACGTCTCGCCGAGCGTGGCGACTTCGGCGCGGGCGAAGTCCTGGGTGCCGTGGTCGATGAGGTTGACGACGTACAGGCCGTCCTCGTCGAGGACCCGCCGTACGTCCGCCATCGCCTCGACGGTGGTGAGGTGCCAGGGGACGCTGATGCCGCCGAAGGCGTCGCCGACGACGAGGTCGCGGCTGTCGGTGTCCAGCCGGCGCAGACCCAGCCGGCCGTCCTCGGTCCGTACGTCGATGCCGTCCCCGGTGCGCAGGCCGAGCCGGTCGCGGTTGATGCGCACGATGCCGCCGTCGATCTCGGAGACGAGACTCTCCGTCCCGGGCCGGGTGGCGTGGAGGTAGCGCGGGAAGGTGAGTCCGCCGCCGCCCAGGTGGTAGGCGGCCAGCGGCTCGCCCTCGGCGAAGGTGGCGTCGACGGCCGACGCGATGGCGCGCACGTAGGGGAACTTCAGGTATGTCGGGTCGTCGAGGTCGACGTAGGAGTGGCGCAGTCCGTCCAGGAGCAGGGTGCGGCCGCCGGGCCGGTCGGGGTCGGCGACCACCCGGGCGCAGTGGTACCTGGTCTCGGTGTCGCAGGCGCCGGGGGCGACGGTGACGGCGAGGCCGCCGGCGACGGTCACGAGGGCGAGGGCGGGGGTGCCCGTCCAGCCGCGTGTGCGCCACTCGACGAGCGCGGCGCCCGCCACCAGCAGGACGCCGAGGCCGATCAGGATGCCGCTGACCGGCAGCCTGGCGACCAGCACGAACCCGGTCAGGACGGTGCCGACGATGGCGCCGACGGTGCCCACCCCGGAGAGCCGGCCGACGACCGTGCCCGTCTCGGCCAGGCTCGTCAGGCGCAGTTTGGTGACGAACGGTGTCACTGCGGAGAGCAGCGCGCCCGGCACCAGGATGGTCATCGACGCGATCAGCATCAGCAGCGCCGGGGACCACTCGGCGGTCGAGCGCAGGGCGGCGGGGGTGAGCGCGACGACCGCGCCGGACACGCCGAGCGCGGGGCCGATGAGCCGGCGCGGATCGATCTGGTCGGCGATGCGTCCGCCCAGCCAGGAGCCGAAGGCGATGGCGGTCAGGGCGATGCCGATCACCATGGTGCTGGTTTCGAGGGTGAGGCCGAGGTACGGCGCCAGCAGTCGCAGTGCCACGATCTCGACGACCAGGACCGCGGCCGAGGAGCCGAAGACCAGCGCGGCGGCGGCCCTCGGGCCCAGGTGTCGGTGGTGGGGCGTGTCCTCGGCGACGGGCGAGGAAGACGTTCCGGTCACGCCCGACATCCTCGCACGGGGTCGCTCCGCCGACGGGACCCGCCGACGGTGCGCACCAACTGTGCGGTGCGCACCGGCGTGTTGGCGGGCGGGGTCACCGATGACCGCAGTCCCAGTGGCCCTTCACCCAGTAGTGGTACCAGTGCCCGTGGACGTAGACCCACTTGTGGTGCCGGTCGTGGTCCCAGTAGCCCTTGTGCCACTCACCGTGCTTGTCGTAGTGGCCCTTGTGCCAGGTCTTCGTCCAGTAGGCCTTCTTCTCCCAGTGGCCCTTGACCCACTTCTTCTCCCAGTGGCCCTTCTTCCACTGGCAGCGGTCGTGGTCGTGATGGTGGTCAACCGCCTTCGACGTGACCGCCGTTGTGGTCGCGGGGGCCGCGTTGGCGGTGCCGGAGAGGCCGAGGGCGGCGCCACCGGCCAGCAGTCCCGCGGCCGAGGCACCGGCCACCAGACGGCGGACTCGCATGGATGCAGCCATGGAGGCTCACCTCTTTTCCGAGCTGGATGCACAGGCGTAAGGGATTCGAGGCACAGGACGTCACGTATGAGTTCCGGCGGCAGGAAAATCCGCCCGAAGGCACACAGCACGAACATCCGCGGCGGCCGCGGTGTCGAATCCCAGGTGGGACGGTGCCACCTCGCCGCCGCGCCGATCCACGGTCGCGCGGATTCCGCAAGCCGGGGCGGACGACCTCCCCCGGGCTGCGGGGCCCTCTCCCGCGGCGGACCATCGGACGAGAGACACGTCGACGGAACGTGAGACACATGCCGAGCACGGCCCATTTCAGTGGTCCCGGTCCGCAGGGCGACGACCCCCGGAGCGTCGAGGCGCTGCTCGCCAGGGTCGCGGACGGCGACCAGGCCGCCTTCACCGGCGTGTACGAGGCGTTGGCGCGTCCGGTGATGGGGCTGGCCTGTCGCATCCTGCACGACCCGTCGCAGGCGGAGGAGGTCACGCAGGAGGTGATGGTCGAGGTGTGGCGCACGGCCGGCCGCTACCGGCGCGATCGCGGGAGCGCCAAGGGATGGGTGCTCACCCTCGCCCATCACCGGGCGGTGGACCGGGTCCGCCACGCCCAGGCCGCGGCGCAGCGCGAGCGCCGGGCGGGCGCGGTCATCGGGGGCCGCGAGCACGACGAGGTCGCCGAGGCGGTCGAGGACGAGGACGAGCGACGGCGCGTCCAGGAGTGCCTGGACCGGCTCGCCCGCAAGTACCGGATTCCGCTGCGGCTGGCCTACTACCAGGGGCTGACCTACCTGGAGACGGCTGCGACCCTCTCCGCGCCGGCCGGGACCGTCAAGTCCCGGATGCGCACCGGACTGCGCCTGCTGCGCGACTGTCTGGAGGCCCGGTCATGATTCCCGAGGAGGATCCGCACCTGGCCGTCGGCGCCTACGTCCTGCACGCCCTCCCGCCGGACGAGGAGGCCGCCTTCGAGGAGCACCTGGCCGGCTGCCCGGCCTGCACGCTGGAGGCGGCTCAGCTCAGCGAGGTCGCGGCCCGCCTGGCGTGCACCGAGACCGCCGACGTCCCGCCCGACCTCCTCGACCGCGTGCTGCGGGAGACCGGCCACGGCACGCGGGACCGCCCGCCCGGCCGACCGGTGCGCGGCGAGCGACGCCGGCGTCTGCTGGTGTGGGCGCTGGCGGCGAGCCTGGCCGCCGTCGCGGGGCTCGGCGGCGTCGCCGCCTGGCAGCACGACCGGGCCGACGACGCCCGCGCCCGCGCCGACGCCCTGTGGGACGACCGGCAGGCGCTGGCCGAAGTGCTGACCGCCCCGGACGCCACCCTGCACACCGCGGAGCTGAGCGGCGGCGCCGACGCCACCGTGGTCGTCTCCCGCTCGGCCGACCGGGCCGCCTTCCTCGCCGCGGACCTGCCCGCCCTCGACGACGGCCAGGTGTACGAGCTGTGGTACGCGGCCCCGTCGGGCGGTCTCCGCCCGGCCGGCCTCATGCCCGGCAGCGGCAACCGGCCCTCCCGCACCCTGGCCGGCCCCCTCGGCGAGGCGGTGGCCGTCGGCATCACCGTCGAACCGGCCGGCGGCTCGGACCAGCCGACCAGCGAACCCCTGGGCATCATCGAGATATCCTAGCCGGCCGGGCCGGGCCGGGCCGCTGTCAGTGCCCGCCCCTATCGTTCCCTCCCTGACGGTCTTCGAGGGAGGGGTGGCGCTGTGGGTGCCAGCGGATGGGACTACGTCACCGGGTACGACGGCGACGTCGAAGCGGCTCTGGGGACTTTGCGGGCCCGGGTGTTCCAGGAGGAGTACGGCGACGACGGCGAGTACCGGAGCCTTGAGGACCTCTGCGAGGACAAGGAGTTCATGGGCTCCGAGGGCACCCACTCCATCCTCGACATCGACCGGGTGGTGGCCACGGACACGCCGCCCGCACCGCTGCGTCCGGCCGACTACGGAACCCTGCGCCCGCTGGCGGCGAGCCGTGTGAGGCACCACTTCGGCACGGACCGCCCGACCGTCGAGCAGTACGAGGGGCTCGCCGCCGCCGGCAACGGGGCGACGAGCCATGACGCGTTCGAGCGGAGCCTGCTCGGCGAATGCCGTATGAGCTGGACGGGCTACTACGTCGTTCTCCACTCCGACGGCGGTGCGACGCACCTGGGGATATTCGGCCGCTCGGGCGGATAGGGCCCTTCCGGTGGATCTCCGGGGCCTCCGAAGGTCCCGGCTTCTCCGGCCGCTCAGCCCCGTACGCACGCCTGGATGACCTCGGCGACCCGGCCCACGACGGGGAGGTCGTGCCCGGCCCGCCTGGCCAGGCCCAGGTCCACCGTCTCCTTCTCGGCGAGGGGCACGTAGGTGACGCCGTCGAGGCGGAGGCTCTGGACGGACTCCGGGACCAGGGCGACGCCGTGGCCGGCGGCGACGAAGACCACGAGGGTCGCCGTCTCCCCGACCTCGACGAGGGTGGCGGGCTCGAACCCGGCCCGCGCGCACGCCGCGAGGACACGGCCGTGCATGGACGACCGGCCCTGGGAGGGGTGGACGACGAACGGCTCGCCCGCGAGTTCGGCGACCGGGACACGGGAGCGGCCCGCCAGCCGGTGCCCGCTCGGGACGACGGCCACGAGGCGCTCGGACCGCAGCGGGACGACCTCGACGTCCGCGTCGACGGGGGCGGCGGATCTGAGGAGCGCGAGGTCGAAGGTGCCCTCCCGCAGCCCCGTCACCAGTTCGGGGGCGAGCAGCTCGCCGCGCAGTTCGGCGTCGACGTGCGGGATCTCGGTGCGCAGGGTGCGGGCGACGCGGGGCAGGACGTCGTAGGTGGCCGTGCCCACGAAACCCACCGAGACGCGTCCGGCATGTCCCGAGGCCAGCATCTCCATGTGGGCTTCCGCCCGCTGCACCTCGGCGAGGATGGCCCGCGCGTGCGTCACGAGCCGGCGTCCCGCGTCCGTCAGCTCCACGCGCCGGGTGGAGCGGTCGAACAGGGCGCTGCCCGTCTCCCGCTCCAGCTGTTTGATCTGCTGGGACAGGGCCGGCTGGGCCACATGGAGGCGGGCGGCGGCGCGGCCGAAGTGGCACTCCTCGGCCAGGACGAGGAAGTAGCGGACCTGCCGGATCTCCACGCCACCGCCTCCCCGCGCGCCATTCATAAGTGCGGCCGATGGATTGAGTGTAACTAGGTATTGGATCGGATGAATGGCGTGGGCCTAGCGTGAGGGCATGGTCGACAGCTACCTCTACTCAGCCGTGAGAACTCCCTTCGGGCGGTTCGGCGGGGCACTCGCTGGCGTCCGGCCGGACGACCTCGCCGCCACCGCCGTGTCCGCGCTGCTGCGCACCACGCCCTCCCTGGACCCGGCCGCCATCGGCGACGTGGTGTGGGGCAACGCCAACGGGGCCGGTGAGGACAACCGCAACGTCGGCCGTATGGCCGTCCTGCTGGCGGGGCTGCCGACCTCGGTGCCCGCCACGACCGTCAACCGGCTGTGCGGCTCCTCGCTGGACGCGGCGATCATCGGTTCCCGTGCGGTGGAGACGGGGGACGCCGACATCGTCCTCACCGGCGGTGTCGAGTCGATGACCCGCGCGCCCTGGGTCCTGCCCAAGCCGTCCCGCGGGTTCCCGGCCGGTGACCTGACGGCCGTCTCCACCACGCTGGGCTGGCGGCTGGTCAACGACCGCATGCCGAAGGAGTGGACCGTCTCCCTCGGCGAGGCCAACGAACTCCTCGGGGAGAAGTTCGGCATCCCGCGCTCCCGCCAGGACGAGTTCGCGGCCCGCTCGCACCGCCTCGCCGACGAAGCCTGGAACAGCGGCTTCTACGACGACCTGGTCGTGCCCGTGGAGACGGGCGGCCGGGACGGCGGCGTGCTGGGCCGGGACGAGGGCATCCGGCCGGGTACCTCGGTCGAGAAGCTCGCCGCGCTCAAGCCGTCGTTCCGCGCCGACGGCCAGATCACCGCCGGGAACGCCTCGCCGCTCAGCGACGGCGCGTCCGCCGTGCTGCTGGGCTCCGGTGAGGCGGCGGCACGCATCGGGCGGGACCCGCTGGCGCGGATCGCGGGCCGCGGGGTGTCGGCCCTGGACCCGCAGCTGTTCGGCTTCGCCCCGGTCGAGGCCGCGAACCGGGCGCTGCGCGCGGCCGGGATCACCTGGGCCGACGTGTCGGCGGTGGAGCTGAACGAGGCCTTCGCCGTCCAGTCGCTGGCCTGCGTCGACGCCTGGGGGATCGATCCGGACCTGGTGAACGCCAAGGGCGGCGCGATCGCCCTGGGGCACCCGCTGGGCGCCTCCGGCGGCCGGCTCCTCGGCACGCTCACCGCACGGCTGCGCGAGTCGGGCGGGCGGTGGGGCGTGGCGGCGATCTGCATCGGCGTGGGCCAGGCCCTGGCCGTCGTACTGGAGAACGTCTCCGGGAGGACCTCGTGACCACCACCTTCCACACCGACGCCGACAGCGCGGTGGCCGGCGTCGAGGACGGGTCGACCGTCCTGGTGGGCGGGTTCGGCATGGCCGGGATGCCGGTCCAGCTGATCGACGCGCTCATCCGGCAGGGCGCGAGCGGACTGACCGTCGTCTCCAACAACGCCGGCAACGGCGACTCCGGGCTGGCGGCGCTGCTCGACACGGGCCGCGTCCGCAAGATCATCTGTTCGTTCCCGCGGCAGAGCGACTCCTGGGTCTTCGACCGGCTCTACCGGGCCGGACGGATCGAACTGGAGGTGGTGCCGCAGGGCACCCTCGCCGAGCGGCTGCGCGCGGCCGGGGCGGGCATCGGGGCGTTCTACTGCCCGACCGGGGCGGGCACGCTGCTCGCCGAGGGCAAGGAGACCCGCGAGATCGAGGGCCGTACGCACGTCCTGGAGTACCCCATCAAGGGCGATGTGGCGCTGATCGGCGCCCACCGCTCGGACCGCATGGGCAACCTCGTGTACCGCAGGACCGCGCGGAACTTCGGCCCGGTGATGGCCACCGCCGCGACCACGGTCGTCGCCCAGGTGGGCGACATCGTCGAGACGGGCGCCCTGGACCCCGAGGCCGTCGTGACCCCGAGCATCTACGTGGACCGAGTCGTGAAGGTGGCACCGACCGTATGAACGCGACGACCGCACTCGTGGAGCACCTCGACCGCGCGCCCCTGAGCAGGGACGAGATGGCCGCGATCGTGGCCCGGGACATCCCGCCGGGCTCCTACGTCAACCTGGGCATCGGCCAGCCGACGCTGGTCGCCGACCATCTCCCGGCGGGCTCCGGAGTGGTGCTGCACACGGAGAACGGCATGCTCCACATGGGCCCGGCGGCCCGGGAGGGGCAGGTCGACCCCGACCTCATCAACGCGGGCAAGGCTCCGGTCACCGAGCTGCCCGGGGCGTCGTACTTCCACCACGCCGACTCCTTCGCGATGATGCGCGGCGGCCACCTCGACGTGTGCGTCCTCGGCGCCTTCCAGACCTCGGCCGCCGGCGACCTGGCCAACTGGCACACCGGCGCCCCCGACGCCATCCCGGCCGTCGGCGGCGCCATGGACCTGGCGATCGGCGCCAAGCAGGTGTTCGTGATGATGAGCCTGTTCGCCAAGGACGGCACCCCCAAGCTGGTCCCCGAGTGCACCTACCCGGTCACCGGCCTGGGCTGCGTCGACCGCGTCTACACCGACGTCGCCACCTTCGCCGTGGGCCCGGCCGGCGCCGTCGTCCTGGAGACGTTCGGCATCTCCTTCGACGCCCTCGCGGACCGCCTCGACGTGCCGCTCACCCCCGCGAAGGGCTGACGGCCGCCGCGCACGGGACCGGGTCGCCACCGGTCCCGTGCGGCCTCTCGCCGTCAGCGGGTCAGCAGCGCCCTCAGCTCCTTCGCGATCCGCTCCGGGTCCTCCTCGGCCATGAAGTGCCCGCAGGAGACGGTGGAGTGGTCGAGGTCGGCGGCCCAGGCACCCCACAACGCGGCGGCCTCGTAGCCGAGCGCCGCGCCCCAGTCCTGCTGGAGGACCGAGACCGGCATCGTCAGCCGGCGGCCCTCGGCCCGGTCGGCCTTGTCGTGCTCGACGTCGATGCCGGCGGAGGCCCGGTAGTCCGCCACGATGGACGGAACGGCGTCGCGGCAGGCTTCGAGATAGACCTCGCGGATGTGCGGCGGCACGGCCTCGGGGTCGTTCGCCCAGACGTCGAGGAAGTAGCCGAAGAACGCGTCGGCGCTGCCCCCGATCATCCGCTCCGGCAGCCCGGGCGGCTGGGCCATCAGGTACAGGTGGAATCCGATGGCCGCCCGCACGCCGTGCAGCGCGTCCCACATGTCCAGCGTGGGCAGTACGTCCAGGCAGGCCAGGTGGGTGACGGTGTCCGGGTGGTCGAGGCCGGCGCGGAAGGCGACCAGGGCGCCCCGGTCGTGGCCGGCGAGGGCGAACCGCTCGTGGCCGAGCCCTCGTGCCAGCCGCACGATGTCACGGGCCATGGTGCGCTTGGAGTAGACGTCCGGTCCGCTCTCCGCGGGCTTGTCGCTGTCGCCGTAGCCGCGCAGGTCGGGGCAGATCACCGTGTGGTCGGCCGCCAGGTCCTCGGCGACGTGCCGCCACATCAGGTGCGTCTGGGGGAAGCCGTGCAGCAGCACCAGCGGGGCGCCGGAGCCGCCGACGGCGACGTTCAGTCCCACTCCTTCGTCCACGGTGACGCGCCGGTAGTCGAATCCAGGGATTGCGGGTGTCATGGCTGTGTGCCCTTCCGGTGTGGTGCGGGGCCCGTTCCTCCGGGCCGTCGACATCAGCCTGCGGGCCTTGGATCAGCAGCGGATCAACGTCGTGGGGCGGCGGTAGGTTGGCGTGAACGAGCAGGTGGCGGAGCGGAACGGACGACAGCGTGCGGGTGAGGTTCGGAGTGCTGGGCGCGGTGGTGGCCTGGGACGAGGAGGGCGGGCGGCTCGGGTTGAAGGGGCCCCGGCACCGCGCGGTGCTGGCCCGGCTCGTCGCGGCCCGGCGGCAGGTCGTGCCCGTCTCCCGGCTGGTGGAGGACCTGTGGGACGAGCCGCCCGGCAACGCGGTGGGGGCGCTGCGCACCTTCGTCGGTGATCTGCGCCGGTCGCTGGAGCCGGACCGGCCGCCGAGGACCCCGTCCCGTCTGCTGGTCACCGAAGGCGCCGGGTACGCCCTGCGCGCCGCGAAGGACGACGTGGACGCCTGGCGGTTCGAGGCCGCGACGGGCGCCCTCGGGGACGTGGGCGCGGCCGAGGTGCTGGAGCGGACGACCGAGGCGCTCACCTGGTGGCGCGGGCCGGCCTTCGCCGACTTCGACGACGAACGGTGGCTGCGGGCGGAGCGCTCCCGGCTGACCGGGCTGCGGCTGAACACGGTCGAGGCGCGTGCGGAGGCCCTGATCTCGCTGGGCCGGGCGGCCGAGGCGGTCCCCGAGCTGGACGCGCATGTGACCGACCACCCCTGGCGGGAGGAGGGCTGGCGGCTGCTGGCGCTGGCCCTGTACCGCGCCGGCCGGCAGGCCGACGCCCTGTCGGTGCTGCGCCGCGCGGCGGCCATGCTGCGCGAGCACCTGGGCGTGGACCCCGGGCCGCGGCTGCGGCGCCTGGAGGACGACGTCCTGCTGCACGCCGAGCACCTCGACCCGGACGCCGGTACGTCCGTGGACCGGGTGTGGGCGCGGGCGACGGCCGCGTACGAGGGGGTGCTGGGCAGCAGGGCCCGTACCCGGCTGGAGTCCACGGTCGGGCTGATGCGCGATCTGGCGGTGACGGGCGGCGGCGGGCTGGAGGCGGCCCGCAGGCACCGGGTGGCCGCGGTGGCGGCGGCGGAACAGCTGGGGGATCCCGAGCTGACCGCCCGGGTGATCGGCGTCTACGACGTGCCCGCGATCTGGACCCGCTCCGACGACCCCGAGC
This sequence comes from Streptomyces sp. NPDC000983, assembly GCF_040299205.1. Classification (NCBI taxonomy): domain Bacteria; kingdom Bacillati; phylum Actinomycetota; class Actinomycetes; order Kitasatosporales; family Streptomycetaceae; genus Streptomyces; species Streptomyces sp. NPDC000983. Next base: position 77,911 of record NZ_JBEPBM010000004.1, on the reverse strand, counting down.
AGGCGCGGTGGCTGGTGGATGCCGCCGAGCGGACGCTGCGCGCGCTGGATCCGGGCGCGCACGACGCGGCCCGCTGCCGCCTCCTGGCGACGGTCGCGGTGGAGTCACGCGGGACGCTTCCGGCCGACGAACCGCCCTCCGGTGTCCTGGCCCGACCGCTCCGGGCGGCCGGACAGGCGCAGGAGATCGCCCGACGGCTGGGCGACGCCTCCCTGCTGGCCTTCGCCCTGAACGGCGTCTTCATGCAGTCGTTCCGCCGCGCCGGGCTCGCCGACCGGCGTGACGCGATCGGCACGGAGATCGTCGCGCTCTCCGCCGGGCACGGTCTGGTCCGGTACGAGGTGCTCGGCCACCTCGTCCGTCTCCAGGCGAAGTCCGCCCTGGCCGACCTGGCCGCCGCCGACCGGCACGCCGCCGCCGCGGACGAGCTCGCGGCCCGCCACGAGCTGCCGCTGGTGTCCGTCTTCACGGCGTGGTTCCGCGCGCTGCGGACGGCCACGACCGCGGAGCCGGCCGCCGCGGAGGCCGCCTACGCGGAAGCCGCCCTGTCGTTGGCGGGCGCGGGGATGCCCGGACTGGAGTCGGGACTGCTGCCGCTGGCCCGGCTGTGCGTACGCCTGCGGCACGGGGCCCTGCCGGACGACGGCGCCGCCGCCGACGCGGACTGGGGGCCCTACGAGCCGTGGGTACGGCCGCTGCTGCTGGCCGAGGCCGGCCGTGCGGAGGAGGCTCGTGCCGCGCTGCGCGTCGTCCCCTCCCCGCCTCGGGACCTGATGTTCGAGGCGATGTGGTGCCTGCTGGCCCGTGCGGCGATCGCCGTGGGCGACCGCACGGTCCTGTCCCGGGCCCACACCCAGTTGCTACCGGCCTCGACCGAAGTGGCGGGCGCGGGAACGGGGTTGATCACGCTGGGCCCGGTGGCGGAGCAACTGGACGCGATCACGGCGGCGCTGGGCTGACCGAGGGCCCGGCGGGGTCTTGGCGGGGTGGGGCGGGGTTGTTGGGCGGGGTTGTTGGGTGGGTGGTGGACGGCGGCGGGCTGGCGGGTGATGTCTTGCTGGTGGGCGGTGCCTGACCGGTGGGCGGCGGCAGGTCCGTGGGCGGCGGCAGGTCCGTGGGCGGCGCCTGACCGGTGGGCGGCGCCCAGCCGGTAGACGGCGCCTCACCGGCGGACGATGCCTGGCTGGTGGACAACGCACGGCCGGTGGACGACACCTGGCCCGCGGGTAGCGCGCGGCCAGTGAACGGCGCTTCGTTGGCAGACGGCACCCAGCCGTCGGACAACACCCAACCGGCGGGCGGCGCCCGGCCGGTGGGCGGCGCCCGGCCGGTGGGCGGCACCCGGCCGGTGGGCGGCACCCGACCGGTGGACGGCACCCGACCGGTGGACGAACACCCAACCGGCGGGCGGCGCCCGGCCGGTGGGCGGCGCCCGGCCGGTGGGCGGCGCCCGGCCGGTGGGCGGCGCCCGGTCCGTGGGCGGCGGCGGTTCAGGGGAGCGGTGTCCAGCCTCGGCCCATGTGCCAGTGGCCGCCCTGGTCGAGGTGGTTCAGCAGCGTCTTCTGGAGGGTGGTGCGGCGTGGCAGGCCGGAGGTGTTCGTGGTGCCGGGCGGCCTGGCGAAGACGAACTCCAGCACCTCCGAGTCGCAATCCGGGCGGTCCCCGCCCGGCTCAGGTACGGCACCACGATCACGGACGCGCTGCGCGCGGCACAGGCGGAGACCCTGCCCGACATGCGCAGCCTGGGACTCGCGATGAGGACCGTATGAGCGCCGTCACCCAGCCCCGAACGGCCGGCTCCGCCCGCACCGGCCACGAGGTCGCGGCGCCGCCCCGGCGGACCGGCGACGCCTCCCGGCGGACGGCGGTCGCGGTGCTCCTCGGCCCCTTCGTCGTCCTGCTGCTGACCGTGTTCGTGCTGCCCACGCTGTACGCGATCCACCTGAGCTTCTTCTCCACCACGCACGAGGGGCTCGGCTTCGACGGCGCGCACACGTCCTTCGCGGGGCTGCGCAACTACGCGGCCGTCCTGGACGATCCGTCGTTCGTGCGCGGCGTGGGCATCACCCTGCTGTACACGCTGGTGTTCGTGCCGGCCGCCGTCGCCGGAGCCCTGGTGCTGGCGCTGCTGTTCGACTCCGGCTGGATCCGCGCCCGCCGACTGAGCCAGACCCTGCTGTTCGTGCCGCACGCCGTGCCCGGCATCATCGCCACGGTGATCTGGCTGTACCTCTACACGCCGGGCATCTCCCCGGTACTGGGCGTGCTGGAGGACCTCTCCGTCGACGTCGACTTCCTGTCGCTGGGGATGCTGGTGCCGTCGCTGGTGAACATCGCGCTGTGGAGCGGTCTGGGCTACACGACCGTGATCTTCTTCGCCGCGCTGCGCGCGATACCGGGCGATGTGATCGAGGCGGCGGCCGTGGACGGGGCGGGGCCGGTCCGTACCGCGCTGCGGATCAAGGTGCCCCTGCTGCGCGCGACCGTGACCACGGTGGTGATCTTCTCCTCGATCGGAGCGCTGCAACTGTTCACCGAGCCCATGCTGCTGAGCAAGGCGAGCCCGCTGGTCGGGCCGCGGTTCACGCCGAACATGTACATCTACGACGCGGCGTTCACCCGCAACAACTACGGCCTCGCGGCGGCCGCTTCGGTACTGCTGCTGGCCGTGTGCTGTCTGCTGTCCTTCGCCGTCACCCGGCTGACCGCCGAGAACCCCAGGAAGGTGACCCCGTGACGACGCTCCAGGTCCCGCGCCGCCGTCGTCCGCGCCGCCGGACCGCGGACCCGACGGCCCCGGCCGCCGCCGGCCGCTGGTCGAGCCGGTCCGTCGCCAACCTGCTGGTCGCGCTGAGCGCCCTGTACGCGCTGCTGCCGCTGGTCTGGCTGCTGATGGCGTCGGCCGTGGACGCGCAGGCGCTCTTCGCCTCCGACTTCCTCGACCCGTCGCAATTCGCGCTCCTGGACAACGTCCGGGCCCTGCTCGACGAGGGCGACGGCATCTTCCTGCGCTGGTACGGCAACAGCCTGCTGTACGCAGTGGGCGGCGCGGCGCTCGGCGCCCTGATCAGCGTGGCGGCCGGGTACGCCTTCGAGAAGTTCGAGTTCACGGGCAGGCGGCACCTGTTCACGCTGGTCCTGCTGTCGGTGATGGTGCCGGCGACGGTCCTGGCGCTGCCCCTGTATCTGATGGTCTCCGGTCTGGGCATGGCCAACACGGTGTGGTCGGTCCTCGTCCCCGTGCTGTTCAACCCGTTCGGGGTGTATCTGGGGCGGCTGTTCGCGGCCTCGTACGTGCCGGGCGAGGTGCTGGAGGCGGCGCGCGTCGACGGGGCCGGGGAACTGCGCAGCTTCTTCTCGGTGGGGCTGCGGATGGTCGGCCCCGGCTATGTGACGATCTTCCTGTTCCAGCTCACGGCGATCTGGAACAACTTCTTCCTGCCGCTGGTGATGCTCAACGACGAGTCCCTGTACCCGCTGAGTCTGGGGCTCTACAGCTGGAACGCCGCCGCTCCGATCAACCCGGACTTCTATCCGCTGATGGTGATCGGATCACTGCTGGCGCTGCTGCCGCTGGTGGTGGCGTTCGTGCTGCTCCAGTGGTTCTGGAAGTCGGGCCTGACGGCGGGTGCCGTGAAGTAGCACCTCCCGCGCGCCTCGTACGGGCGGCCCGTGCCATGCCGGCGCTACGCGGCCGTCGTCCAGGCGAACCCGTCCGGGTCCTCGAACACCCCGGCGTCGGCGCCGATGACGATGCGGTGCGAACCGGAGCCCTCGGGGGAGACGCCCGCGACCTTGGCCAGGCCCCGGCGCTTGTAGAGGGCCAGCTTCACCGCGCCCCGGCCGGTGGCGAACTCCACGTACTTGCTGCCGAAGCTCTTGCCGACCGCAAGGCCGTGTCCGACGTAGAACTCCTTGCTGGCCTTCATGTTCTCCACGCCGAGCAGCAGCACGATCTCGTCGACGTCCAGGGCGGCCGGGCCGGTGTCCTTCTTCGACGACGAGGCGACCTGCCACACGGTCCCGTCCGGGGCCTGCACGACGGCGCCGTAGCCCCACAGCGACTTGGCGGGCGGCTTGACCACCGTGGCACCGCCCTCCGCGGCGGCCTCGACGAGCGCGTTGACGTTGGCCGGCTGGGACACCACCAGTGAGAGGGTGAACCCGCGGAATCCGCTGGTGGCGGCCTCGGAGGCACGCACCCGCACCTCGTCGCCCAGCCCGAGCACGGACGTGTAGAAGTGGTCGGCGGCGGCGGTGTCCGCCACCTCGAGGGCGACGAAGTCAATGGAAGTCATGCCGACGAGACTAGGGCGGCCGTACGGCACACGCTTCTCGAATCCTGACCGGTTCGCGCGGGCCACGCCGGGGTGCGCGCCCCCTGTCACCACCGGACCGCGCCGGCCCGCGTCACCCGTTCGTATGAAACAGGGCGCGGCGCGCCGGGGCCCCGCATGACGCCGACCACGGCGGGGATCACCCGGTCAGCACATGCGTAGCGAGCGACCAGGGAGCCGGGCGTGAGTGAAGTCGTCTTCGTCGCAGATTTCTCCTCCGAGGACCAGTGGGTGGCCGGGCGGTCGTGGGCCTATCCGGACGGCGGCCCCACCAACCGGGGCGACAACAAACTGGACCATCTCACCGACGATCCCGCCTACTGCCGGGAGGGCACGTTCCGCGCCACCCGCCGGCCCGACGGACTGTGGGACGCCGGGCTGCTCACCACCGAGGAGAGCCCGGAGGGGTTCATGGTCCGCACCGGCGACCGGCTGGAGACCAGGGTGCGCCTGCCGGTCGAGACGGGCGCCTGGCCGGCGATCTGGACCTGGCGGGACGGCGGCAACGAGGTCGACGTCTTCGAGTACCACCCGGACAACCCGGACCTGCTGGAACTGACGAACCACGTCCGCCGGAGCGGGAGATACGTCCGCGACAGCGCCGTCGGCCCCGGGGAGGTGATCAGTCTGAGCGTGACCTTCGGCAGACGCAGTGTGGTGTGGCTCCTCAACGGCAAGCAGGTCTTCGCCGACGGACGCGGGGTCGGTTCGAGCTGGCACGCCTATCTCATCGTCAACCTGTCCGTGTGCGCGGGCCGCTACCACCCGGCCCCGGACGACTCGGTGGACGAGATGTCGTACGCGGTGGAGAGCCTGGTCGTGCGTCGCGGCAGGTGAGTGCGGAAGGTGAGTGCCGGACGGCCCGTGTCCCTGCGGGGTCCGATATGCACGGTTCCTCATACTTGTGCGCATGCTCAGCCACCTGCGTGAAAAGGTCCTCCCGGCCCATCAGCGGCGCTCACTGGAAGACCTGCGGGAGGATCTCGACCTGTCGTCGGGCGACAGACAGGCCAAGCAGTCCGCCTTCTGGACCATGCTCACGCTGTCGTCGGTCATCGCGGCGGGCGGCATCCTCACCGACTCCACGGCCACCGTCATCGGTGCGATGATCATCGCCCCGCTGTCGACGCCGATCATGGGCATCGCCCTCGGCGCGGTGCGGCGCCGCCGCTCCGCCGCCCTCGCCTTCGTCGCCCTCGGCTGCCTGCTGGTGATGCTGATCGGCGCGGCGGCCTCACTCGTCGTGCCCCAGAACTATCCGCTGCTGACCAACAGCCAGATCTCCGGACGGACCTCCCCCGGCCTGCTGGACCTGATCGCAGCCCTGGCGACGGGGTTCGCCGGTGCCGTCGCGCTGTCCCGCAGGGACGTCGCCGCGGTCCTGCCCGGAGTAGCCATCGCCATCTCCCTCGTCCCGCCGCTGGTCGTCACCGGTGTCTGTGCCGGACAGGCCAGTTGGTGGCTGGCGCTGGGCGCCCTGGTGCTCTTCCTCTCCAACCTCTTCGCCCTGGTCTTCGCCGGGATGGTCGTCTTCGCCGCGCTCGGGCACGTACGCTCCGGCGAGCGGCGCACCGGCCCCGGACCGCGCCGCGCGTACCTCATGCTCGGACTGCTCTTCGCCGCCGTACTGCTCCCCCTCACCGCCAACACCGTCACGGCCGTCCTGCTCACCACCTGGACCTCGCACACCAAGTCCGCCGCCGAGCGGTGGCTGTCGGACAGCCCCGGCGCGTCCGTCACCAACGTCACCAACCAGTCCAGGACCCTGTACATCCACGTCCGCGGGCCGGGCGACCTGCCGCCCGTCGAGGACCTCCTCGACGATCTCCAGGGGCAGGTCCCCGACGGCATCCCGGTGGTCGTCGATTCCACCCGGGGCCGGCAGATCACCGCCGGACGGGTGGGCGACCAGGACTGAACCGGCCTGCGGAACAGACCTGTTCACGCCGGGGACCGCCCACTATTCGGTTGCCGCGGGCGCGCGCCGTCGGATAGGAATCCCGCATGCTGAAGGGCAACAAGGTCGGGCTCAGGGCCCGCCACGAGGACGACATCCCCATCCTGCTGGACGAGCTGTTCAACGACGTGGTCAACGCCTCCCGGTCCGAGACCAAGCCGTGGCGGCCGATCGCACCGACGTCGAGGGACCGGCTCAAGGTCGACGACAGCGAAGAGGCGAACGTCCCGTTCTCCGTGGTGGAACTGGACGGCGGCACCCTCATCGGCAGCGCGACCCTGTGGGGCGTCGACCCGCACAACCGCAACGCGCACATCGGCCTGGGCCTGCTGCCCGCGCAGCGCGGCAAGGGGTACGGCACCGACGTGGTCGCCGCGTTGTGCCACTACGGCTTCGTCGTACGCGGCCTGCACCGGCTCCAGATCGAGACGCTCTCGGACAACACCGCGATGCTGCGCTCCGCCGAACGCAACGGCTTCGTCCGCGAAGGCGTCCTGCGCTCCGCGGCCTGGGTCATGGGCGAGTTCCTCGACGAGGTCGTCCTCGGCCTCCTCGCCGAGGACTGGAAACCCGTCCCGAGGCAGTGACACCCGGCTCCCACCTCCCCGCGTGACGCTACGCTGCCGTGCCATGCGGGGTACGCGGCTGGACACCGATCGGATACGGGCGGCACGGCGGCTGATCGACCCCGTCTTCCTCGACACCCCTCTGTACCGCTGCGAGGCGCTGGAGCCGGAACTCGGCTGCGCGGTGAGCGTGAAACTGGAAACGGCGAACCCGGTCCGCAGCTTCAAGGCGCGCGGGACCGAGATCGCCGCGACCCGGCTCGCCGACGGCGGCGACCGTGCCGTGGTGTGCGCCAGCGCGGGCAACCTCGGCCAGGCCCTCGCCTGGTCCGGCCGGAACCGGGGCCTCGACGTCACCGTGGTGGCGTCCCGCTTCGCCACCCCGGCCAAGCTCGACCGGATCCGCGCCCTGGGCGCCGCCCTTGAACTCGTGGACGGGGACCACGAGTCGGCCCGCGAGCGCGCGGCGGACAGGGCGCGCCGCGACGGCATCCGGCTGCTGGAGGACAGCCTGGACATCGAGACCTGCGAGGGCGCGGCGACCATCGGGCTGGAACTGACCGCCGCCACGCCGCGGTTCGACACCGTACTGCTCGCCCTCGGAGGCGGCGCCCTGGCCACCGGCGTGGGTCATGTCCTCAAGGACCTCGCCCCCGGGATCGAGGTGATCTGCGTCCAGCCGTCGGGCGCACCGGCGCTGACCCTCTCGTGGCGCGAGCGGCGGGTCGTGACCACGGACTCGGCGGACACCATCGCCGACGGCGTCGCCGGCCGGTTTCCCATCCCGGCCGTCCTGGACGACCTGCTCGTGGTGGCCGACGACGCCGTACTGGTCCGGGAGGAGTCGATCGTCGCCGGGATGCGACTGCTCCTCGACCACGCCGGCCTCGTCGTCGAGCCCTCGGCGGCGCTCGGCGTCGCGGCGGTCCTGGAGGACCGCGACCGCTTCGCCGGGCGCCATGTCGTCACCGTCGTGTGCGGCGGCAACGTGGATGCCGCCGCCTACCGCCGCTGGATCGGTCCGGCTGCCACCGACCCTTCGTGACCCCGTGGGGCGGATGGCCGTCCGTTCAGTGCAGGCAGAGGCAGAAGGGGTGGCCGGCCGGGTCGGCGTATACCCGCCAGTTGGCGTCGGGGCGGATCCGGTCCGTCGGCTCCAGCAGGGTCGCGCCGAGGGCGAGCGCCCGCTGCTCCTCGGCGTCGAGGTCGTCGACGTCGAAGTCCAGGTGGAGCTGTTGCGGGCGGTCCTGGCCCGGCCACTCGGGCGGCCGGTAGCCGTCCACCCGCTGACAGGCCAGGGGTGTCCCCTCGAACCCGTGCACCTCGATCCAGTCGGAGTCCGCCGAGTCCCTGACCACCCGGCCGCCGAGCAGTTCCGCGTAGAACTCGGCGAGCGCCACCGGATCGGCACAGTCCAGCGCGACCGCCTGCAGCTTTCGAATCACTTCCGGCACTCCTCGCTCCACGGACGCTCCCGTGACGTCCTCGTCCCGGAGGGGCCTACCCGGCGCTGCGGCGGGCATGCACCCTCGCTGTCAGGCGTCGTACCGGGAAACCCCGAGGTCAAGGTGGTGGTCGTCGACGAGGGCCCGCAGCGGAAGTTCGCCCGCCGACCGGCCCGCCAGCACCAGCCACTCGCCCGGTTCGGTGCGCCAGCCGCCGTCCTCCTCGCACCAGTGCTGGAACGCCCGCCGCGGCACCCGCACCGCCACCGTCACCTCCTCCCCCGGATCCGCCTCGACGGACGCGTACCCGGCGAGCCAGCGCAGCGGCCGATCCACCCGTGACACGGGCCGGGCCAGGTACACCTGGACCACCTCGCGGCCCCTGCGCCGGCCCGTGTTGCGGAGCCGGACGCGGACGGTACGGACGGCGTCGGCCGTCCCCGAACCGCTGCCGCCCTCGCGCCCGGCGGCGGGGGCCTCGGCCAGGACCGTCAGGCCCTCGTACGCCCAGGTCGTGTAGCCCAGTCCGTGTCCGAACCAGTACGCGGGTTCGCGGCCGGCCCGCAGCCAGGCCCGGTAGCCGATGTGCAGGCCCTCGGTGTAGTCGAGCACGCCGTGCTCCGGGCGGGTCCGGCTCACCGGTACGTCGCCGAGGGCGGCGCCCCAGGTGGTGGGCAGCCGCCCGCCCGGTTCGACGTGCCCGAACAGCACGTCGGCGACTCCCGCGCCGCCCTCCTGCCCCGGGAACCAGGTCAGCAGGAGCGCCCCGGCCTCGGCCCGCCAGGGCAGTTCCACCGGGCTGCCGGTGTTGAGGACGACCACCGTGCGCGGGTTGGCCGCGCAGACGGCGCGGACCAGGTCGTCCTGGTGCCCGGGCAGGGCCAGCGTGGTGCGGTCGTGGCCCTCGGACTCGCTGTTCTCGGTGGCGCCCACCACCAGCACCACGGCGTCCGCCCGGCGGGCGGCCACGACGGCCTCGGCGACGGCGGCGTCCGGGGCGGGCTCGGGCGGGGCGGCGCTGAGGACCGTGGCCCGGCCCGTGCCGGGGGCCAGTTCCCGGCGGGCCACGACGTGCAGGTCCTTCCCGCCCGGAACCTCCGTACGGGCGTACTGGCCCGGCGGGTTCACGTGGAGGACGGCCGGGTCGCCGGTGAGCGGTGGGAACTCGTCGTCGATCAGATCGCGGCCGTCCACGGTGAGTGTCATACGGCCGAAGCCGCCGACGCCGAAGCACCACGGTCCGCCGCTCCCGGAGGGCAGCAGGGCGCTGATCTCGACGGTGTGCGCACCGGGCGGCTGAGGCGGCTCCAACAGACGCCCGGACAGGCGGTGTTCGGCGTGCAGTTCGCGGCCATCCGCGTCGAGCACGCGCAGCAGGACTCCGGGGGCTCCGTCGCGCGGGTCGCGGCAGCGGGACGCGTCGAGGGGCGGCGGCGGTGCGTCCAGGGCCGGCCCCGGTACGTGGACGACCGTGGCCCGGCCGTCCAGTTCACGGCGGATGCCGTCCAGGAAGGTGACCACACGGCCCGGGAACACCCCCGCGCTGCCGCCGCCCTGAGTGCGCGGGTGCGCGGCATGGGCGCCGATCACGGCGACGGTGCCCAACTCCTCCCGGTCCAGCGGGAGTACGCCACGGTTGTGCAGCAGAACCGAGCCGGCGGCGACGACCTGTCGCAACAGCCCCCGCTCGGCGGACGAGACGGACGACTCGACTGAGGATTTGCGCTCGGCAGAAGGCGCCGACGACCGGACGGCGGCTTCGTACTCGGCGGAGAGCGCCGACGACTGGGCGGCGGATTCGCGCTCGCCGGAGAGCCCCGACGACCGGCCGACGGCTTCTCGCTCGGCGCAGGGCGCCGACCACCCGACCGCATCGTGCCGACCGGCGGCCAGGACCGACGGCTGGGCGGCTGCATCGTGTTCGCCGAAAGGGGCCGACGGCCGCACGGAGTCGTCGCGTTCGGCGGAGGGCGCCGGCAACCGGACCCAGTCACCGCGTTCGACGGACAGCGCCGGCGACCCGACCACTTCATCGCGCCCGGCGGACAGTCCCGCCGGCCCGACCGAGTCGTCACGACGGGTCGAAGCCTCCGACGCCCCGACGGAGTCACCGCACCCGCCGAAGTCGTCGCGCCCGGCGTACACCGTCGTCGGCCGGACCGAGCCTTCCCGCCCGACCGAAGTCCCCTCCCCGGCAACGGAGTTGTCCCCCCGCCCTTCACCGAGCGCCCCCACCCACTCAGCGAGCCGCAGCAGTCGCCGCACCTTGTCGTCGACCGCGTCGACAGGTACCGCCCCGCTCTCCACCGCCCGCAGCAGGGCCTCCGCCCACGGGCCGCCGGGGCCGGGCATGGCCAGGTCGAGGGCGGCGCGCGCGCTCGGTGCGGTGGTGCGGACCGCCCCCCAGTCGGAGACCACGACGCCGTCGAACCCCCACTCGCCCTTCAACGGCTCGGCCAGCAGCGGACTCTCCGTCATCGTGGTGCCGTTGACCCCGTTGTAGCCGGTCATCACCACCCGCACGCCGGCCGCCACCGCCGCCTCGAAGGGAGCCAGGTACACCTCGCGCAGGGCCCGCTCGCCGACCCGGACATCGGCGGTGAGCCGGTCCGTCTCGGAGTCGTTGGCCACGTAGTGCTTGGCCGTGGCGGCGATCCCGTGCCGCTGGATGCCGCGGATCAGGGCGGCGCCCGTACGGCCGGTGAGCAGCGGGTCCTCGGCGAAGCACTCGAAGTGGCGGCCGCCCAGCGGGGACCGGTGGAGGTTGAGGTTCGGCGCGAGGACGACGTCCACGCCCTTGCGGTGCGCCTCCGCCGCCAGCAGTCCGCCGAGCCGTTCGACCAGTCCGTCGTCCCACAGGGCGCCCAGCGCGGAGGCCGAGGGCAGCAGCAGGGACGTGTCCCGCTCGTCCCACGCCTCGCCCCGGATCCCGGCGGGCCCGTCGGACGTCGTCATCTCGGCCAGTCCGACGACCGGTTCGGCGTGCGTACGCCAGGTCGTGGCCCCGGTGAGCAGCCGGATCCGCTGCCGCAGATCCAGTTTCTCCGCCAGCCGCGCGAGTTCTTCCTCGGTCATTCCACCCCCTGTGGCCGCCCTCACCGTCCGGGAGAGCGCTCTCCCGATGGTGCGGAAGGACGCCGCTCCTGTCAACGGGCCCCGGCCCGCGGAAGCCGCCGCCCATCGGCCCAGCGAAAACACTCGCCACACAAGGAGTTGAGTCCCAATGGATTGACAGGCCCATGTCTCCGCGTCAGGCTCCGGGAGAGCGCTCTCCCATCGACACGGGACGCCGATCCCCCTCCTTCGTTCAGGAGAGAACGTGTTCAGACCCCACATCCACCTCGTCGCGCCCACCCGCGCCGGGACCCTTCTCCTCACCCTGCTGGCCCTGCTGGCCTCGTCGTTGACCGTCCTGGCCGCACCGTCCGCGCGAGCCGCCGACGCCCTGCTCTCCCAGGGCCGACCCGCCACCGCCTCCTCCGCCGAGGGCGCGGGTTTCCCCGCCTCCGCCGCCGTCGACGGGAATCTCACCGGGACCCGGTGGGCCAGCGAATGGCGTGATCCGCAGTGGATCCAGGTCGACCTCGGCGACCGCAAGAACCTCAGCCGCGTGGTCCTCACCTGGGAGGCCGCCTACGGCAAGGCGTACGAGATCCAGGCGTCCGACAACGGCACCGACTGGCGGACCCTGACCTCGGTGACCGACGGCAACGGCGGCACCGACGAACTGGCGGTCTCCGGTTCCGGCCGCTACGTGCGGATGCACGGCACGGCACGGCCCGGCTCCTACGGCTACTCGCTGTGGGAGTTCCAGGTCTACGGCGCCGCGGGCGAGGACCCGCCGCCCGCCGGCGGAGCGGTGAAGGTGACCGGCGCGCAGGGCGCCTGGCAGCTGACCGTGGGCGGCCGCCCGTACACGGTCAAGGGCCTCACCTGGGGGCCGGCCGTCGCGGACGCCGCGCGCCACCTCCCGGACGTCAGGTCCATGGGCGTCAACACCATCCGCACCTGGGGCACCGACGGCTCCACCAAGCCGCTCCTCGACGAGGCCGCCGCCAACGGCATCCGCGTGATCAACGGCTTCTGGCTGCAACCGGGCGGCGGCCCCGGCAGCGGCGGCTGCGTCAACTACGTGACGGACGACGCCTACAAGAGCACCATGCTCGGCGAGATCGCCAAGTGGGTCGAGGCGTACCGGAGTCACCCGGCGACGCTGCTGTGGAACGTCGGCAACGAGTCGGTGCTCGGCCTGCAGAACTGCTACAGCGGTGACGAACTGGAGCGCCAGCGCAACGCGTACACGACCTTCGTCAACGACGCCGCCAAGCGGATCCACGCGATCGACCCCGACCACCCGGTCACCTCCACCGACGCCTGGACCGGCGCCTGGCCGTACTACAAGCGCAACGCCCCGGACCTGGACCTGTACGCGGTCAACGCCTACGGCGACATCTGCGGTGTGCGCCAGGACTGGGAGGAGGGCGGCTACACCAAGCCGTACATCATCACCGAGGGCGGTCCGGCCGGCGAGTGGGAGGTGCCGGACGACGCCAACGGGGTTCCGGACGAGCCCACCGACGTGCAGAAGCGCGACGGCTACACCAAGGCGTGGAACTGCGTCACCGGACACCAGGGCGTCGCGCTCGGCGCCACCCTCTTCCACTACGGCACCGAGCACGACTTCGGCGGCGTCTGGTTCAACCTGCTCCCCGACGGTCTGAAGCGACTGTCCTACTACGCCGTGAAGGCGGCCTACGCCGGTTCGACGGCCGGCGACAACACCCCGCCCGTCATCACCGGTATGTCGGTCACCCCGGCCGGATCGGCGCCCGCGGGCGGGGAGTTCACCGTCCGCGCCGACGTCCGCGACCCGGACGGCGACCCGCTCACCCACCGGATCTTCCTCAGCGGCAACTACGCGAGCGGCGACAAGCGTCTCGTCGAGGCCAAGTGGCGGTCCACCGGCAACGGCACCTTCGCCGTCACCGCGCCGCAGAAGCTGGGCGTGTGGAAGGTCTACCTCCAGTCGGAGGACGGACGCGGCAACGCCGGGATCGAGACCAGGTCGGTCAAGGTGGTCCCGCCGCCCGTCGCGGGCACCAACCTGGCGCTGAACCGGCCGGTCACGGCCTCCTCGCACCAGGCGCAGTACGGCGACTGCCCGTGCACGCCCGCCAAGGCCGTCGACGGTGACACCGGCACCCGGTGGGCCAGCGACTGGAGCGACCCGCAGTGGATCGCGGTCGATCTCGGTGCCCCCACCACGGTCGGCAGGCTCCAGCTGGTGTGGGACCCCGCGTACGGCAAGGCCTACGAGGTGCAGGTGTCGGAGAACGGCACCGACTGGCGCACGGTGCACGCCACCACGAGCGGCGACGGTGACGTGGACGGCATCGAGTTCGCCGCGACGACGGCCCGCCATGTGCGGCTGCATCTGACCCAGCGCGGCACCGGCTGGGGCTACTCCCTGCACGAGTTCGGCATCTACCGCTGACGGCCCGACACCCCACCTTCCCGGGAGACTTCATGAACGCACGTGCCAAACCCGTACCCGTCCTGCTGATCGCCGTCGCCCTGCTGGCCGCCCTGCTCGGGGTGGGCTCGACCGCGATGGCCTCCGGCCCCGACACCGCGAAGGCCGCCACCGACACCGCCGCCTCCGGGCACGAGGGCCACACCATGGCGGTGTCCGCGCTGCCGTCCGGGGACGACCCGGACGGCGACGGCTACATCCCCGCGAACCCGCCGGTCACCGGCGTCACCCCGTCCGACAGGGAGCCCGCGCCCCGCTACTTCCACGAGTTCCAGGCCAACTGCGACGTCACGCACACCGCGCCGGACGACCCGATCGTCTACCCGTCGCAGCCCGGCAGTTCGCACGACCACACCTTCATGGGCAACACCACGACCAACGCCCACAGCACCACCGGCTCCCTCTACGGTGGACGCACCACCTGCAAGGCGCCGGGCGACTCGTCGGCGTACTGGATGCCGTCGCTGTTCAACGGCGACCGGAAGGTGCTGCCGACGGGGCCGCAGGTCATCTACTACAAGGCGGGGGTCACCGACTACACCAGTGTGCGGCCCTTCCCCAAAGGGCTGAGGTTCGTGGTCGGCAGCCCGACGCAGAGCGCCGCGGAGTTCCGCGGCCACCCCGGCTGGGTGGAGGGCTGGGAGTGCGGGGACAGTTACCGCAACCCCGACTTCCCCTCGAACTGCCCTGCCAACACTCAGCTCAACATCCGTATGCAGTCGCCGAGTTGCTGGGACGGCCGCTACCTGGACACGCCCGATCACAAGAGCCACATGGCGTACCCGGTGGTGAAGCCCGGCACGAACAACAACGTCTGTCCGGCCAGTCACCCGGTAGCCGTGCCGATGGTCGAGTTCAAGATGGCCTTCCCGGTGGACGGTGACATGTCGCGGGTGAGGCTGGCCAGCGGGACCGGTCACTCGTTCCACTACGACTTCTTCAACGCGTGGCACGAGCCGACCCTGGCGGCCCTGGTCGAGCACTGTGTGGTCGGCGGACTCCAGTGCAACGCCCGCGGCTACGACGAGACCCACCCCGGGGAGGGCGCGGCGCTGGGCCCCGACTACCGGCTGCCGTAAGGCTGCCGCCCCATCGACCGCCCGGCCCGTTCCGCGCTCCCTGACCCGCCGCGGAACGGGCCGGGCACCCGTCTGCCGTTACGCCGACGCCCGTACCACCAGCTCCGGTTCGAAGATGACGGAGGTGGGTTCGGTCCGGGCTCCCTCGATGCGCTCCTGGAGCAACTGGGCCATTCTGGCCGCCATTTCCTCCATGGGCTGCCGCACGGTGGTCAGCGCCGGCCGGCAGGCGAGGGCAGCGCTGGAGTCGTCGAACCCGATCACGGCCACGTCGTCCGGAATCCGCCGGCCGGACTCCCTGAGCACCTCGCAGGCGCCCTGCGCCATCAGGTCGTTGGCGACGAACACCCCGTCGATCTGCGGGTGTTCGGCGAGCAGCCGGGCCATCGCCGCGGCGCCGCTGTCGTAGGTGAAGCCGCCCTCGGCGATCGGGATGTACGGGTGTCCGTGCCGCGCCAGCGCGTCGCGGAATCCGGCGAGCCGGTCCTGGCCGGCGGGCACGTCGAGCGGCCCGGTGACCGTCGCGGGCCGCCGGCAGCCGCGGGCGAGGAGGTGTTCCGCCGCCAGCCGTCCGCCGTCCGCGTGCGCGAGGTCGACGTAGCTGACCGGGACCGGCCGGGCGGGCCGTGCGAACAGTACGCAGGGCAGGGCCGCTTCGGCGAGCAGTTCCGGCAGCGGGTCCTCGGCGTGCGTGGAGACGACCAGGGCGCCGTCCGCGCTGCCCTGCCGTACGTAGGCGGCGACGTCGGCGCGGGTGGCCTCGGAGTCGGCGAACATCAGCACCGGGTGCATGGAGCGCGGGCGCAGGAAGTCGATGACGCCGCCCGCGACACGGCCGAAGAACGGGTCGGCCAGCATCCGCGCGGCGAAGGAGCTGCGCTCCCCCTCGGGTTCCCCGGCTCCCGAGACGACCAGGGCGATCGTCTCGGCCCGCCGGGTCACCAGGGAGCGCGCGGCCCGGTTCGGCGAGTACCCGGTACGGGCGACGGCGTCGCGCACCGCGCTCTGGATGGCGGGGTCGACGTTGCGCACCCCGTTGATGACCCGGGAGACCGTGGCGCGTGAGACCCCCGCCTCCCGCGCGACGTCCTCCAGCGTGGGCAGCCGCCTGATCATGCCCGCACCCTACCCGCTGCCCGGGAGCTTGGGGAGCGCTCTCCGGCAGGCCGGTGGGGCCGATGGCTGTATCGCGGGCGTATGGCGAACCGCATACGCCCCGGCAACGGCCCACCCGCTCCCATGGGTGCATGACCTCCTCTCTCTCCGGCTCGTCCGGCCGTGTGCGCCGGACCGTGCTGCTGGGCCTGCCGCTCCTCGCCCTGATCGGCGCCTTCTACGTCCTGCGGCGGCCGCTGCTGATGTCGGCTCCGAGGTGCGTGTCCGGGCAGTGGCACGGCTGCCTGGACACGTTCAACGGGGTGGTGTTCATGACCCTGGCGACGGTGCCGGTGGCCCTGCTGGTGGTGTGGGTACTGGCGCGCCGTTGGCGGGCCGCCGGTGTCGAGGGGGCGTGGCGGCTGTCGCTGGCGGAGGTGGGCATGGTCCACGGGACGGTGCCGTTCGTGTGGATGACGATGATGCCGGGCGGCGGGGCGGGCGTCGTTCCCGCGAGGGTGAGCCTGGTGCCGCTGCGGGACCTGGTCACGATGGGCCCGGGCGGCATCATCGGCAACCTGCTGGTCTTCGCCGCGCTGGGCTGCTTCGCCCCGATCCGCTTCACGGCACTGGCCTCCCTCCCACGCGTCCTGGCGCTGGGCGCGGGCTGCTCGATCCTGGTCGAGACGGCCCAGTACGTCCTGCAACTGGACCGTGTGTCCTCCGTGGACGACGTACTGGTCAACACGACAGGCGCGGCCCTTGCCGCCCTGGCCTCCCGAGCCTGGTGGCACACGCCGGTGACGACACCGACGGAGGCGCCCCTCCGGGCGAAGGTCCCAGCGGCCTGAGCCCTGCGCACTCGGACACCTCCCGGGGGCGCGGGCCCGTGTCGACACACGGCTCCGCCACGCACGTCCAGCTCCACCCACCCAGGGGCGCGGGGCAGTGTCGACACACGGCTTCACCTCGTGAGCGCACCCCGCGGGGCCTGCACGAACGGCAACCTCCCGGTACCGGACAGCTCCACCCACCCAGGGGCGCGGGCCCGTGTCGATACACGGCTTCACCTCGTGAGCGCACCCCGCGGGGCCTGCACGAACGGCAACCTCCCGGTACCGCACAACTCCACCCACCCAGGGGCGCGGGGAACTGCGCGACCAGCCCCCACAACCCCGCAGCCGAACCGCAAGATCAGCCCATCACCCCAGAACCGCCAACCCCCCAACGCCGGACAGGCCCACCCACCCAGGGGCGCGGGGAACTACGCGACCAGCCCCCTCGGCGCCGCAGCCGAAACCATGAGGTCAGCCGATCAGCCCAGGATCGTCCGCCGAGGCGGCGGGCAACGCGAGGGCGCCACGGCCTCGCATACGCCCGCGATACCCCCCTCTGTCTAGTCTGCGCAAATGCGCGTACTGATCGTGGAGGACGAGCCCTACCTGGCCGAGGCCGTCCGGGACGGCCTGAGACTGGAGGCCATCGCCGCCGACATCGCCGCCGACGGCAACTCCGCACTGGAACTGCTCGGCGTCCACTCCTACGACCTGGCGGTCCTCGACCGGGACATCCCCGGCCCCTCCGGCGACGAGGTGGCCCGCCGCATCGTGGCGTCCGGCAGCGGCATCCCGATCCTCATGCTGACCGCCGCCGACCGGATCGACGACAAGGCGTCCGGGTTCGAGCTGGGCGCCGACGACTACCTCACCAAGCCGTTCGAGCTGAGGGAGCTGGTCCTGCGGCTCCGGGCGCTCGACCGCAGACGGGCGTACGCCAGGCCCCCGGTCCGTGAGATCGCGGGGCTGCGCGTGGACCCGTTCCGCCGGGAGGTGTTCCGCGACGGGCGTTACGTCGCGCTCACCCGTAAGCAGTTCGCCGTGCTGGAGGTGCTGGTCGCCGCCGAGGGCGGAGTGGTCAGCGCCGAGGAGCTGCTGGAGCGGGCCTGGGACGAGAACGCCGACCCCTTCACCAACGCCGTCCGCATCACCGTCTCCGCCCTGCGCAAACGGCTCGGCGAGCCGTGGATCATCGCGACGGTGCCGGGCGTCGGCTACCGGATCGACGGCGACTGCGGCCGCGCGCGTGGCTAGACGGCGGCCGGGGTTCAGCGCCCGCCTGAAGCTCACGCTGAGCTACGCCGGGTTCCTGGCCGTCGCCGGGGCCCTGCTGCTGGCCGTGGTCTGGGCGTTCCTGCTGCGCCATGTGCCGGACAACTCGCAGGGTCTGCTGGGGGTGTCCCCCAACCGCTACCTCCTGGTGCACACGTTCGCACCCGCCGCGGCCGCCGCGATGGCCTTCCTGCTGGTGTTCGGCCTGGTCGGGGGGTGGATCCTCGCCGGGCGGATGCTCGCGCCGCTCACCCGGATCACGGCCGCGGCCCGGACCGCGGCGACCGGCTCGCTCTCGCACCGGATCCGTATGGAGGGCCGCCGGGACGAGTTCCGGGAGCTGTCCGACGCCTTCGACACCATGCTCGGCCGACTGGAGTCGCACGTCGCCGAGCAGCAGCGGTTCGCGGCGAACGCCTCCCACGAACTGCGCACCCCGCTGGCGATCTCACGGACCCTGCTCGACGTCGCCCGCAAGGACCCCACCCGGGACCGGGAGGAACTCCTCGACCGCCTGGACGCCGTCAACTCCCGCGCGATCGGCCTCACCGAGGCGCTGCTGCTGCTCAGCCGCAGCGACCGCGGCGGCTTCGCCCGCGAGAGCGTCGACCTCTCCCTGGTCGCCGAGGAGGCCGCCGAGACGCTGCTCCCGCTCGCCGAGCAGCGCGGGATCGCCCTCGGCGTCGGCGGCTCCACGGCCCGCGCCGGCGGCTCCCCGGAACTGCTGCTGCGGATGGTGACGAACCTCGTGCAGAACGCCGTCGTGCACAATCTCCCCGCCGGGGGCACGGTGACGGTCCGCACCGAGGAGACGGGCGCCACGAGCGTGCTGCGCGTCGAGAACACGGGGCCGGTGCTCGCGCCGGAACTGGTGCCGACCCTCACCGAACCGTTCCAGCGCGGCACGGAGCGCGTACGGACCGACGAGCACGCGGGAGTCGGCCTGGGCCTGGCCATCGTGCACGGCGTGGTCCGCGCCCACGACGGCGCCCTCACCCTCACCCCACGGGACGGCGGCGGCCTCGTGGTCACCGTCCGGCTGCCCCGCGCATAGAGACCTGCGACAGCGGACCTGGGGTCCTTCTGATGGATCGCCGCGACGCCGCGGAGACCCATCAGAAGGGCCCTAACGGCCCAGGTATCGCTGGACCGCGGCGGTCGTCCTGTGCTCGTCGCCGGTGGCGAGGAGGTCGAGCAGCGCTCCGCGCAGGACCGCGAGGGTCAGGGTGCGGCGGACTGCGCCGTCCTCGCCGGTCCGTTCCGCCTCGGGCTGGCAGGCGGCCAGGACGTCGAGCCAGTCGTCGACGGTGGCCCGGGCGAACCCGCTCCAGGGACCGTCGGGTTCGACGAGGGAGCGGGCGTACGCCTCGGCCCACAGACGCAGCAGCGGCCGGTGTTCGTCCGCCGCGAGCCAGGTCCACACCTGCTCGACCGCCGCGGCGAGGCCGGCCGGACGGTCGGCCCGGCGCAGGTCGGCCAGCAGGGCGAGCTCGTCGGCGCGGGCGCGCTCCAGCAGCGCGCGGACGAGACCGTCCTTGTTCCCGAACAGGAACATCAGCACGCGGGTGCTGGAGCCGATGGCCTCGGCGAGCGGGCGCAGCGACAGGTCGGCGAGGCCGTGGGTGAGCGCGTACGCGTAGGCGGCGTCGAGCAGTTCGATCTGGCGGGCGGAGGGGTTTGCGGTGTTCGGGGGCACGGACCTAGCCTAGAGCAACTGACACGACCGTGTCAGTTGCGTTGAGTGCCGACCCGCTACGGAGAGTGCGTCATGTTGAAGGAAGCCGGCGAAGCCCGCCAGGGGCAGGCCGTGATCCGCCGTGCCGACCGGCCCGGCGACCTGGGCTGGGTGGTGATGGCCCACGGTGAGCTGTACGACCGGCAGTTCGGCTACACCACCGAGTTCGAGGCGCTGGTCGCCAAGATCGTCGGTGACTACGCCGTACAGCACTCCCCGGCCACCGAGGCGGCCTGGATCGCCGAGATCGACGGCGAGCGCGCCGGCTGTGTGTTCCTGGTCGCCGGCGACGAGCCGTCCGTGGCCAAGCTCCGCGTCCTGCTCGTCACACCCGCCGCCCGCGGCCACGGTCTGGGCACGCGCCTGGTCGAGCGCTGCCTGACCTTCGCCCGCGAGGCCGGCTACGAGCGGGTGACGCTGTGGACGACCGCCAACCTGACCTCGGCCCGCCGTATCTACGAGCACTTCGGCTTCACCCTCTCCGACGAGGAACCCCAGCACTCCTTCGGCCACGACCTGGTCGGCCAGCACTGGACCCTGGACCTGGCGGCTCGCTGAGGGGCGGCCGCGGGCGGCTAGCGTGGCCCCGCGTGACTGATACCGAGATCGAGATCACCGCGGAACTGGTCCGGGAACTGCTGCTCGACCAGCACCCCGACCTGGCCGGTCGTCCGATACGGCTCGGCGCGAAGGGCTGGGACAACCAGTTGTGGCGGCTCGGCGACGACCTCGCCGTCCGCCTGCCCTGGGCGACGCCGACGGCGGACGAACTGCTGCGCAAGGAGTACACCTGGCTACCCCGCCTCGCACCGGGCCTGCCGCTGCCGGTCCCCGTGCCGCGGCGCCTCGGCGAGCCCTCGGAGCGGTTCCCGCGGCCCTGGACCGTCACCACCTGGGTGCCCGGTGAGCCCGCCGACCGGGCCCCCGTCACCCGGGCCACGGAGGCCGCGGAGGCTCTGGCCGCCTTCCTGACCGTCCTGCACCGCCCCGCTCCCCCGGACGCGCCGGTCGGCCGGGACCGCGGCGGGCCGCTGGCCGGCCATGCCGAGGGGTTCGTCCCGCGGTTCACCGCGGCCGCCGAGGCCGGGCTGATCGCCGACCCCGAGGCCGTCCGCTCGGTCTGGGAGGACGCCGTCACCGCACCCGACTGGGACGGTCCGGCGCTCTGGCTGCACGGCGACCTGCACGCGGCCAACGTCCTCACCACGAACGGCACCCTCTGCGGCGTGATCGACTTCGGCGACCTCTGCGCGGGCGATCCGGCCTGCGATCTCGCCGCCGCCTGGACCCTGTTGCCGCAGGGCGGCGCCGACCGCTTCCGCACCGCCTACGGACACGCCGTCGACACCGCGACGCTGTGCCGCGCCCGCGGCTGGGCGGTGCTGCGCGCACTGGCCTGCGTGTTCATCGCCGACGCCGGAGCACGCGGCCTACCCGGCGGCAAGCCGAGTTGGGGCCCGCCGGCCCGGGCGGCGCTGAGCCGCCTCACCGCGACGGCCGGCCGCTGACCGGGAGCGTACGGCCCCTTAGGATCGCCAGCATGGCGCTGAGACTTGCTCACCTGAACGTCAAGGCTGTCGACGGCCCGGCGCTCGGCAGGTTCTGGGCGGAGGCGCTCGGCTGGAACGTCTTCCGGCCCGGCGTCACCACCTACGTCGGCCCCCGCGACGAACTCGTCTGGCCGGACCCGGTCTTCGTCGGGATCGACTTCGTTCCGGTCCCGGAGGCCAAGTCGGCCACGAAGAACCGGATACACCTCGATCTCGCCAGCAACTCCCCAGCCCATCAAGCGGAGTTGGTGGCGCGCCTTCAAGCCCTCGGCGCGATCCCCGTCGACGTGGGTCAGGGTGACGTGCCGTGGACGGTCCTAGCCGACCCGGAGGGCAACGAGTTCTGTGTGCTGGAGCCGCGGGAGGTCTACCGGGACACCGGGCCGGTCGCGGCGATCGTGGTGGACTGCGAGGATCCGCGGGCGATGGCCGGGTTCTGGGGTGCGGCGACGGACTGGACCGTGCGCGAAGTCACCGACGACCAGGCGGTGTTGCGCTCCCCGCGAGGGCTCGGCCCGTATCTGGAGTTCCTGCGCACACCGGGCGGGAGGACGGTGCCGGACCGCCTCCATCTCGACCTGCTGCCGCACCCCGGCGAGGACAGGGCGGCGGAGGTGGCTCGCCTGCGGGCTCTCGGTGCCGCCGATCTCGACCTCGGGCAGGGCGACGTTGCGTGGACGTGTCTGACCGACCCGGAGGGGCACGAGTTCTGCGTCCTCGCACCGTCCTGACGAGGTTCCCGCCCTGTCAGGCTCCGCGTGCGGGTGGGCAGAGGTAGAAGAGTTCGGGATCACCCTCGTCGAGGCCGTGGACCAGCCCGGCCGGCTGCCAGCCGAGCGCGTGCAGCAGGGACTGCATCGGCTGGTTCGAGACGTTCGTCGAGGTGAACAACTTCGGTGCGGAGCAGGCCGCTTCGGCCGCCCGGAGCAGCCGCGCCCCGACGCCGCGCCGACGGGCGTCCGGCGCGACCATCACCATGGTCACGAAGCCCTGTTCGAAGAAGGTGTACTCAAGGACGCCGTAGCCCAGGATGCCCGTCGGGCCCTCGGCCACGATCACCGTGCCCTGCTCCAGCCACCGTCGGATGTGCGCGATCCGCTCGTCGTCGCCGGCCGCCGCGGCAGGGTCGACGGCGGCGAGCGCGGCGCTGTCCGTGGAGCGCCCCGCTCGCACCCGGACGCGGTCGGCCGTCCCGTTCTCCATGCACGGCATCCTGACACCACTGGTCCCGGGCACGCCTCCCCTTTGTCCGTCCGCCGGGCCCGGACCCGCGGTCACGGCTGCGGGGTTACGCCGCATTGGGCCGCGCGGTGGAACGGAACAACCCGAACGTGGCAATCCCCCCGGTCCGGCGGCGAAATGTGGCGATCACCCCTGGTAGGGCTGTCCATGCAGAAGGCATATGCCGATCGGACGTGACCGTCGCGCATGGCCTCGAAACCGCATGTCAGCACCGCACGAAGGGACTGTCGTGACCGACAGCAGAACAGAGAAGATCAGGAAGGCCGCCGGGACGTTCGGACTGGTGACACCCACGGGCGGGGCGACCGCCCCACAGGCACCCCCGGCCGACGAGGCGTGGGAGCTGCCGGGCGGCAGCGCGCGGGTGTACTACGGGGAGGGGCAGAAGGGCGTGGTCCGGCCCGTGGTCCTGGCCGACGGGTTCAACCTCGGGCCGAGCGACTTCGACTGGCTCTGGGACCAGTTGGAGAACGGCCGGTTCCCGTTCATCAGCGAACTCCGCCGACGCGGACGCACACTCGTCCTCGTCGGGTTCGACGAGCGCAGTGAGTCGATCCTCCGCAACGCCGAGACGGTGATGGCCGCGATCCTGCGGACCAGTGCCGAGCAGCTCGACGACACCCGGCTCCTGGCCGGCGGGTTCAGCATGGGCGGCCTTGTCACCCGTTACGCGCTGGCGAAGATGGAACAGCGGCGCATGGACCACCGGGTCGGCGTCTACGTGTCGTTCGACAGCCCGCACCGCGGGGCGTGGGTGCCGATCGGACTCCAGGCCTTCGCGCACTACACCGCCGCAGTCGACGACACCTACCTGCGGCAGATCAGCAGCCCGGCCTCGCAGCAGATGCTCTGGCGCTACCTGGACGACATGAAGGGCACGCCGCAGGAGAGCCCGCTGCGGACCCAGTTCAAGGAAGAGCTCCAGAAGGTCGGCTCGTGGCCGCAGATCCCGCATCTGCTCGGGGTGTCCAGCGGACGCGGCGACGGCACGGGCAACGGCGTACGGGCCGGGGCGAAGACCCTGAGCTGCGCCGGGCCGCTCTTCGACGGCACGTACTTCCTCGCCCAGTCCCAGGGCGAGGAGGCGGAGGTGGCTGTCCTGAACGGGGTGCTCGGCGGGCCGCACCCGATCACCACCAGCGGCTTCCCCGAGCTGGACGGCGCGCCGGGCGGCACGCTCGAATCGTTCGGCATCGTCGGCGACGCCCTTGCCGGCGTCGGTGAGAGCATCGAACTGGTCCACCGCTCCGGATGCTTCGTGCCCTCCGTGAGTGCGGTTGCCGTCCGTGACCTGGACCGGCAGGAGGACCTGTACGTCAACATCGACCAGCTGCCGCCGGAGGAGTCCGAACTCCACGACTTCCTCCTGTCCCAGGACAACGACCCACACGCCCTCATGACGGAGGACATCGGCCGCTGGGTCCTCGACCGCCTGCCCGACTGACCCCGGCCGGCTCCGACGGGGACGAGTAGCGGCGCTGTCAGGGACAAGGAGCCGCGACCTCGTCGGGGGGGGACCAATTACCCCAGAAATGGGCGACCTGGTCATGCGCCGCTGCTATAAACCCACCATGACCAGCGTGACTTGGGCCAGTGACGTGACCGACGCGGCGGGTGCGGTGGGGGCGATCGCCGCCGTGGTGGTGGGGATCGCCGCGATCTACTGGGGGTACCGGGCCAACGTGCCGCGGCGCAGGGCCGAGTACACCGTCGAGATCACCCCGCTCCTCACGGGCGGGGTGAGCGATGTGACCGTGTACCGGGGAGGGCAGCGCCTCGCGCATCCGCACACGATGACACTGAAGCTGACGAACGTGGGGCACGGGGAGTTCGAGGCGGCCCATTTCAACGACAGGCCGGTGGAGTTCGCCCTCGGCTCGCGCATCGTCGCCAAGCTGGGCGAGGAGACCGGGGACCACCGGCGGGTGCCGCCGGCGGACTTCACCGACGACACCCTGTACGTCCGGCCCCACGTCATCCACAAGGGCCAGCAGATCACCTACAAGTTGCTCCTGGACGGCCCCAACCCGGTTGTCACGCCACGCCATTCGCTCAGCGGCGAGCTCAGGGTCCAGCCGTGGGCGACCAAGGTCTTCAAGCTCTGGCTCGCCGGCATCGTGCTGGTGGCCGCCTGCCTCTGGACCGGGACCCTGTGGGCGCAGGCCGAGGCCGAGGAGCAGACACGTTCCAAGGTGCAGGAGATCGTGGAGGCCTCGTACCGGGCGGGCATGCACGCCGGGCACCAGATGTGCCGGCAACTGCCGGACGGCTGCGCGACGCAGACGCCGGCCGGCCTGGGCACCGTCCCCGAAGGACTCGGTCGGTCGAGGTAGATCCCGCGTCCCAGGTCTCCGTTCATTGGGGGCTGGTGAGCGTGCCCGTGAGGTCGGACCGCTTCCCGTCCTCCTGGCGCAGCCAGACGGCACGCTGCGGGAAGGGCATCTCGATGCCCGCGCCGTCGAAGGCGTCCTTCACCCGGCGCCGCAGTTCACGGGTGACGGCCCACTGCTTGAGCGGGACGGTCTTGACGCAGACGCGGACGACGACTCCGTCGGCGTCGAGGGACTGCACGCCCCACACGGCGGGTTCTTCGAGGAGGGTGCCGGCGAACTCGGGGTCCTCCCGCATCGAGCGGCCGGTCTCCTCCAGGACCTGGTAGACGGCGTCGAGGTGGGAGTCGTAGGCCACGGAGACGTCCAGGACGGCGCGGGCCCACTCCTGGCTGTCGTTGCGGACGCGGAGGATCTCCCCGTTGCGGATGTGCCAGAGGCCGCCGTTGAGGTCGCGGATCTGGGTCAGGCGCAGCCCGACGTGCTCGACCTCGCCGACGGCTTCGCCGAGGTCCACGGAGTCGCCCACGCCGTACTGGTCCTCGACCATGATGAGCATGCCGGAGAGGTAGTCGGCGACGAGGCTCTGCGCGCCGAAGCCGATGGCGAGCCCCACGACTCCGGCGCTGGCCAGCAGCGGGCCGAGGGCGATCCCGATCTGGTCCAGGATCATGGCCACCCCGGTGACCGCGATGACGATCGTCACGATGCTGCTGAGCACCGAGCCGATGGTCCGGGCCCGCTGCTGGCGGCGCTCACCGGCCCGGCCGTTGTCGCGCTGGAGGACCAGCGGGCCGCGGGTGCCTCGGCGTGGTGCGGCGTCGGGGTCGGCGGGTTCCAGGATGCGCCGGACGACGCGGGTGATGGCCCGTTCGGCCACCAGTCGTATCAGGGCGGCGATCACGACGATCAGCGCGATGCGCAGGGGGACGCCGATCAGCAGGTCGGCGTTGCCGGTGAGCCAGTCGGGCAGGGCGTCCATGCGGCTGGTCAGGCTGGCGAGGTGGAGCGACGTGGGCGGGGCGGAGGACGACAACGGGGATTCTCCAGAGCGCTTTCGTTCGGGGCCGGCGGGCACGCGGCTGCCCCTGCGGAAGGGGTCTCCCGGTGCCCGGGGAGGGACCTCCCGCTCCTCACCCGGCGCGCCGGTTCCATGTCGGCGGCCGCTGGATCTTCACGGCGGCGGCACGGGCGCCTCACACACGGGCCCGTAGCGTCTGCTCGCTGTCAGAAGGCGTAGCGGACGCGCAGCCAGGGGGTGTGCAGGCCGATCAGCGTGCGCAGCTCCTCCAGCGCCCTCGCCTTGACGTCGGTGCGGTAGCGGACGTTGAGCGCGCCGTTCCGGGACTGCTTGGCCTGCTGGAGTTCGGGCCGCCACAGGACGTCCTCGGCGCGGGGGTGCCAGCCGAGGTTGACCTCGTGCAGCTCCCGGTTGTGCGTGAGCATGATCACCTCGGCGGCGGCCTGCCGCTTCACCCGCTCCGGCAGGACGTCGTCCAGCCGCCTCAGCAGCTCCGCCCACGCCTCCCGCCAGCCCGGGCGGATCACCACCGGGGAGAGGTTGAAGTGCACCTCGTACCCGGCGTCGAGGAAGTCCTCCGCGGCCGTGACGCGTTCCGCGACGGGTGAGGTCCGTACGTCGAGGAGGCGGGAGTCGTCGGGCGGCATGAGGGAGAAGCGGATCCGGGTGCGGCCCCGCGGGTCGAGGGCGAGCAGGTCGGGGTTGACGAACTTGGTGGCGAAGGACGCCTTGGCGGTCGGCCAGTGCCGGAACGCGTGCACCAGGTCGGCGGTGTTGTCGCAGATCAGCGCCTCGACCGAGCAGTCGCCGTTCTCCCCGATGTCGTACACCCAGGACCCGGCGTCGCACTGGTTGGGCTCGGTCTTGGGGCCCTGGCGGGCGATGTGGCGGGCGAGGTGGGCGATGATCGCGTCGATGTTGGTGAAGACGGTGACCGGGTTGGCGTAGCCCTTGCGCCGGGGCACGTAGCAGTAGGCGCAGGCCATCGCGCAGCCGTTGGCGGCGCCCGGTGCGATCCAGTCGGCGGATCTGCCGTTGGGGCGGGTGGTGAGGGTCTTGCGCTCGCCGAGCACGAGTGTCTCGCCCTTGACGCGGACCCAGCGGTCGACGTTGGTCCGGTCGCCGTGGACCGCCGGGATCCGCCAGTGGGAGTCCACCGTGACCAGGCGTGCCTCGGGGAAGCGGTTCAGGATCTGCCGTCCGCGCGGGGAGGCCGCCGCCGCGGGCTCCGCGTGGATCTCCCGGACGGGGAGCATCCGGCGGGCGGCGGCGGAGTCCCGGAAGCGCGGGGTGTCGTCGGCGGGCGGCGATCCGGGGCCGGTCGTGGGGGTGGCCGGGTCGAGGGCGTCCAGTCCGAAGAGGGTGCCGGAGTCGTCGTCCGGTCCGGTGGAGTGGCGCATGAGGTCTCCGGTCCCGATGGTGCGTGGACGCCCGCGGCGGCGGTGCAGGGGGGTGCAGGTGGTCCACTGTATGCCGCCCCTGAAGGGGCCCCGCTCTCCTGGTTCCGGGACCGTGCATCCGGCGGATGCGGTCGGGGCGAAGCAGGGGAGGAACCAGAGCCGGAGGAGGAACCGTGCCTGTATGGACGCTGCGGCCCGACGGGGGCCGCCCCTCGGGGCGTGGGTGCGCGCACACGCTGACGGCCGACCCGGCCCCTGCCGGCACGGCCTGTCCGGCCTGCGCGGCCCGCGGGCGGACCCGTTCCGATTTGCTGCTCTGTCTGACCTGCGGGCATGTGGGCTGCGGCGACAGCTCCCCCGGCGCACACGCCCACGCGCACTTCGCCGCCAGCGGCCACCCGGTGGCCCGCTCCCTCTCCTCCGGCCAGGACTGGGCCTGGTGCTACGAGGACGAGGTGTACCTCGATCCGCCGCACGACGGCCGACGGCCCTGCCCCGTCGAGCGCCCGCCGGAGTCCGTCTGGGACTACCCGCGTCCGCCGGCGCTGCGGGAGGACGGCCGCCGGGTCCGCGTCGAGTGCGCCGGCGAGGTACTGGCCGACACACGCAGAGCCCTCCGGGTGCTGGAGACCAGCCATCCGCCCGTGTTCTACGTCCCCCCGGCGGACGTCCGTATGGACCTGCTGCGTCCGGTGCCGGGGGGCCGGACCCGCTGCGAGTGGAAGGGCTGGGCCCAGTACTGGGACCTGGCCGTGGCGGGCGAGGTGCGTGAGCGCGCCGCCTGGAGCTACCCGCACCCCGATCCCGGCTACGAACTCCTCGCGGGCTGCGTCGCGTTCTACCCGAGCCGCGTCGACCGCTGCACGGTCGACGGGGAGGAGGTCGGCGCGCAGGAGGGCGACTTCTACGGCGGCTGGATCACCGCGGAGGTCAGGGGGCCGTTCAAGGGCGCGCCGGGCACGCTGATGTGGTGACCCGGCGTGACGCCGGCGCGTCCCGCGGCGAGGGCGGGGTTCGCCGGGCGCGGGCGGGGCGCCTGCGTCGCGGGCATCCGGTCAGGGTGGACGGCGGTTCCCGACTGATCGGCTCCCACCGGGAGTTCGCCGGGGACGGCCCCCGGGGTGGCGTGTTCGGGGGCGCGGGCGGTGGACCCGGTCGCCGTCCGTCAGGAGGAGACGATGAAGTCCAGTGCGAAGCCGGACGCGGACGTCCAGTAGGTGACCTTGGCGCCGTCGTCGAACGGCACCTCGCGCGGCAGGTCGACGCGGATCGGTCCGCTGCCGTCGCTGCCGTGTTCGCTGCCGTGCAGGAGGAGGGTGACGTGGTCGGTCTCGTACTGGTCCATGGGGACGCCGGAGGCGAGCATCGCGGCGTACGCCTCCTCGCCCGGGGCGAGCGTGACCGGCCCGGCGTCGGGGCCGGGGTCGCTGTCCTCGTAGACGTCCATCGGGTGGCGGGCGTCGGCGTGGTCGCCGAGGAAGATGTGCGGGTAGTGGTGGACGCTGCACTTGTCGGCGCCGACGTTGGTGACGGTGATGAGGAGGTGCTTGGGCACCTCGTCCTCCGCGTCCTGCAGGGTGGTGCCGAAGGTGAGGTCCTCGGCGGCGCAGGCGGCCGCGGTGCCGCCGCCCTTCCCGCCGGTGCTCTCGGCGCCTTCGGTGCCCTCGGAGGCCGTCGTGCCGGGCTTCGCCGCTCCGGTCGCGGTCGGCGCGGCTGCGGTGGCGCTCGGCCGGTCCGAGGGGGCCGGGTCGGCGCCGTCGTCCGTCCCCGGCCGGCAGGCGGTGGCCGTGAGCAGCGCGGCGACGGCCACGGCTGCTACGGCGTACGGGCTGCGGCCGCCGGACTTCCCCGTGGTGCCGCGGTCGGTGCGGATGACAGTGTTCATGTGTTTCCCCCGTGGGCCGGGCGGGCCCGGCCCCTTCTCTCGTCGTGGTCCGCCGTGACGGGTCGGGTCCCGGCGACACGAGAAGGTTAGGAGAGCGGGAGGCCGACGGCGTCCGGCGCAGGGTCGAACCGTCCGTCGGCTTCGGGACGCGTGAAGCACCTCGGGGTCAACCCGGGGCCGACCCGTGGGTAGGCGCGGGGTTGACCCCGAGGGGGCGGGTCAGGCGTCAGCGCGGGGCGATCGCGGCCTCGGCGGCCGCCTTGATCCGCGCGCCGAACGCCGGGGCGTCCTTGCGGGCGGCGACCAGGGCCAGGCCGACGAGGAGTTTGCCGAGCCCGTGGCCTTCGAGGGTGTTGAAGATACGGACCCGGGTCCGGCCGTCGGCCAACCGCTCCAGGTCGTAGCCGCCCTCGCTCGCGGTGACGCTGTTCTTCGACACCTCGGCCCACCGCAGGCGCACGGGGGCCTCGAACTCGGTGATGCGGAACTCCCTGGCCGTCTTCATGCCGGCGTCCTTGACGGTGCTGCGGAACACCGTCCCCTCGGCCGTGGGCCCGTCGGGCATCCGGTCGATGCGCTGCACACGAGGGCTGAACTGGGGGTCGTTGCGCCCATCGGCAAGGTACTCGAACACTGCTTCGATGGGTCGGTCGATCTCGACGGTCGCCTCGAACTGCCCTGACATGAGCGCGCCTCCATGGCTTCGGCCGCAGGGGCCGGGCACCCCGTACGGAAGATCCCCGCGGGCCGCGCGGCTCCGGTCTCGCAACCCGTGAGGAACCCCGCCGCCCGCCCCGGGCCGTGCCGGACACGGCCTAGCGGGAATCTACGGGACCGGCGGGGCCCCCGCGAGACGGGGAGCCCCGCCGGTCGGCGTCTACGCCTTGCCGCCCGACTCCCTGTCACGGAGGGCGCCGATGATGTCCGCGCGCTGCTCGTCCATCTTCCACAAGGACATGACCGCCAGCTGGAGCAGGAGGAGGGCGACCGGGGCGCCGTAGTAGAGCCAGCGCAGACCGGTGACGGTGCCGGAGCCCACGTCGGCCGGGTTGAAGTCGGTGACCGCGAGGACGAGGGCGACCAGGGCGCTGCCGATGGCGGTGCCGCCCTTCGTGGCGAGGGACTGGGCGGAGTTGAGCAGGCCCACGGAACGGTGGCCGAACTTCCACTCGTGGTAGTCGACCGCGTCGGCGACCAGGGTGAAGCTCGACGTCATGCTGAGGCTGACGACGAGGCACGCGGCGACGTAGACGGCGATCAGCAGCGGCAGCACCGACTCGGTCAGCGGCATGACCGCGTAGAGGGCGGCGGCCGCGCCGAGGGCGAGGACGTTGCCCTTGCGCTTGCCGAGGCGGGCGAAGTAGGCGGGCGCGACGAGGGAGCCCACGATGAGCGAGCCGGTGATGAGCGGCAGCAGCACCGAGATGGTCCAGGGCTTCTCCAGCACGTAGAGGGAGAAGTAGACGGTCACCGTGGTGAGCAGGCCGATCCGGGTGAAGTTCACGACCATGAAGAGGGCGCCGAGCACCCAGGGGCCGTTACGGAACATCTGCTTGACGCAGGTCCAGGTGCTCGGGCCGTGGTGTCCCGCGCCCGCGGCGTCGCTGACGTGTTCGGTGGTGACGCGGAAGGTGACGAGGAACAGGACCGTGCTGGCGACGCCCAGCACCGCGGCGGTGATGAGGTAGCCGCGCCGTTCGCTGCCGTCGCCGAAGGCGGTGACCAGGTGCGGTGCGGCGACGGCCACGAAGATCGTGCCGACCGACATGCCGATCGCGCGGGCCGTGCCCAGCTGCATGCGCTCGCCGTCGTCCCTGGTCATCAGCGGCATCAGGGAGCCGAAGGGGACGTTGACGGCGGAGTACACCATGCCCATGAGGAGGAAGGTGACGGCGGCGTAGACGACCTTCGTCGTGTGGGACGCCTCGGGGGTGACGAACGTGAGGAAGGAAAGGACACCGAAGGGCACGGCGCCGTAGAGGAGGTAGGGCCGGGCCCTGCCGTACTTGCTGCGGGTGCGGTCGACCGCGGCGCCCACCACCGGGTCCGCGACGGCGTCGATGACCCGGGCGACGAGCATCAGGGTGCCGGCGACGCCTGCCGAGATCAGGGCGACGTTCGTATAGAAGTACAGCAGAAAGCTGCCGGTGAAGTTCCAGGCCAGATTGGAGGCCAGGTCACCCAGGCCGAAACCGGCCTTCTCGGTTCTGGTCAGGCGCCGGTCGGCGGTGCTCGTGGGCACGGCCGCAAGGGTCTGCTCTGCCATGACGGCTCACACTCACTTCGTCGTGGAGGTATGAAGTCGCCGCCCGGCGACAGCGAGAGCGGGGACGTCGCGGTCGCGGCACTGCGCGGCTCGGCGCGGCGGCTATGGCCGGAAAGCTGTCATGCCGCCCCGGGCGAAGTCAATACAAAATTCTGATTCTGTTAAAGGGCTGGGAAGGGTTGACTCGATCCGCCGGGCCCGCCTACTTTCAGAATGTACATTCTGATCACGGCTTCGCCTACCGCGTGACGCCCCGGTTCCGCGGCGCCGACCGCAAGAAGAAGGAAGTCCCTCCATGAGCCACCTCATCGTCGGTATCGGCGGTACCACCAGGCCCGGTTCCAGCAGCGAGCTGGCCGTCCGCGCGGCCCTCGACGCCGCCGGGGCCCGGGGCGCGCACACCGAGCACTTCGGCGGGGCGTTCCTCGCCGCCCTGCCGCACTACGCGCCCGAACGCCCCGAGCGCACCGCCGAACAGCTCCGCCTGGTGGAGGCGGTCCGCCGGGCCGACGGCATCGTGATCGGCTCCCCCGGCTACCACGGCGGCTTCTCCGGCCTGGTGAAGAACGCCCTGGACCTGCTGGAGGACCTCCGCGACGACAGCCGCGTCTACTTCGACGGGCGCGCCGTCGGCCTGGTGGTGACCGCGGCCGGCTGGCAGGCCGGCGGCACCACGCTGGCGGCGCTGCGTTCCGTGGTGCACGCGATGCGCGGCTGGCCGACGCCGCTGGGCGTGATGCTGAACTCGGCCCAGGGCCCGCTCTTCGCGGGCGACGGCACCTGCGTCGCCCCGGCCGCCGCCCAGCTGGACCTCCTCGGCGGCCAGGTGTACGAGTTCGCCCGCGCGCACAGCCCGGCTCCGGCCGGCGTCTGACCGGCCCCGCCTCCACCCCCGCCGCTCCCCTACCGAGGACCTCCCCCACGATGACGACTGTCGACGATCTCGCCCGCCTCACGGCCGGCGCCGACATGCACAGCACCCATTCCGGTGCCGCGCTCGGCGTGCGCGCCCTGCGCCTGGTGGACGGCCCGATGGGCGTCACCGGCGGGCGCCTGGACGAGCGGGACATCGCCCTGCTCACCCCCTGCGCCACCGCCCTGGCCGCCACCTGGGACGACGCGCTGGTGCGCGAGGTGGGCGGGCTGCTGGGCGAGGAGGCGGCCGAGTACGGCGTCGACATCCTGCTCGGCCCCAACCTCAACCTCACCCGCAGCCCGCTGAGCGGCCGGTCCTTCGAGCACTTCGGGGAGGACCCGCGCCTCGCCGGAGCGCTCGGGGCGGCCTGGATCGAGGGGTTGCAGAGCAAGGGCGTCGCCGCCTGCGCCAAGCACCTGGTGTGCAACGACTCGGAGACCGACCGGCACCGGCTGGATGTGCGGGTGGACGGACAGACGCTGCACGAGGTGTACCTGGCCCCGTTCGAAGCCGCTGCGCGCGCCGGCGTCTGGACCATGATGGCGGCCTACAACAAGGTCGGCGGCGTGCACTGCGCCGAGCACCCGGGGCTCCTCGACGAGGTGCTGCGCCGGACGTGGCGGTGGGACGGCGTGGTGATGTCCGACTGGTTCGGCACCCACTCCACCACCGCCTCCCTCACGGCCGGGCTCGACCTGGAGATGCCGGGCCCCGCCCGGCAACTGGGCGCGCGGGCCGCCGACGCGGTCCGGGCCGGGGAGGCGACCCGGGAGCGGCTGGAGGTGACGGCGGCGCGGCTGGCGGAGCTGTCCCGGCGCACCGCGGTGAAGGCGGACCCCCGCCGGGCTCCGCGGGCGGCGCGGGAGCTGCTGCGCCGGGCGGCCGCCGACGCCTTCGTGCTGCTGAAGAACGACCGGTCGCTGCTGCCGCTGCCCTCGCTCACCGACGGCGGCACGCTGGCCGTGGTGGGCCCGGGTGCCGCCGATCCCGTCCTCCAGGGCGGCACCTTCGCCCGTGTCTCCCTCGACCCACGGGTCCGCACCCCGCTGGAGGCGCTCCGGGCCGAGGCGGGGGCGGGCCGGATCCGTCACGAGCAGGGCACCGAGGCGCGCGACCGCGTGCCGCCCCTGGCCCCGCTCTCCCCCGTGGCGGCCGACGACCCCACGCAGCCCGGTTTCACGGTCACCTACCACCGTCTCGCCGCGGACGGCACGCCCTCGGCACCCCTGTTCCGCGACGTACGCAACACCCATCTCGTCGTCTGGTTCACGGAGCTGCCCGGGATCGGCGCACTCGACGAGCTGCCGTCCGAGGAGAGCGCCCTGGTCCGCGCCTCCTGCCTGCTCACCCCCGCTCGGACCGGCACCTACGACTTCCGTATCGCCGGCACCGGATCGGTGACGCTGCGCGTCGACGGCGAGAGCGTCGGCACCGGCGGCTCCCGCGCCCTGCCCGCCGATGTGATGGGGGCACTGCTGCGCGGCGAGGTGACCCGCGTTCCGGTCGAACTGACGGCGGGCCGACAGGTGCGGATCGAGGTCGAGATGCGCCTCGGCGGCGGCAGGCGGGCCCACGGTCTGTCCTTCGGCGGGCGCGCGCCGGTCCCCGACGGCCTCCTGGACCGGGCGGTCCGGGCGGCACGGGAGTCGGACACCGCCGTCGTCTTCGCCGGGGTCACCCAGGACAGCTCGCTGGAGAGCCAGGACCGCACGAGCCTGGCGCTCCCCGCCGACCAGGAGGAACTGATCCGCCGGGTGTGCGAGGCCAACCCGCGCACCGTGGTCGTGGTCAACGCGCCCTATGCCGTCGACATGCCCTGGGCCGACAAGGCCG
This sequence comes from Streptomyces sp. NPDC000983, assembly GCF_040299205.1. Lineage (NCBI taxonomy): Bacteria > Bacillati > Actinomycetota > Actinomycetes > Kitasatosporales > Streptomycetaceae > Streptomyces > Streptomyces sp. NPDC000983. Next base: position 43,613 of record NZ_JBEPBM010000004.1, on the reverse strand, counting down.
CGGCCGTGCTGCTCACCTGGTTCGCCGGGCAGGAGTACGGACCCGCCGTCGCCGACGTCCTGCTCGGCCGCAGCGAGCCCGGCGGACGCCTGCCCGTGACCCTGGCCCTGCGGGACGCGGACCACGGCGCCCTGTCGACCGCGCCCGACGGCGACGGCCGGCTCGCCTACCCCGAAGGGCTCCTCACCGGCTACCGCCACTTCGACCGGCACGGCATCCGGCCGCGCCACGCCTTCGGGCACGGCCTCGGCTACGCCGACATCCGCTGGCGCTCGGCCCGGCTGAGCCCCGGCACCGCGGGCGACACCGCGACCGTCTCGGCCACCCTGCGCTGCCACGGCGACCGCGCGGGCAAGGAAGTCGTCCAGGTGTACCTCGCTCCGCTGGACGCCGGCCGGGAGACGCCCGCCGGCCGGCCCGAACAGCAGCTGGCCGGCTTCGCCACCGCCCGTCTCGCGCCCGGCGAGGAGCGCTGCGTGGAGGTCGGCCTGGACCCCCGGGCGTTCTCCGAGTGGAGCGAGCGGGGCTGGGCCGTCCGCGAGGGCTGCTGGGAGATCAGGATCGCCCGCTCCAGCCGGGACGTCTTCCAGCGCTTCGCGGTGTACGTGGACGCGGAGGGCCGGCTTCTGCCGGGCCCGGGCGCGGCACCGGCCGACGGCCCGGGCAGGGCGTGAGCGTCGCCCGGCCCCGAGTTCAGGGCCGGGCGGTGTGGTGCAGGAAGGCCAGACACATGGAGCCGAGATCCTCGACGAGGACCGGCAGATCGCTGCCCTCCGCCGCGGTCGGCGCGACGTCCAGCGCGAGGGCACGCGCCAGGACGGCGTAGACGGTGGTGAAGCAGGAGATCACGGCCCGCTCCGGGTCGGGGTGGCCGATGTCGTCACGGCGGGTCAGCAGCAGGGCGGTGAACCGCTCCCGCATGTCCAGGTACTCGGCCTTGCCCAGCCGGGCGACGTCCTCGTCGATGGCGCCGCGCTGCTGGAACGCGCCGAGGACCTTGCCCTCGCGCTGGAGGAGCACGGAGAACTCCGCGACCAGTCCCGGCAGCAGTTCGCCCAGGCCGGCGCCCTCCCACCGCGCGGGGTCGGTGAGTTGGGAACCCACCTCCAGCATGTGGTCGTGGAAGCGGGCCTGGGCCGCCCTGAGCAGTTCGTCCTTGCCGTCGACCCGGGTGTAGATCGACCCCACGGACACCCCGCTGCGGCGGCTGACCTCGGTGAGGGTGAACCCCGCGTACCCCTTCTCGCCCAGCAGTTCCAGTGTGCAGTCGAGCACTCGGTCGAAGGAGCGTTGGCTGCGCTCCTGCTTGGGGGCGCGGACACCGGACAGGTTGGCCCGGGGCGGGGTGGGAGACATTCTGCGAGTTTACGCGCCCCGGGTCACCGGGCCCGGCCGGGATGCCGCCCTCGCGGGGCGGCTCGCCGGGTCCGGGCTCCCGGTCGCGCGGGGCGTCACACGCGCAGCCACACCGCCGTGTCCCGCGGCAGCCGCCCGTGTCCGTCGAGCGGGCCGCTGGCGAGCAGCAGTTCCCGGTGTTCCGGCAGGGCGACGGCGTCGTCGGAGAAGTTGACCACGCACCGCACGCCCTGGGAGCGGGCGAAGGCGAGCACGCCGTCCGGTGAGGGCAGCCAGTTCATCGTGCCGTCGCCGAAGCCGCGGGTGGTACGGCGGATCAGCAGCGCCTGTCGGTACAGCGCGAGCATGGACGAGGCGTCGAGGCTCTGCCGGTCGACGGCGTACGCGGCCCAGTGCGCGGGCTGGGGCAGCCAGGGCTCGTTCGGCCCGTCGGTGCCGAAGCCCGCGTGCGGGCCCTCCTGCGTCCAGGGCAGCGGGACGCGGCAGCCGTCGCGGCCCGGGTCGGTGCCGCCGGAGCGGTAGTGCATGGGGTCGAGGATGCGTTCGCGCGGGATGTCGGCCTCGGGCAGTCCCAGTTCCTCGCCCTGGAAGAGGTAGACCGAGCCGGGCAGGGCCAGGGTCAGCAGGGCGGCCGCCCTGGCCCGCCGGGTGCCGAGCGCGAGGTCGGTCGGGGTGCCGAACGCCTTGGTCGCGAAGTCGAAGGCGGTGTCCTCGCGGCCGTAGCGGGTCGCGGTCCGGGTGACGTCGTGGTTGCACAGGACCCAGGTCGCGGGCGCGCCGACCGGGGCGTGCTCGGCGAGGGTGGCGTCGATGACGGCACGCAGCCGGGCCGGCTCCCAGGGGCAGGTGAGGAAGTTGAAGTTGAAGGCGGTGTGCAGTTCGTCGGGGCGCAGATAGCGGGCGAAGCGCTCGGCGTCGGGCAGCCAGACCTCGCCGACGAACATGGCGCCGTACTCGTCGGCGACGGCCCGCCAGGAGCGGTAGATGTCGTGCAGTTCGTCCTGGTCGACGTACGGGTGGACGTCGGCGCCCGCCGCGAGGTCGGGGAGTTCGGGGGCCTTGACGAGCAGGGCGGCGGAGTCGATGCGGACTCCGGCGACTCCGCGCTCGAACCAGAAGCGCAGGATGTCCTCGTGCTCCCGGCGCACCTCGGGGTGGGCCCAGTTGAGGTCGGGCTGCTCGGGGGTGAACAGGTGGAGGTACCACTCGCCGTCGGGTACCCGGGTCCAGGTGGTGCCGGAGAACTCCGACGGCCAGTCGTTGGGCGGGAGTTCGCCGTGTTCGCCGCGTCCGGGGCGGAAGTGGAAGCGGGCGCGCTCCGGGCTGCCGGGGCCGGCGTCGAGGGCGGCCCGGAACCAGGGGTGCTGGTCGGAGACGTGGTTGGGCACGATGTCGACGATGACCCGGATGCCGAGGGCGGCGGCCTCGGAGATCAGCTTCTCGGCCTCGTCGAGGGTGCCGAAGGCGGGGTCGACGGCCCGGTAGTCGGCGACGTCGTAGCCGCCGTCGACCATGGGCGAGGCGTACCAGGGGGTGAACCACATGGCGTCGACGCCGAGTTCGGCGAGGTAGGGCAGTCTCGCCCGTACGCCCGCGAGATCACCTGAGCCGTCGCCGTCGCCGTCGGCGAAGCTGCGGGGGTACACCTGGTAGATGACGGCGTCGCGCCACCAGTCGTCGGTGCGGGGCGGGAGAGGGGCTGCCACGTGACGGTCCTTTCGGGCAGGGCTGGTTCTTCGCCGCCGTCCCGGACGCTGCGGGGCGTGGTCGGACGGGACGGCGGCGAAGGCTTCATGGTGGACGAGCGGGCCGGGCGGATGGTCCGCGCGCGGGTCAGCCCTTGAGGCTGCCGGCGGTCAGGCCGCTCATGATGTTGCGCTGGAAGACCAGGAAGATGAGCAGGGTCGGCAGGGAGGCGATGGTCAGCGCGGCGATCAGGACGTTCACCGGTACGCCGTTGGAGAGGGAGTAGATACCGACGTTGAGGGTCTGCTTGGCCGGGTCGGGCAGGGTGAGCATCGGCCAGAGGAAGTCCTTCCAGATCCCCACGACGGCGAAGATGGACACCACTCCCAGGATGGGCCGGGAGATCGGCAGGACGATCGACCACAGGATGCGCGTCGGGGAGGCGCCGTCCATGGCCGCCGCGTCGAGCAGTTCCTGGGGGATGGAGTCGAAGAAGCGCTTGAGCAGGAAGATGTTGAAGGCGTTGGTGACGGACGGCAGCCAGATCGCCCACGGTGTGTTGAGCAGGTTCCGCTCGAAGATCGGCACGTCGAGGACGGTCAGGTACTGGGGTACGACGAGCACGGTGGCGGGGATCATCAGCGTGGCCAGCATCATGCCGAGGATGGCCTTGCCGAGCACCGGGCGCAGCCGGGAGAGCGAGTAGGCGGCCGCGACGTCGAGGACGAGCTGGAAGGCGAGCGCGCCGAAGGCGTAGAAGCAGGTGTTCAGCAGCAGGGTGGCGAGGTCCATGACCTCCCAGGCGCGGCTGTAGTTCTCGGGGGTGAAGGACTCGGGCACCAGGGTCGGCGGGGTCCGGATGACCTCCTGGGTGTCCTTGAAGCCGCTGGAGACCAGCCAGTACAGAGGGCCGAGGAAGACCAGGGTGAAGCCGCCGACGACGACGGCGAAGGTGGCCCAGTACAGGAACCGGCCGCGGGGCTTGGCGAGTTGGGCCGGTGAGATGAGGGTGCGTGTGGACATGGGGTCTCTCCGGATCTACTCGTCTTCGGAGCGGCTGAGCTTGACGTACGCCGCCGAGAACGCGGCGAGCAGGACGAGCAGGAGCAGGCCGAGCGCCGCCGCGGCGCCGTAGTTGTTGAAGTTGAAGGCGTACTGGTAGATGAGGTAGACGACGGTCGTCGTGGATCCTTCGGGGCCGGCGCCGCCGGTGAGCAGGAAGGGTTCGACGAAGACCTGCATGGTGGCGACGATCTGCATGAGCAGCATCAGCGACAGGATCAGGCGGGTCTGCGGGATGGTGACGTGCCAGATCTTGCGCAGGAGGCCGGCGCCGTCGAGTTCGGCCGCCTCGTACAGCTCGCCGGGGATGCCCTGGAGGGCGGCGAGGTAGATGAGGGTGGCGCCGCCCATGTTCATCCAGGTCGCCGCGACGACCACGGAGAGCATGGACAGGTCGGGGTCCTGGAGCCACTGCTGTTCGGGCAGGTGGAGGAAGCCGAACACCTCGTTGAGCAGGCCGTAGCCGGGGTCGTAGAGGTACTTGAAGAGCAGGACCGAGGCGACCGGCGGGAGCATGACGGGCAGGTAGACCAGCAGGCGCAGGTAGCCCTGGCCGTGCCGGAACTCGTTGATGACGAGGGCCACGACGAACGGCACCACGAAGCCCAGCAGCAGGGCCAGCACCGTGAACAGGAGCGTGTTGCGCCAGGCCTGCCAGAACGCCGGGTCGTTGACGACGGTCCGGAGGTTGTCCAGGCCGACCCAGGTGGTGGTGCCGTCCTCGGTCTTCTGGAAGGCGAGCAGGAACTCCCTGATCATCGGGTACCAGGAGAAGAACGCGAAGCAGAGGACCGCGCCGATGAGGAAGCCGTGGGCGGTGACGTTGCGGCGCAGTTCCTTGGCGAAACGGCCGCCGTCGGGCCTGGAGCCCGCTCGGGGCGGGGTCGAGCGGCGGGGGGTGTTCGCCTTTGTCGGGGTCAGGCTCGGGGCCGACATCGTCGCTCCTTGGTGCTGATGGCCGGGTTGCTGTCTGACACGGGCCGGGGTGGTCCGGGGTGCGCGGCGGCCCGGCGGGGGCGGGGGTGGAGCCCGCCCCGGCCGGGGATGCCGGTCAGCCGGTGGCGAGGACCTGGTTGACCTGGGACTCCGCGGTGTCGAGGAGCTTGTCGATGTCGGCCTTCTCGTTGGTGAGGATGCCGGACATGACGTTGTCGAGGACCTTGTAGACCTCCTGCGCCTTGGCCGGTTCGGCCTTGCCGGCGACGGGGTTGTCCATGAACGTCCTGAAGTTGGCGACGGGCATGGTCGCGTTCTCGGCGCGTGCGGCGTCGTCCTTCGTCTTGGACTCGTTCAGCCAGAAGTTGGGCTGCGGGACGCCGACGGGGAGCTTGTCGGCCTTGGTGCGCGCCCAGTCGAACTGGCCCTTGCCGACGGTGAGGTTCTTGAAGTTCAGCCAGGCGATCGCGGCCTTGACCTTGTCGGACGAAATGCCCTTCTTGATCATGTAGTTGTTGCCGCCGGCCAGGGTGGCCTTGCCGCCGGGGATCGGGCCCATGCCGAAGTTCTCGTACTCGGCTCCGAGTTGCTGGACCATGTAGGCGATGTCGTCGGGCGCGGCGAGGAACATGCCGAGCTTGTCGGTGGCGATCTGCTTCTGCAGGTCGCCCCACTTCAGCAGCTGGGTCTTGCCCATGCTGTCGTCCTCCCAGCGCATGGCGTGGAGGTTCTCGGCGACCTGCTTGCCGAGGTCGGTGTTGAAGGCGGCCTTCTTGCCGCTCGCGTCCACGACCTCGCCGCCGACGCTGTACATCTGGGCGGTGAAGTGCCAGCCGCCGGTGTTGCCCGCGCTGTACTCGCCGAATCCGGCGACGCCGTCACCGAGGTCGGCGATCTTCTTGGCGGCGGTGCGGACCTCCTCCCAGGTGCGCGGCGGGCTGTCGGGGTCGAGGCCGGCGTCCTTGAAGAGCTTGCGGTTGATGAGCAGGCCCATCGTGTAGTTGCTGGTGGGCAGGCCGTAGAGCTTGCCCTCGTGCTGGAGCGAGCCGAGGACGTTGGGGTCGATGTCCTTGAGGAGGGGCACCGACTTGTCGTTGACGTAGGCGGTGATGTCCTCCGCGCCGTCGTGGTCGAGGACCTGCGGCAGGTCGGTGAAGTACGTGTAGAACACGTCGGGCTGCGACTTCGCCTTGAGCATGGCGGTGAACCGCGGCGGCTCCAGGCACTGTCCGGGGGTGGAGCGGCCCTCGATCGTGACGTTCGGGTACGTCTTGTTGAACTCGGCGACGTCCTCGTTCCACTCCTTCAGCTCCGCCGCCTTCGCCTTGGGCGGCATGCAGTCGATGGTGATCGTCACCTTCGTCTTGGGGTCCAGGGGCGCGGACGGGTCGGCCGAGGAGTTGTTCCCGGACTCGTCGTCGCTGTCGTTACTGCTGCTGGTGCCGCAGGCGGCGAGCGCGGTCAGCGTGAGTGCGGAAACGAGGGTGACCGCGCAGACACGGCGGACACGGCGGATCCGGGCACTTCTCATGAGTGGCCCCCTTCGGGCATGTGCGTGGAAGTCGCCCCATCGCTGATGCGCTGTGAGGCGTGGCACACTCAACCACCACCGACAAGTGAGCGCAAGATCTCGCGCTGATTTCGTAATTGCTCGACAAGACTCTGAAGCTGATCGGCTGCACGGGCCCGCTCCCTCTCATATCGGCGCACGATGCACAGGTAAGCCGCTGCAAACTTTCGACGAGGCGGGGGAATCCCTGGTGCGACCGTGGGCGGCTCGCCCGCGGGCGTGGGCCCTCACGGGCACGACAGTGCCGCCGAGGCCCTGGAGGGGCCTCGGCGGCTTGCAAGCGCGTGTGTGCGCCCGCTCGGGAACTACGGGTTTCTGTTGATCCGGAACGTGGACGTGGTGTTGCGGATGTCCACCGCGTTGCCGCTCATCGTCAGGCCGTTGAAGGTCACTTCACCGACCGCCGGCCCCTGCCCCGCCTCGGGCATCTCGTTAGCCCACAGCCCGAAGCCGGACTTGGCGTCGTAGGCGTCCCCGCTCTTGCGGGCGCCGGTGATGGAGATGTCGGTGAAGACGGTGTCCTTGATCGGGAACTGCGGCTGACCGCCGACGTAGTTCGTCTGGAACATGACCCCGCTGTAGGTGGGGTCGACGATGTCGACGTTGTTGACCCGGATGCCCTGGAAGACCTTCGAGGCGGAGAACACCCAGATGCCGGGGAAGGTCTGGTTGCCCCAGAAGTGCCCGCCGGCCCGGACGATCGAGATGTTCTCGAAGGTCGTCGGCTCGGTCCCGAAGCCGTTCATCGGGTAGCCGAAGTCCAGCGACGAGATCGTGATGCCCGAGTAGACCAGCGTGTCCGCGATGTGGATGTTGCGGAACGTGTTGCGGTAGCCGCCGTAGACGGCGAGGCCCGCCGCCCTCCAGGTGAGCGTGGTCGAGAGGTTCTCGTAGACGTTGTTCAGCATGTCGGCGCCGCCGGCGTCGATGGCGGAGAACAGCGCGAAGCTGTCGTCGCCGGTGGCGCGGGCGTCGTTGTTGGTCACGTGGTTGTCCGTCGACCCGTTGGTCATGTTGACGCCGTCGGCGAACATGTTGCGGATGCGGGAGTTCTTGATGGTGATCCGGTCGCTGTTGGCGCCCCAGTACAGGCACACCATGTGCTCGTTCCAGATGTCGTCGATGGTGACGTCGGTGACGTTCGCGAAGTCGAAGACCTTGCCGGGTCCGTCGATGCGCGAGGTGTAGTTGCCGAAGTAGGCGAAGCCCTGGAACAGCGAGCCCTTGGCCGTGTTGTCCGCGCGGAAGCCCACATCGGTGTTCTCCTGCGTGGACGGCGCCTTGAACCTCGTGTACCAGGGTCCGGCGCCGACCACCTTCACGGCCTTCCCGTACACCTGGAACTTGCTGCCGGTCTCGTAGGTGCCCGGCGGCAGGTAGACGCCCTCGTAGGCGGTGTTCATGCGCGCCTGGTCGAGGGCGGTCTGCACGGCCTGGTGCGTGAAGCCGGCCGGGACGACATAGCGGGCCGGGTCGGGGTTGGCGACGGGGGCGACCTGCTCCGTGTTGATGAAGTCGATCGCGTACGTCGAGGTGTTCGCCGCGTCCTTCTGCAAACGGATCCTGCTGCCCGCGGGCACCGTCTCGTCGAGGAACATGTTCGCCTCGTCGTAGATGTGCCGGGGTCCGCCCGCCGACGGCGCGTTGCCCGGCGAGGCCTCCGCCCCGTACAGCCAGGCGTACTTGGAGGTCAGGGGCATCGCCTTCTTGAAGGTGCCGTTGACGTAGACGTTGATGGTGGAGTCGATGCCGCCGCCGCCCGCGGCGTCCGGGATGGAGAAGCGGGTGACCAGGGTGTTGGTCGCTGCGCGGGTGGTGAACTCGACGTACTCGCCGGTCGCGTCCAGGTTCACCGCCTTGCGGCCGGACGCCTCGCCGGCGATGTCACCGACGGTGCGGTTCGGCCCGACGACGGCGGCGCCTCCGCCGGCCGTGCCGTCCTCCGCCTCGTACATGTCGTACGGCATGTTGGCGCCGCGTCCGACGAACAGGGGCTGTGAGGTGGTGTTGTTCTCCCTCTTCACCGGTAGCTCGTTGCCGTCGGCGGCGACGGTGACCTTCACCGTGTAGGAGCCGTTGGCCGCGGTCCACGGTCCCAGGTCCACGGTGGCCGAGGCACCCGCGGCGAGGGCGCCGCTGTGCGCGCCGGTCAGCGTCCTGACGGTGTCGCCGGAGGAGTTGACCAGCGTCAGGGTCAGCCCGTGCGAACCGCTCGCGGAGGCCACCGTGCCATGGTTCCTGACCGTGGCCTTGAAGGTCACGTTCTGCCCGGCGGACGGGCTGGACGGCGAGGTCGTCACGGAGGAGACGACGAGGTCGGAGCTGTCCACCGGCCGTACGACGAGCGAAGTGGGGCTGGTGTAGGTGTTGTTGCTCTCGTTCTGCTCGATGACCCGCTCGCCCTCGTCGGCGACGGCGCTGAGCTGGTAGGTGCCGGCGTCCCGGGCGCCGAGGGAGGCGGTGACGGTGGTCTGCGCCCCGACGGCGAGGGCGCCGACGTCCGCCGAGGCCACCTTGGTGCCGCCCAGGCGCAGCGCGACACTGCTGGCGGCCGCGGCGGCGTCGCCGTTGTTGCGGACGACCGCGGAGACGGTGATCGTGTCGGACTCGACCGGCGCGGACGGCGTCGTGGTCAGGGAGGTGACCACGAGGTCGGGGTTGGGAGCTGGGGTGCCGATGATCTGGACCTCGGCGACCTGCGCGCCGGGCGCGCCGGTGTTGGAGGTGAAGCGGAGCTGGACGTCGGCGACGCGCGCGGCCACGGGGATGGTGACCGTGTTCGCGCCCGACGCCGGGTTGAAGGCGTAGTCGCGGGCGGCGACCAGGCTGCTGAAGGACGAGGCGCTCTGCTCACGGCCGAGGACCTGGATGTTCTGGGTGCGTGCGCCCCAGGCCGCGTCCGGGTTGAGCTTGACCACGACGCTGCTCACCTCGGCGTTGGCGTCCAGCTTCGTGGTGAGCGTCGCGGGGAGGCCGGCCGACTCCCAGTAGGTGGCGGTGTTGTTGTCGTTGGCGTTGGCCGCGACGAACGTCTGCGTCGTCGAGGAGCCCTCGATCGGCTTGCCGACCGCGAGGTTCGACCCGCCCGAAGTACCGTTGCGGGTAACGGAGTTGCTGAACGCCGACACGTTGCCCGCGGCGTCCTTGGCGCGCACCTGGTAGGTCACCGTCGCCGACGCCGGCTGGGTGTCGGTGAAGGTGGTGACGTTCCCGGCGACGCTGTCCCGCAGGACGTTGTTGGCGTAGACGTCGTAGCCGGTCACGCCCGTGTTGTCGCTGGAAGCCGTCCAGGCGAGCCGGATCTGCCCGGCCGAGGGCTCGGTGTACTGGAGGCTGCCCGGCGCGGTGGGTGCCTGGGTGTCGCCGGACTCGCCGATGCGGGTCACGGTGTTGCTGTCGCCGGACTCGTTCCCGGCGGCGTCCTTGGCGCGTACCCGGTACGACACGGTCTGGCCGGCCGGGCGGGTGTCGGTGAAGGTGGTGACGCTGCCGGAGACGGTGGTCAGCAGCTCCCCGTTGGCGTAGACGTCGTACCCGGTCACACCGGTGTTGTCGGTGGAGGCGTTCCAGGTGAGCCTGATCTGCCCGGTGGCCGGCTGGGTGTAGGCGAGGCCGGTGGGGGCGGTCGGCGGCTGGGTGTCACCGGTGGCGGGGCCGTAGATCTCCAGCTCGGAGATCTGTGCCGCCGGGTGCTCGGTGTTGGCGGTGACGAGGACCCTGACGTACCGGGTGGTCGTGGGGTCGAAGGAGATCGTCGCGGACTGGCCGTTCCCGGCGTTGAAGGCGTATGCCTGGGACGCGGTGAGGTCGGTGAACGCGGTGCCGTTGGAGCTGCCCTGGATCTTCAGGGTCTGGCTGCGGCCGCCCCAGCCGTCCGGCAGCCGGAGCACCACGCGGTCGATGCTGCGGCCGGCGCCGAGGTCGGCCTGGAGCCACTGCGGGAAGGCGTTGTTGGCGGACTCCCAGTAGGTGGCCTTGTTGCCGTCGTTGGCGTTGGGCGTGCCGTAGCCGCCCTGGCTGCCGCTCGCGGTCAGGGTCCGGCCGGCGGCGAGGTTGCCGGAGGAGCCGTCGGCGGAGTGCACCTCCAACTCGGAGAGCTGGGCCGCCTGCCAACCGGTGTTCGCGGTGACGTTGACGCGGACGTAGCGGGTCTGGGCGGCCGGGAAGGCCACGGTGACGGTGTTGCCGTCGCCGGGAGTGAAGGCGTACGTGGCGGAGGTCTTGAGCGTGGTGAAGCTCGTGCCGTCGCTGCTGCCCTGGAGGGAGAGGGTCTGGTTGCGGCTCTCCCAGGAGGCGGGCAGCTTCAGGACGACCTCGTCCACCCGGGTGGTGGCGCCGAGGTCGGTCTGGACCCACTGGGGCAGTGACGCGCCCGCGCCCTCCCAGTAGGTGGCCTGGTTTCCGTCGGTCACGTTGGCGGCGCCGTAGCCGGACTGGGTGCTGCTGGCGGCGGCGGGGTCACCGAGGGCGATGTTGGGGCCTCCGGCGGCGGAGGCCGACAGCGTCGTGGTGCCCAGAGCCAGGAGACTGGTGACGATCACGGCGCAGATGCTCCGTGATCTCCAGTGCTGGGTTCTCATCTGTCCCCGATCTCGGCCCCGCCCGCCCTGCGGACGGCGGGGCACGGCTCAGTCGGAAGTGCGAGACGCTCAACGTTTCATTTTTTCGTTGAGCGATCGGAGAGTTGCAGAGATCCGTCGCTTCGTCTACCGGTTCGGAGTCGGTGATTTCACTTGGGAGACCGGGGTGTGCGCAGGGCCGTGGTACACCTGACGGCGGGCATGGCTGAGCGGGCTTCCGCGGTCACCGGAGCGGTGGCCGCGGAAGCCCTCGGGCGTCAGGTGCCCGTGAGGAGGCCCTGGGGCGTCAGGTGCCCGCAGGAAGGGGCTAGGAGGCGGCCCCGTTGATCACGAACTGGGACCCTGGTTCGACGACCACGTGCCCCTGGGCCGAGTTGGTGACGGTCACGTCCGTCAGGGTCGCGCTCCCCCTGGCGCCGCCCATCGCCAGGATGCCGGAACCGTTGTTGGACCGGTCGATGTCGACGTTCTGGATCTGCACACCCGGTGTCGATCCCCCTCCGTTCTTGAACTGGATGCCGTCATAGGTGGAGTCGAGGATGTCCGTGTCCCGGATCGTGACGCCCGGGATGTCGGAGGAGGCGGCGAAGAGCGTGATCGCGCCGAACTCCTGCGCCTCGCCCCAGAAGGCCCCGCCGGTGCGGTGCAGGGCGTTGTTGGCGATGAGGGTCTGCCCGGAGAAGGGCAGCGGGTCGTGGTCGGTGGCCAGCATGATCCCCGGGTAGTTCATGGTGTCGGAGATGATGTTGTTCTCGATCCTGTTGCCGTAACCGCCGTAGACGGCGATGCCGTTGGCCCGCCAGGGCAGCTGGACGGTGTTGTTGCGGAAGGAGTTGTCGTGGCCGATGTCCACCGACTGGTCCTTGACGTACTTGCTGGCCCACACCGCGAGCGCGTCGTCGCCGGTGTTGCGGAACGAGGAGTTGTAGACGGACGAGTTGCGGGTGCCGTTGGCGAAGTTGATGCCGTCGGCGTAGGTGTTGCGGATCCGCATCCCGGTGAACTCCAGGCCGTCTCCGGGTCCCCACAGCTCGGGGATGTTGGAGTAGTCGCGGCCCACCCACACGCCGACGTTGGCGTGCTCGATCCACACGTTGCTGATCCGGGTGTTCTTGCCGAACCTGCCGTTGAGGCCGACACCGCCCTCGGCGCCGCCGTCGCCGCCGCGGATCGTGCCCGAGCCGAAGATGGCGATGTCGGAGATCCGGGTGTTGTCGTCGATGTCGAAGCCGAAGTTGCCCTCGTGCGGGTGGTTGATGCCGCCCGCCTGGTGGGGCGGGGTCAGGGTGTACAGCTGGGAGTGCCACATGCCCGCGCCGCGGATGGTGACGTCGCGGATGCCGACCTGGTTGTGGGTGCCGCGGTTGAGCGGGTCGTCGGTGAGGATCTTCTGCTCCTGGCGCCACTGCCCCGCGGGGATCCAGACGCAGCCGATCTCGCCGTTCTGGTCGGCGGTCACGGCCCGCTGGATGGCGGCCGTGTCGTCGATGCCGTCGTTGGGCACGGCGCCGTAGGTGGTGATGGAGGTGCACCCGTCGGGCTGGGTCGCCGCGGGGGCCACCTGCTCCAGGTCGATGAGGTCGACGATGTAGTAGGAGGCGGTGTCGGAGGCGTCGCGCTGCAGGCGGAACTTGGTGCCGGCCGGGTAGGTCTGGGTCAGCAGCGCGTTGGACTCGTCGAAGAGCCGGCGCGCGTCACCGCCGGGGGTGTTGGTCAGGCCCTCGGGGTCGTCCGTGGACCCGTACAGCCAGCTGTGCTTGGAGGAGAGGTTGAGCTTGCGGACGAACTGGCCGTCGGCGTAGAGGCTGAGGGTGGCCTGCTGCCCGCCGCCGCCCGCCGCGTCCGGGATCGAGTTGCGCACCACGATGGAGTTGGCCGCGTTGGTGGAGGTGAACTCCACGAACTGACCGGTGGAGTTGAGCCGCACGGACTTGCGTCCGGAGGACTCGGTGGCGAAGTTGGTGTGCCCGAAGGTCCGCTCGGCGTCGGTCTCCAGGAGCGTGCCGTTGTACTGGGCGGCCTCCGCCTCGTACTCCGTGTACGGCACGGCCGCTCCCCTGCCGACGACGACGGAGCGGGCGAAGACGTTGTTGCCCTCGTTGGTCTCGGCGAGCACCTCGGTGGCGTCGGCGGTGGCGGTGAGGGTGGCCCCGCCGTTGGTGGCGGTCCAGGTCCCGCTGATCGGCACCGAGGCGGTGGCGCCCGCGGCGATGGGGCCCGTGGTGCCGTTCAGCAGGGTGTTGCCGACGACCACCCGGGTGACCGTGTTCGTGGTGACCGCGCTGGTGCCGCGGTTCTGTACGGAGACCGTGAAGCCGACCTGCGCGCCGACCGCGGGGTTGGCGGGGTTCGTGGTGATGCCGGTGACGACCAGGTCGGGTCCGGGTGCCTGGCCCACGACGAGCTTGGACGCGGCGGTCCGGCTGTTGTTGGTGTCGTCCTGTTCGGCGACGGTGTCGGTCGGGTCGACCACCGCCGTCACGGCGTAGCTGCCGGCGGGCCGCTTGCCCACGTTCACCGGCACGGTGGCCGAGGCCCCGGCGGCCAGCGCGCCGACCTGGGCGGTTCCGGCGACGGTGCCCTCCAGGCTGATGTCGACGGTGGTCGCGGCCGAGGCGGCGGTGCCGCTGTTGCGCACGGTGGCCTCGACGGTCACGGCGTCCGCCTCCGACGGGGAGGCCGGGGTCCAGGTGAGGCCGGTGACGGTGAGATCGGGGTTCGGCGCGGCGGTTCCCACCACCTGGAACTCGGCGACCTGTCCGCCGGGGGCCCCGGTGTTCGAGAACAGCTCCAGACGTACGTCGGCGTAACGTCCGGTGACGGGGATGGTGACCGTGTTCCGGTTGCCCGAGGGGCTGAAGCCGTAGTCGGCCCGCGCCTTGAGGGAGGTGAAGCCGGTCGCGTTCTGCTCACGTCCCCACACCTGGATGCTCTGGGTGCGTGCGCCCCAGACGGCGTCGGGGTTGAGCTTGACGACCACGGCCTGGAGTTCGGCGTTGGCGCCGAGCTTCGCGGTCAGGGTCGAGGGGAAGCCCGCGGACTCCCAGTAGGTGCCGGTGTTGTCGTCGTTGGCGTTGGCCGCCACGTACGTCTGCGTCGTCGAGGACGCCTCGATGGGCTTGTTCCGGGCCAGGTTGGTGCCGTCCACCGGAGGCGGGTCGTCCGGGTCGTCACCGGTGCCGTACACCTCCAGCTCCGAGAGCTGGGCCGCGTTCCAGCCGGTGTTGGCGGCGACCTGGACCCGTACGTAGCGCACGCTGGTCCCGGGGACGGCGATGTTCACCGTGTTGGCGCCGCCCGGGTTGAAGGCCCGGGCCGAGGACGCCGACAGGGCGCTGAACGACGTCCCGTCGGTGCTGCCCAGGACGCTCAGCGTCTGGGTGCGCGCCTCCCAGGCGGTCGGCAGCTTCAGGGACACCTCGGTGACCTCGGTGGCGCCGCCCAGGTCCACCTGGACCCACTGCGGGAACGAGCCCGCGGGGCCCTCCCAGTACGAGGCCTGGCTGCCGTCGGTGACGTTGGCGGCCGGGAACCCGCCCAGTGTCCCGCCGGCGGTGGCCGGTCTGCCGAGCGCCAGGTTCGGCCCGTCGGCCGCCTGCGCGGTGACGGGCAGCAGACCGACCGCGATCATGCCGCCGATCACCGTACTGGCGAGCGTGCGCCAGCAATGCCGCTTCCATCTCATGGACAACCCTCTTGTTCCAGGTGTGGGGACGTCGGCCACGACAGGGCTCGTCACCAGGTGACCGACGGCGGCCTGGCGACAATTCACAGTGCGCACTTTGATCTTTTGAGGTATTCAGTCAATCTTTTGCATCACATGAGCCACAGGTTTCTACCGGGTGACGGCTTTGTCAACGGCCGTGACGCGACGGGAAGTTGGGAACGCTCCCGCAGGGCGCAACTTGGAGAGAGTTGTCACTCAATCTCCACACACAAGAACGCAAAAGTGTGCGCACACCTTGTGTGACCGGACATGGCGCGCTTACTGTCCCAGCGCTCCCGCCACCGACAGAAGCGAGCCACGATGTTCAGGAGACATGCTCAACGCCGGTCGGACAGCGGCACGAGGGCCGCGGCTCTCCTGTCGGTGACGCTCGCGGTCGCCACCCTGCTCCAGGGCGCGGCCTCGGCGGCACCCGCCCGGCCCGACGCCCCGGACCGCCACCGGGCACCGGTCGTGACCCGGGCCGCTCTGGACCCGGCGCTCGTCGCGGGCCGCGGGGCCGCCGTGGACTTCGACGAACAGGAGGCGGAGAACGCCCGCACCGACGGCGAGGTCATCGGCCCCGACCGGACGCCGTACACGCTGCCGTCCGAGGCGTCGGGACGGAAGGCGGTGAAACTGCTGCCCGGCCAGTACGTCGAGTTCGTGCTGCCGCGCGCCGCGAACGCGCTGACGGTCCGTTACAGCATCCCGGACGCGCCCGGCGGGGGCGGCATCACCTCCCCGCTCCGGGTGTCCGTGTCCGGCGGGCACCAGACCTCGATGAAGCTCACCTCCGCGTACTCCTGGCTCTACAACCAGTACCCCTTCACCAACGACCCGCAGGCCGACCTGCTCCACCCCGACTGGTGGATCACCGAGTGCTCCTGCGTGCCCTCGCAGGCCGAGGAACCCCCGCGGATCTCCAAGCCGTTCCGGCCCACCCACTTCTACGACGAGCAACGCCTGCTCCTGGACCGGACGTTCCGCGCGGGTGAACGCGTACGGCTCACCGTGCCCGCGGGTGCCCCGGCCGCCTGGACGGTCGTCGACCTGCTCGACTCCCAACTGGTGAAGCCCGCGTACGTCGACCCGAGAGGCATCGACGTCCGGCGCTTCGGCGCCGACCCCACCGGCCGCAGGGACGCCGCACCGGCCATCGAGCGAACCGTCGAGGTGGCCCGGCGCACCGGCCGCGCCGTCTATCTCCCTGCCGGAACCTTCAGCGTCAGCCGGCACATCGTGGTCGACGACGTGACCGTCAAGGGCGCCGGCAGCTGGCACACGATCGTCAAGGGCCGCCAGGTCACCCTGGACGAGCCCGCGCCCGACGGCTCGCTGCACACCGGCGTCGGGTTCTACGGGAAGAGCGCCGCCGACGGCGGCAGCCGCGACGTCCACCTCTCCGGCTTCGCCATCGAGGGCGACGTACGCGAGCGCATCGACACCGACCAGGTCAACGGCGTCGGCGGAGCCATGAGCGACTCCACGATCGACGGGCTGTACATCCACCACACCAAGGTCGGCCTCTGGTTCGACGGACCCATGTCGAACGTCCGGGTCACCAACAACGTGATCACCGACCAGATCGCCGACGCGCTCAACTTCCACACCGGCGTGACCGATTCGCTCGTCCACAACAACTTCGTCCGCAACACCGGCGACGACGGACTCGCCATGTGGTCCGAGAAGACGGCCAACACCGGCAACGTCTTCTCCCGCAACACCGTCCAGTCCCCCGTCCTCGCCAACGGCATCGCGGTCTACGGAGGCCGGGACAACACCGTCGCCGGCAACCTCGTCGCGGACCCGGTGCGCGAGGGCAGCGGGCTGCACGCGGGCGCCCGGTTCGGCTCCGAGGCGTTCGCCGGGCGGCTCGACTTCACCGACAACACCACCGTCCGCGCGGGCACCCTCGACCTGAACTGGAGGATCGGACTGGGCTCGATCTGGTTCTACGCCCTCGACGGGAGCATCGACGCGGACGTGCGCGTCACCGGCGACCACTACCTCGACAGCACCTACAACGCGATCATGCTCGTCAGCGAGTACGGCGTGAAGGACCGGTACTCCATCCCGAACGTGCACTTCAAGGACGTCCGGGTCGACGGGACGGGCACCTCGGTCGTGAGCGCCCGGGTCAAGGGGTCCGCCACCTTCGAGAACGTCGACGCCCGCGGGGTCGGCGCGGTCGGGGTGAACAACTGCGGGTCGTTCAACTTCCCGCCGACCGGCTCGGAGTTCACCCTGGCCGACCGGGGCGGCAACGACGGCGGATGGCTCGGCGCGTGGCTGCTGCCCAACACCATCACCTGTGACGACCGCCCTCCGGTCGTGCCTCCCCCGGCACCCTCGACCTGGTGAACCGAGCCGGTGAGGCAATGACGCAAGACCGGTGATGCAAGGAATTTCCTCACTACTTCCACCTTGATTTCAACAATGACAGCACCTTTTGCAGCCCGTCGCCGAGGCGCGATGGGCTGCGGAAGGCTGAGGCCCACCCGGACCGCTCCACCCCGGGCCCCGGCGCGGGCCGGAACGGCTGTCTGACTACCAAAGGCAAGCGGCTTGCAGAATTTGCGCTAGTCTTGCGCGCATGACGCGACGACTTGCTCAGGTGGCGAAGAAGGTGGGGGTCAGCGAGGCCACGGTCAGCCGGGTCCTCAACGGCAAGCCCGGGGTCTCCGAGGCGACCCGCCAGTCGGTGCTGACGGCCCTGGACGTCCTGGGGTACGAGCGGCCGACCCAGTTGCGCGGTGAGCGCGCGCGTCTGGTGGGGCTGGTCCTCCCCGAACTGCAGAACCCGATCTTCCCCGCGTTCGCCGAGGTCATCGGCGGCGCGCTGGCGCAGCTGGGGCTGACGCCGGTGCTGTGCACGCAGACCAAGGGCGGGGTGTCCGAGGCCGACTACGTCGAGCTGCTGCTCCAGCAGCAGGTGTCCGGGGTGGTCTTCGCCGGCGGCCTGTTCGCCCAGGCCGACGCCTCCCACGAGCACTACCGCCTCCTCCAGGAGCGGAACATCCCGGTGGTGCTGGTGAACGCGCCGACCGAAGGGCTGGACTTCCCCACGGTGTCCTGCGACGACATGGTCGCCGTCGAGCAGGCCTGGCGGCACCTGGTCTCCCTGGGACACGAACGGATCGGCCTGGTCCTGGGCCCCGGCGACCACGCGCCCTCGCGCCGCAAGCTCGCGGCGGCCCAGCGGGCGGCCACCGCCTCGGGCCGCGAACTGACCGACGAGTTCGTCGAGCGGACGCTGTTCTCCCTGGAGGGCGGCCAGGCCGCCACCGCCCGGCTGCTGGAGCGCGGTGTGACCGGCATCGTGTGCGCCAGCGACCCCCTGGCGCTCGGGGCGGTGCGGGCGGTACGCCGCGCGGGGCTGAAGGTGCCGGGCGACGTGTCGGTCGTCGGCTTCGACGACTCCGCGTTCATGACCTGCACCGAGCCCCCGCTGACCACCGTGCGTCAGCCCATCGAGGCCATGGGCCGGGCCGCCGTCGACCTGCTCGTCGCGCAGATCCAGGGCAGCGAGGTCCCCATGGGCGAGCTGCTCTACGAACCCGAACTGGTCGTCCGAGGGTCCACCGCGCAGGTCAGCGCCCCCTAGGCGCAGAAGCCGCCCCAGACAGCGGCTACAGCCCGAACACCCGGGCCGCGTTGTCGTGGCACACCGCCCGCAACCACTCCCCGCCCAGCTCCAGCCCTTCCAGTGCTCGGAGCTGGTGCAGGTAGGGGTAGGGGATGTTGGGGAAGTCGGAGCCGAGCAGAACGCGGTCGCCGAGGGCGGCGACCCGGGGCAGGGCCCGGCGCGGGAAGGGCATGAAGGACTCGGAGAAGTCGGTGAACGTCATCGTCGTGTCGAGCATGACGTGGTCGTACCGTTCCGCGAGGCCCAGGAACTCCTCGTACTCGGGCATGCCCATGTGGGCGACGATCAGCCGCAGTCGGGGATGGCGGGCCAGGACGCGGGCCACTGGTTCGGGGCCGGTGTGCTTGCCCGGCGCGGGTCCGGAACCGCAGTGCGTCACCACGGGGACACCGGCCTCGGCCAGCACTCCCCAGGCGGCGTCGAGGCGCTCGTCGGCCGGGTCGTAGTCGCCCACCTGCACATGGGCCTTGAAGACCCGGGCCCCCGACTCGACGGCCGCGCGGACGTAGTGCTCGACGCCCGGCTCGGGGAACAGGGTCGCGGTGTGCAGGCAGTCGGGGGTGCGGGCGGCGAAGTCGGCCGCCCAGCCGTTCAGCCACTCGGCCATGCCGGGCTTGTGCGGGTAGAGCATCGCGGTGAAGGCCCGCACCCCGAACCGGCGCAGCACCGCCGTCCGTTCGGTCTCCTCCTCGCGGTAGGTGATCGGCCACCCCAGTCCGCCGATCAGCGGCCCGTTGGTGTCGAAGTACTCCCAGACCTTGCGCAGCACGCGCTCCGGCATGAAGTGGGTGTGCACGTCGATCAGCCCGGGCAGCCCGAGCCCGCCCCAGAAGTCGCGGATCGCGCGCGCCTCTTCGTCACCGTCGTCGGCATCGATCATCAGGCCAGGCTAGAACGAACGCCCGTGCGACAACACCGCGGGGAGGCGGAACCGTTCACTCGGGCCTCGTGTCCTCCTTCGCGGGAGGTGGTTCCACGCCGGGGACCGCCTGGGAAGGGGGCCTGTCGTGGGGCAGCTACGAGAGGGAGCACGGTTAGGGGCGTACGCGGTCGCCGGGATCGTCGGCCTGGCGGTGCTGTACGTGGTCGGGGTGTTCGCCTTCGGCGGCGCGGCCTGGATCACGGCGCCGTTCCGGGGTGAGGCGGACCAGCGGGAGAACACCGTCGCCTCGGGCGAGTTCCGGCAGACGACGTACGAGGAGTTCTTCGACCTGTGCGCCGCCGCGCAGAACGCGGAGGGGACGATCGAGGCGCTCCAGGAGGAGCGGGACACGGCCTCGGAGACGCGCAGGACGCACATCGACCAGTCGATCACGGCGCTGACGACGACCCGGATCGAGTCGGTCAACTCCTACAACTCGAAGGCGGCCCAGGAGCACCGCGCCGCTTTCCGGGACAAGGACCTGCCGTACCGGCTGGACCTCGACGCCGAGCGCACCACCTGCACCGACTGATCCCCGACGCACCCAGGGAAGAGGGCAGCACCGCATGAAGAAGTTCGTACGCATGGCACAGGCCACCGTCCTCGCGCTCGTCGTGGGCGTCGCCCTGACGTCCTGCACCGACGACTCCAGCCAGGACAAGGAGAACGCGGCCAAGCAGGAGAACTACGACCGTCTCGTGGCGCAGCAGCCGGCGGGCCGCATGGAGTACTCGCCGACCCGCGAGGCGATCAACCAATGGGTCAGCACATGGGGCAAACGCGGGAAACTGTCGTACGTCTACATCCAGAACGCCAAGGGCGAGTACGGGTACTTCATCATGAAGGGCCTGCCGGTGCCGCGCTGCAAGATGCTCACGCCGACCGAGCGCGTGGAGTCCTCCTCCAACGGCATCGCGGTCCTCGCGCAGCCCGGCATGGACGGCACGTACACCTCGGGCTCCACGTGCAACGCGTACTACGGCTTCGACGCCACGACGAACGCGTACATGGAGTTCACGGTCGGTACGAACCAGTCGTTCTTCCTGTTCGACAAGCCGATGTCGATGCCGGAGTACGCCGACGCCAAGCAGCTGGGACCGTCCTCGGTGAAGGACGTCGAGAAGCGGCAGTGACCGAAGGACGCGGCGGGGGGCCGGCCGAACCGGTCCGGCCCTCCCCCGCGTCCGGTCAGGCGGCGTCCAGGGCGCCGGTGATCCTGCGCGTCAGGTCGGCCGCGACGGGACCGGGCCCGCCCTTGCTGACCCGCGCCGCCGCTTCGACGGCGACCAGGACGATGCCGCGGAAGTCGTCCGCCTCGGCCGGATGCCGCTCCTTGAGCAGACCCATCGCCGCCGTCAGCGCGGGCAGTACGCGGTCGGCGAGTTCCGCCACGGACCTCCCGCCGAGGTCTCGGACCGCGGACCGCTCGGCGAGCACGTGCCCGACCGGGCCGACGGCCGTGGCGAGGGCGAGGGATCCGTGCGTGGCCGCCTTGTGGGCCGAGCCGGCCGTGGCGGCGATCAGCGACACGGCGCCGTAGGCCGCGGTGCGCAGGGTGTTCTTGTCCTGGTCGGTGAGGGCGGGGGTGACGGTCATGGCTGGTTGCTCCCTGTGGGTCCGTGGCGCCCCCGCTGCGGGGCCGCTCCGCTTTCCTGATGAGCAGAGCTTGCGCGCGCCCGCTTTCAGCACGGTCGCACTCCGGTGTCAGCCCGCCCTCGGACCGTGCCCGGCGGTGAAACCCCCAGGTGAGGACCCCGGAAGGGGTCAGGTGAGCGGGGCCAGGTCCGCGTACACCATGTCGTGGTCGGAGACCTCGGTGGGGCGTACCCGCTGGGTGAGCGGGGTGATGTCGCGGAGGAAGATGTAGTCGAACTTGCTCTGCCAGTCGGTCGTGGTGGCGCAGCCGGCGCCGGGCGAGGGGTGGCAGTCGGGGTCGGCGTCGACCGCGAGTTTCCACATCGGCGCGAGTTCGGGGGCGTCCGGGACGGCGTTGAAGTCGCCGATGACCAGGGCCCGGTCGTAGCGGGCGACGGCGGCGGCGAGCACGCGGGTCTGGGCCTCCCGGATCGGTTCCTGGCGCCGCTCGGCGAGGTGGGTGTTGAAGACGCGGACGGGCCGGCCGGCCACCTCGGTGGTGACCGCCATGTACCCGCGGTCCTCGGATCCGCCCTCGGGGTACTCCACGCTGACGTGGTCCGTCATGGGCGACGCCGACAGGATCGCCTGCCCGTAGCCTCCCGGGTTCCACGGCAGTCCGCCACAGCGGCCCCAGTTCCTGAGAACCGCGCCGTACTCGACGTGGTAGACCAGCCCGTGCAGGTTCTCCAGATGTTCCCGGATCCGCTCCACGTCGCTGACACAGGCCTCCTGCACGCCGATGACCTGGGGCGCGTACGCGGCGATCTCGGCGGCCCGTTCGACGTTGCTCTCGTCGCACGGGTTGCAGAGGTTCCAGGTCAGGACCCGGTTGGGTACGACGTCCTCGGCGCCCCGGGCGGGCAGCGCACCTGAGACGAGGGCGCCGATGGGTGTGCTGGGGCCGACCAGGGCCAGACAGGCCACGATCATGGCACTCGCGAGAAGCCGCGTGTCCCGTCCGAGCATCGTCTTCCCCTCGCCGTGGACACCCGTCGCATGCGGTGTCCCCTGTCACGAGGCTATGCGACGAACCTGTCGGTCCCCTGTCCGGACGGTGGCGGACGGGGTCCGCGCCGGTCAGTTCCCGCGGTCGATCCGGAAGCGCAGGTGGGTGACGCGCGGCGAGGCGAGGAGTCTGGTCCGCTCCAGTTCGACGCGGTCCGCGCCGAGGTGTTCGAAGAGCCGCCGTCCGTCGCCCATGAGCACGGGCGCGAGCTGGAGGTTGATCTCGTCGAGGAGGCCCGCGGCGAGCGCCTGCTGGGCGACGTCCGCGCCCATCAGCGCGATGTCCTTGCCGCCGGCCACGGCTTCGGCCCTGCGCAGTGCGTCGGCCAGGCCGTCGGGGACGAAGGTGAAGGTGCCGCTCTTCATTCCGCACGGCGCCAGGGGGCGGTGGGTGAGCACGAAGCACGGCAGCGGGAAGGGGGTGTCCTGCCAGACCTCCACCCCGACGTCGTAGGTGCGCCGGCCGAGGACGACCGCGCCGGTGGCGGCGGACACCTCCTCGCCGACGGCCGAGTCGACCTCGTCGGTGGGGGTCCGCAGGATCCAGTCGTGCAGGCGCAGGCCGCCTCGGCCCATCGGGTGCTCGACGCTCACATCGGGGCCCGCCATGAAGCCGTCGAGCGACATGGTGACGTGCAGGACGACCTTGCTCTTGTTCATGGGAGTGACACCTCTCCGGGCGGCCGCGGTCGGGCCTCCGCCGGATCAGACCGTCCGGCGCCGCCGAACTCATCGCTCCGGACCGGGCCACACCGTCGCGCGTCCGGATTCCGGCTGCCCCGGACCATCATCCGGACGGCTCAACTCCGTTACACGGAAAGGAATGTGGCTTCTCTTTACGCGGCGCTCACACGCGGGTAACTTCCACCGACGAAATCGCTTGCTGCAAGTTTCCGAATCATCTTGCGTCGGTGGCGCGGCCTCCCCAGGGCTCTCGCCTGCCGTCGTGAGTGCGCCCACGGCCGCGCTTGTCCGAGCACGGTCCGCTCACGAGGGAGTTCTCCCATGGAACGCAGTACCGCCCGGCGGCTGAGACGGCCGCTGACGGCGCTGGTGATAGCCGGCTCGTTGCTCAGCCTGCTGCAAGCCGTCCCCCGGGACGCCGGACTGCCCGCGGAACCGGTCGCCCAGGCGGCGAACACGGCGACGGTCTTCTACTACACGAAGACCAGGAACTGGTCCCAGTACAACCTGCACTACGCCCCGGACGGCGGCTCCTGGACGACCGTCCCCGGTGTGGCCATGGAGGCCGCCTGCACGGACTGGGTCAAGAAGACCGTGGACCTGGGCTCCGCGAGCGGTCTGCAGGCCACCTTCAACAACGGCAGCGGCACCTGGGACAACAACGGCGGCGCCAACTACGCGCTCGGCACCGGGAACATCACCGTCAAGGACGGCGTGGTGGCCCACTCCGACCCCTGCGCGGACACGGGCACACCGGGCGACAACTCGGCCACCGTCTACTACTCGACGGAGTCCCTGGGCTGGTCGACCGCGAACATCCACTACAAGCCCGCGGGCGGCGCCTGGACGACCGTCCCCGGCATCGGCATGCAGGCCGCCTGTACCGGGTGGTGGAAGCAGACCGTCGCCCTCGGCTCGGCCACCTCCCTGACCGCCGCGTTCAACAACGGCAACGGCACCTGGGACAACAACAACGGCGCCGACTACGCCGTCCCCGCCGGCACCAGCACCGTGAAGAACCGCACCGTCGTGGGGGACGCCGCCGACCCGTGCGCCGCCGAGGAGCCGGACACCGAGGCACCCACCGCCCCCAGCGGGGTGAGCGCGAGCGCCGACGGCGTCTCGGTCGTCCTCACCTGGGAGCCGTCGACCGACGACAAGGGCGTCAGCAAGTACCAGGTCACCCGCTCCGGAGGGGCGGGCACGACGGTCACGGACGTCGGCTCGACCGTCCTGACCGACACCGGCCTGGAGGAGGAGACCGAGTACACCTACACCGTGCGGGCCGTGGACGCGGCCGGCAACGTCTCCGCCGCCTCCGCCGCCGTGAAGGTGACCACCGGCGAGAAGCCCGACGCCCCCGCGGCCGGCACTCCGCTCGGCACCGACCCGCGCAAGGACCCCATCTACTTCGTGCTGACCGCCCGCTTCTACGACGGCGACAGCTCCAACAACCGCGGCGGCAGCCAGCACACCAAGTCGGGCAACGCCGCCAACAACGACCCCATGTTCCGCGGCGACTTCAAGGGCCTGGTCCACAAGCTCGACTACATCAAGTCCCTCGGCTTCTCGGCCGTGTGGATCACCCCGGTCGTGCTCAACCGCTCCGACTACGACTACCACGGGTACCACGGCTACGACTTCTACAAGGTCGACCAGCGCCTGGAGTCGGCCGGCGCCACCTACCAGGACCTGATCAACGCGGCCCACGCCAAGGGCATGAAGATCTACCAGGACGTCGTCTACAACCACTCCTCCCGCTGGGGCGCCAAGGGCCTGTACACGCCGACCGTGTACGGCGTCCGGGACACGCAGTGGAGCTGGTACTACGACGAGAAGAACGAGGGCTTCGAGTACGACGGGCTGACCGTCGAGACCAAGAGCGGCAAGTCGTACTACAACGGCGACCTGTGGTCGACGGCCGAGCCGACCGGCAACACCTGCCTCAACTGGGGCAAGCCGACCGGCGGCAAGAGCGCCGAGGGCTACACCCTCTACAACTGCCAGTGGCCGAGCCCGACTTCGGGGATGTTCCCGAAGGCGCTCTACCACCAGTGCTGGATCGGCAACTGGGAGGGCGAGGACTCCCGTTCGTGCTGGCTGCACGAGGACCTCGCCGACTTCAACACCGAGAACGCCACCGTGCAGAACTACCTGATCGGCGCGTACAACAAGTACATCGACATGGGCGTCGACGGCTTCCGGGTCGACACGGCCGTACACATCCCGCGCACCACCTGGAACCGCCGCTTCCTGCCCGCCATCCAGGAGCGCGTCACCCAGCGGTTCGGTGCCGAGGCCGCGAAGAACTTCTTCGTCTTCGGCGAGGTCGCGGCCTTCGTCAACGACAAGTGGAACCGCGGCTCGGTGAACCACTCGGCGCAGTTCTTCACCTGGAAGGAGCGCAAGGAGTACGACGCCGACGACGCCAAGGCGGCGCTGGAGATGTACGACTACGAGCAGCAGCAGGGCACCGGGAACCAGCCCACGTCGACCAACGCCTTCCTCCAGGGCAACAGCTACCACACCCCGGACCACTCGCAGTTCTCCGGTATGCACGTCATCGACATGCGGATGCACATGAACTTCGGTGACGCGCACAACGCCTTCTCCAACGGCAAGGACTCCGACGACAGTTACAACGACGCCACGTACAACGTCGTCTACGTCGACAGCCACGACTACGGGCCGAACAAGTCGAGCGAGCGCTACACCGGCGGCACCGACGCCTGGGCCGAGAACATGTCCCTGATGTGGACCTTCCGCGGCATCCCGACCCTGTACTACGGCTCCGAGGTCGAGTTCCAGGCGGGCAAGAAGATCGACTGCGGGCCCAGTTGCCCGCTCGCCACGACCGGTCGCGCCTACTTCGGCGACCAGATCGCGGGCGAGGTGAAGGCCGCCGACTTCTCCAAGGTGGAGTCCGCCAGCGGAGCCGTCGCGACCACGCTGGAGAAGCCGCTGGTCAAGCATGTGCAGCGGCTGAACCAGATCCGCCGGGCCGTCCCCGCCCTGCAGATGGGGCAGTACTCCACCGAGGGCGTCTCGGGCGGCATGGCCTTCAAGCGCCGGTACACCAGCGGGTCGACGGACAGCTTCGCACTGGTCGCCGTCACCGACGGGGCCACCTTCACGGGCGTCCCCAACGGCCGTTACGTGGACGCCGTCACGGGTGACGTCCGCCAGGTGACCAACGGCAGCCTCACCGTCGCCGCCCCCGGCAAGGGCAACCTGCGGGTGTACGTGCTGGGTGGCACCGGCCAGATCGGCACCGCCGGCCCCTACCTCAAGTAGGCGGGGACACGGACGCGGGTGCCGGGCGGAGTTCCGCCCGGCACCCGCACCGCTCTCTCCCGAGGTGGCGCTACGCCGTCACGGCGCGAGGAGCAGGCTGTCGCCGCGCTCCTTGGCGGCGCCGTAACGCCGGGCCACGTCCTGCCAGTTGACGACCTGCCACATCGCGTCGATGAAGTCGACCTTCTGGTTCCTGTACTGGAGGTAGAAGGCGTGCTCCCAGGCGTCGAAGACCAGGATCGGGGTCGAACCCTGGCCGACGTTGCCCTGGTGGTCGTAGATCTGCTCGACGATCAGCCGGCCGCTGAGCGGTTCGTAGGCGAGGACGCCCCAGCCCGAACCCTGGGTGGTGGCCGAGGCCTTGGTCAGCTGGGCCTTGAAGGCGGCGAACGAGCCGAAGGACTCGGTGAGGGCGTCCGCGAGGTCGCCCACGCCGTCCGCGGCAAGCGGCTCGCCACCGCCGTCGCCGGTCATGTTGTGCCAGTAGATGCTGTGCAGGATGTGGCCGGAGAGATGGAACGCGAGGTTCTTCTCCAGCCCGTTGATCGACCCCCAGGACTCCTTGTCCCGCGCCTCGGCGAGCTGTTCGAGGGTGTCGTTGGCCCCCTTCACATACGCCGCGTGGTGCTTGTCGTGGTGCAGCTCGATGATCTCGGGGCTGATCACCGGAGCCAGCGCGGCGTAGTCGTAGGGAAGTTCCGGAAGCGTGTAGAGCGCCATGTCAGACGTCCTCCGACGTTATTGCGAACGATATGCAACTGCACGCTATCAGCATCAAGGGCGCGTGCTTCGAGCACACGACGAAGGGCCCGTGCGCGGATCGCGCACGGGCCCTTCGGGTCGGATGTGAGGTCCGATGTGAGGTCGGACGTGAGGGAGCGTCAGTCCCCGTCCTCCAGGTCCCCCTCGGTCTCCAGGTACACCTGGCGCAGCGCCTCCAGGACCGCGGGGTCCGGCTTCTCCCACATACCGCGCGACTCCGCCTCCAGCAGCCGCTCGGCGATGCCGTGCAGGGCCCAGGGGTTGGCCTCCTGGAGGAACTCGCGGTTGACCGGGTCCAGTACGTAGGTCTCGGTGAGCTTGTCGTACATCCAGTCGGCGATCACGCCGGTGGTGGCGTCGTAGCCGAACAGGTAGTCCACGGTGGCGGCGAGTTCGAAGGCGCCCTTGTAGCCGTGGCGGCGCATCGCCTCGATCCACTTCGGGTTGACCACCCGGGCCCGGAAGACCCGGGAGGTCTCCTCGACCAGGGTGCGGGTGCGCACCGTCTCGGGCCGGGTGGAGTCGCCGATGTACGCCTCGGGGGCGGTGCCGCGCAGGGCGCGGACGGTGGCCACCATGCCGCCGTGGTACTGGAAGTAGTCGTCGGAGTCGGCGATGTCGTGCTCGCGGGTGTCGGTGTTCTTGGCGGCGACCTCGATCCGCTTGTACGCCGTCTCCATCTCCTCGCGGGCCGGCCGTCCGTCCAGCTCACGGCCGTAGGCGTAGCCGCCCCAGACGGTGTACACCTCGGCGAGGTCGGCGTCGGTGCGCCAGTCGCGGGAGTCGATCAGCTGGAGCAGTCCGGCGCCGTAGGTGCCGGGCCGGGAGCCGAAGATCCGGGTGGTGGCCCGGCGTTCGTCGCCGTGCTCGGCGAGGTCGGCCTGGACGTGGGCGCGCACATGGTTGGCCTCAGCCGGTTCGTCCAGCGAGGCGGCGAGCCGTACGGCGTCGTCGAGCAGCCCGACGGTGTGCGGGAACGCGTCGCGGAAGAAGCCCGAGATGCGCAGGGTGACGTCGATGCGGGGGCGGCCCAGCTCCTCGTACGGGACGGGCTCCAGGCCCGTCACCCGGCGGGAGGCGTCGTCCCAGACGGGGCGGACGCCGAGCAGGGCGAGGGCCTCGGCGACGTCGTCGCCCGCCGTGCGCATGGCGCTGGTGCCCCACAGGGACAGGCCGACGGACGTGGGCCAGTCGCCGTTGTCCGTGCGGTAGCGCTCCAGCAGGGAGTCGGCGAGGGCCTGCCCGGTCTCCCAGGCGAGGCGGGAGGGGACGGCCTTGGGGTCGACGGAGTAGAAGTTGCGGCCCGTCGGAAGGACGTTGACCAGGCCGCGCAGCGGTGAGCCCGAGGGGCCGGCCGGGACGAAGCCGCCGTTGAGGGCGTGCACGACATGGTGGAGTTCGAGGGTGGTCGCGGCCAGCCGCGGGACGACCTCGCGGGCGGCGAACTCCAGGATGGCGGTGACCTGTTCGCCGTGCGTGTCCGGCGCGGAGTCGGGGTCCCAGCCGAGTTCCTCCATCCGCTCGACCAGGGCGCGGGCCTCGGCCTCGGCCTCGTCGGCGGTGGTGCGGGTCGCGGCGGACTCGTCGAGGCCGAGCGCCTCGCGCAGGCCGGGCAGGGCGGTGGTGCCGCCCCAGATCTGGCGGGCGCGGAGGATGGCGAGGACCAGGTTGACGCGGTCCGCGCCGCCCGGCGGGGTGCCGAGGACGTGCAGGCCGTCGCGGATCTGGGCGTCCTTGACCTCGCAGAGCCAGCCGTCGACGTGCAGCAGGAAGTCGTCGAAGCCGTCGTCCTCGGGGCGGTCGTCGAGACCGAGGTCGTGGTCGAGCTTCGCGGCCTGGATGAGGGTCCAGATCTGGGCCCGGATCGCCGGGAGCTTGGCCGGGTCCATGGAGGAGATCTGGGCGTACTCGTCGAGGAGTTGCTCCAGGCGCGCAATGTCGCCGTAGGAGTCGGCGCGGGCCATCGGCGGGACGAGGTGGTCGACGAGGGTGGCGTGGACCCGGCGCTTGGCCTGGGTTCCCTCGCCGGGGTCGTTGACGAGGAAGGGGTAGATCAGGGGAAGGTCGCCGAGGGCGGCGTCGGGGCCGCAGGCGGCGGACAGGCCGGCGTTCTTGCCGGGCAGCCACTCCAGGTTGCCGTGCTTCCCGAGGTGGATCATCGCGTCGGCGCCGAAGCCGCCGTCGTCCGCGCGGGCGGCGATCCAGCGGTAGGCGGCCAGGTAGTGGTGGGAGGGCGGCAGGTCGGGGTCGTGGTAGATGGCGATGGGGTTCTCGCCGAAGCCGCGCGGGGGCTGGATGAGGATCAGCAGGTTCCCGAAGCGCAGGGCCGCGAGGACGATGTCGCCCTCCGGGTTGCGGCTGCGGTCGAGGAACATCTCGCCGGGCGCCGGTCCCCAGTGCCGCTCCACCGCCGTGCGCAGCTCCTCGGGGAGCTCGGCGTACCAGCGGCGGTAGTCGGCCGCCGGGATGCGGACCGGGTTGCGGGCGAGCTGCTCCTCGGTGAGCCAGTCCTGGTCGTGGCCGCCCGCCTCGATCAGCGCCCGGATCAGCTCGTCGCCGTCGCCGGAGGCGAGGCCGGGGATGTCGGCGCCGCCGAAGTCGTAGCCCTCGTCGCGCAGTCGGCGCAGCAGGGCGACCGCGCTGGCGGGGGTGTCCAGGCCGACCGCGTTGCCGATGCGGGAGTGCTTGGTGGGGTAGGCGGACAGGACGAGCGCGAGCCGCTTGTCGGCGTTGGCGATGTGCCGAAGTCGCGCGTGGCGTACGGCGATACCGGCGACGCGGGCGGCGCGCTCGGGGTCGGCGACGTAGGCCGGGAGGCCGTCGGGGTCGATCTCCTTGAAGGAGAACGGGACGGTGATGAGCCGGCCGTCGAACTCCGGGACGGCGATCTGGCTGGCCGCGTCGAGCGGGGAGACGCCCTCGTCGTTCTCCTCCCAGTCGGCGCGTGAGCCGGTGAGGCACAGGGCCTGGAGGATCGGCACGTCGAGGCCGGTGAGCGCGCCCGCGTCCCACGACTCGTCGTCCCCGCCCGCGGACGCCTCGGCGGGCTTGGTGCCGCCCGCGGCGAGGACGGTGGTCACGATGGCGTCGGCGGCGCGCAGTTCGTCGATCAGCTCGGGCTCGGGGCTGCGCAGGGAGGCCACGTACAGCGGCAGCGGGCGGGCGCCCGCGTCCTCGATCGCGTCGCACAGGGCGCCGACGAAGGCGGTGTTGCCGCTCATGTGGTGGGCGCGGTAGTAGAGCACGGCGATGGTCGGGCCGTGCGCGTCCGTGCGGGCGGCGCGCTCCAGCGGGCCCCAGCTCGGCGCGGCGGCGGGTGGGTCGAAGCCGTGCCCGGTGAGCAGGACGGTGTCCGAGAGGAAGCGGGCCAGCTGCTCCAGGTTGGCCGGTCCGCCGTGCGCGAGGTAGGCGTGGGCCTCGGCGGCGATGCCGACCGGGACGGTGGAGGCGGCCATGAGCTGGGCGTCCGGGGCCTGTTCGCCGGTGAGGACGACGACGGGCCGGCCGTCGGCGAGGAGCAGGTCGATCCCCTCCTGCCAGGCGCGCAGGCCGCCGAGGAGGCGTACGACGGTCAGGTCGACGCCGTCGAGGAGCGCGGGCAGGTCGTCGAGGGCCAGCCGGGCCGGGTTGGCGAAGCGGTACTCGACGGGGCCGGCCGCCGCGCGGGCGCTGAGGAGGTCGGTGTCGGACGTCGACAGCAGGAGGATGCGGGAGTGCTGGGGTCGTGCCCCGGTGGAACGCGGCATGCTGCGTCTGCCTTCCTCGGGGTGTCCGCGCCCCGGGCGGTGTCGGACGGCGGGAGTTCCTGGCTCGCCCGGACCGTGTGGGCCGGGTTCACAGTGGCGGGACCGCGCCGGAGTCTCACCGGGCTTCCTCCCCTGTCGCCGTCATGGCGATGGCGGACCGGACTGGTCCGCCGTTGAGCATAGTAAGGGTCACCGCATCCGGTCCGGGGATACACCCCATGTGAGGGTATGTATGCTCGCCGCCATGTCGGCTTCCCTCAACTCATCGCCCCAGGCCACCGTGGTCGCACGGGGTCGTGGGGACGCCTGCCCGGGGACCTTGCGGCTGCACTCGGCGGACGACGGGGCCCTGGCCCGGATACGGATTCCCGGCGGGGTGCTGACCACCGCGCAGGCCCTGGCGCTGGCCGACGTGGCCACGCGGCTGGGCGACGGGGATCTTCATCTGACCTCCCGGGGCAATGTGCAGGTGAGGGGCCTGGAGGGCGGCTGCGGTGGGGAGTTGGCGGCCTCGCTGGAGGCGGCCGGCCTGCTGCCCTCGGCCACGCACGAACGGGTCCGCAACATCGTGGCCTCGCCCCTGTCGGGGCTCGACGGAGGGGGCCGGTTCGACGTCCGGCCCTGGCTCGGCGACCTCGACTCGCGGTTGTGCGCGAGCGCTTCGGCACGGTCGCTTTCCGGACGTTTTCTGTTCGCGCTCGACGACGGGCGCGGGGACGTCGCCGCGCTCGGTGCCGATGTGACGGTGCGCGCGGCCGACGGCGGCGCGGAACTCGCCCTGGGGGCGCACCGGGAGGCGCTCCTGGTGTCCGAGCGGGACGCCCCGCGGGCCGCGCTGGTGGCCGCTCAGACGTTCCTGGAGGCCGTGTCGGCGAGCGACGCGCGCGTCTGGCGGATCGCCGAACTCCCCTTGAACGGAGCCGAGTTCCTCGAACTGGCGCGTACCCGTCTGGCGGCCGCCGGCATCGTTCACGAAGGGCGGTCCAGGGACCGCTCGTACACGCCGGGACCGCCGCCGGGAGCGATCGGCGACAGCCTCTGCGTGCACATCCCCCTGGGACGTCTCTCGGCCGGTCAGTGGCGCCGGCTGGCCGGCCTCGCCGCCGGTGAACTGCGGCTGACTCCCTGGCGCGGTGTGGTACTTCCCACATCGGCACCGCCCACGGACGAGGTGCTCGCGGGGGTCGCGGCCGACGGCCTCGTCGTCGACCCCGCCTCCCCCTGGCCGCGGGTGGGCGCGTGCATCGGCAGTCCCGGCTGCGCCAAGTCGCGGGCGGACGTACGGGCCGACGCCGCCGCCTCCCTGCCCGCGGTCGGCGCCCGCGGCCTGCCCCTGTACTGGTCGGGCTGCGAACGCCGGTGCGGGCATCCCCCGGGCGACCGGGTCGACGTGGTCGCCGTCGCCGAGGGCGGCTACCGGCTGTCCACCGCGGTGGCCGGACAGGACACCCCTGCCACCACGATGCCCGGCCCGTCCGCCCTCGCCGCCGCGCTGGCGGCGATCACCCCTTGAGCCGCACGACCCGCGTGCCCCGCCGGGCACGCACCACCCTCATGAGCCGAACGGGCCCGTGCAAGCCCGTTGCCGACCGAAAGCAGCGAGAGATCCCGTGACCACGTACGCATACGAGAAGGACGGCGCGGCCATCTACCGGCAGTCCTTCGCCACCATCCGCGCGGAGGCGGACCTGACGGGCCTGCCGTCCGACGTCAGCCAGGTCGCGGTCCGGATGATCCACGCCTGCGGGATGGTCGACCTCGTCCAGGACCTGGCCTACTCCCCCGCAGTCGTGTCCCGCGCCCGTGCGGCGCTGCGCGCCGGCGCGCCCATCCTCACCGATGTGCGGATGGTCGCCAGCGGGGTGACCCGCAAGCGGCTGCCCGCCGACAACGAGGTGCTCTGCACGCTCTCCGACCCGGCCGTGCCGGAGCTGGCGGCGAAGCTCGGCACCACGCGCAGCGCGGCCGCGCTGGAGCTGTGGCGGGACCGGCTGGAGGGCGCGGTCGTCGCCGTCGGCAACGCGCCGACCGCCCTGTTCCAGCTGCTGGAGATGATCGAGGCGGGCGCGCCCCGGCCCGCCGCCGTCATCGGCGCACCGGTCGGGTTCATCGGCGCCGCCGAGTCCAAGGACGCCCTCGCCGCGAACGAGTCGGGCCTGGAGTACCTGGTGGTGCGCGGACGGCGGGGTGGCAGTGCCATCGCCGCCGCCGCGCTCAACGCGATTGCGAGTGAGGAAGAGTGAGCGGCGAGAAGACGGCTGCCGGGCGGCTGTACGGCGTCGGGCTCGGCCCCGGCGACCCGTCCCTGATGACGGTACGGGCGGTCGAGGTGATCGCCGGGGCGGACGTGGTCGCGTACCACAGCGCGCGGCACGGCCGGTCCATCGCCCGCTCGATCGCGGCCCGGCACATCCGCGCCGACCACATCGAGGAGCGGCTGGTCTATCCCGTCACGACGGAGACCACCGACCACCCCGGCGGTTACAAGGGCGCCATGGAGGACTTCTACGCGGAGGCGTCGGCGCGGCTGGCCGCGCACCTGGACGCCGGGCGGACGGTCGCGGTCCTCGCGGAGGGCGACCCGCTGTTCTACGGCTCCTACATGCACATGCACAAGCGGCTCGCCGACCGCTACGACACCGAGGTCGTCCCCGGTGTCACCTCGGTGTCCGCGGCGGCGGCCCGCCTCGGCACCCCGCTCGTCGAGGGCGAGGAGGTGCTGACGATCCTGCCGGGCACCCTGCCCGAGGAGGAGCTGGCGGCGCGGCTGGCGTCGACGGACACGGCCGTGGTGATGAAGCTGGGGCGGACCTTCACCAAGGTGCGCGGCGCGCTGGAGAGTTCCGGCCGGCTGGCCGAGGCGCGGTACGTCGAGCGGGCCACGATGGAGGGCGAGCGGGTCGGCGAGCTGGCGGAGGTGGACCCGGAGTCGGTGCCGTACTTCTCGGTCGCGGTGCTGCCCAGCCGGGTGGACGCCGAGCGTCCGTCGGCGCGGGAGCGGGGCGAGGTCGTCGTGGTCGGCACCGGTCCGGCCGGGCCGCTGTGGCTGACGCCCCAGACACGGGGCGCGCTCGCGGACGCCGACGACCTGGTCGGCTACACCACCTACCTGGACCGGGTGCCGGTGCGTGCGGGCCAGGCGCGGCACGGCAGCGACAACCGGGTGGAGGCCGAGCGCGCCGAGTTCGCGCTCCAGCTGGCGCGGCGGGGGCGGCGGGTGGCCGTGGTCTCGGGCGGCGACCCCGGTGTCTTCGCGATGGCGACCGCGGTCCTGGAGGCCGCCTCGCAGGAGGAGTACGCGGACGTTCCGGTGCGGGTGCTTCCGGGGGTGACCGCGGCGAACGCGGCGGCGGCCCGCGCGGGCGCCCCGCTCGGGCACGACTACGCCACGATCTCGCTGTCGGACCGGCTCAAGCCGTGGGAGGTCATCGCGGAGCGGCTGCGTGCCGCCGCGGCGGCCGACCTGGTCCTGGCCCTGTACAACCCCGGTTCGCGCAGCCGTACCTGGCAGGTGGGCAAGGCCCGCGACCTGCTGCTGGAGCACCGGGCGGCCGGCACTCCGGTGGTGGTCGCGCGGGACGTGGGCGGGCCGGACGAAAGCGTGCGGATCGTGGAGCTGGGCGAGCTGGACCCGGCCGAGGTCGACATGCGCACGATCCTGCTGGTCGGCTCCTCGCAGACCGAGTCCGTACGGCGGGGGGACGGCACGCGGATCGTGTGGACCCCGCGCCGCTATCCGGAGGCGTGAGCGCGGGGAGCGGCGCCGGACCGGTGCCGCTCCCGGCGGTCAGCCCCTGCCGTCCTGCCTCCCGACCCAGTGGGCGGCCTCCTCCGGGCCGTCCACGACCGGCACCCCCTCGGGCATCGGCGGACGGCGCACCACGACCACCGGCACCCCCGCCTCCCGGGCGGCCGTGAGCTTCGGTGCCGTGGCCGCTCCGCCGCTGTCCTTCGTCACGACGACGTCGATACGGTGGCGGCGCAGCAGCTCGCGCTCCCCGTCCAGGCCGAAGGGGCCGCGGTCGAGGAGCACCTCCATGCGGGCCGGGTGCGGGGCCTCGGGCGGGTCGACGGACCGCACCAGGAACCACAGGTCGTCGAGGCCGGCGAAGGCGCCCAGTCCCATCCGCCCGGTGGTGAGGAACACCCGCCGCCCCAGGGCGGGCAGCAGGGCGGCGGCGGCCTCCAGGGAGGCGGCGTCGTGCCAGTCGTCGCCCGGCACAGGGACCCAGCCGGGGCGGCGCAGCGCGAGGAGGGGAACATGGGCGGTGGCGGCGGCCCGCGCCGCGTGGAAACTGATCGTCCCGGCGAAAGGGTGGGTGGCGTCGATGAGCGCGTCCACCCGGTGCTCGCCGAGCCAGGCGGTCAGGCCCTCCACTCCGCCAAAGCCGCCGATCCTGACCTCGCCCGGAGGCAGCCGGGGGCTGGCCACGCGCCCGGCGAGTGAACTGGTGACGGTCAGGCCCGGCGTGCCGTGGAGCAGTTCGGCAAGTCGGCGGGATTCGGTGGTCCCGCCGAGAATCAGTACATGCATGGAAGTCCAGGTCCGTTCATGAGCAACGAAGTCAAGGGCGGCCGCAGGGCCCAGCTGGAGCACACCGGGCTGCGGCCGGGGTGGACGACCGGCGCCTGCGCCACGGCCGCCACGACGGCGGCGTACACGGCGCTGCTGACCGGGGAGTTCCCGGACCCGGTGACGATCACCCTGCCCAGGGGGCACACCCCGGCGTTCGCCCTGGCCGCGGAGGAGCTGGGCGACGGGTTCGCGATGGCGGGCGTCGTCAAGGACGCCGGTGACGACCCCGACGTCACGCACGGGGCGCTGGTCCGGGCCACGGTGCGGCCGCTGCCGGCCGGGGCGGGTGTGGTGTTCCGGGCCGGGCCGGGGGTCGGGACGGTCACCCGCCCGGGGCTGCCGCTGCCCGTCGGGGAACCGGCCGTGAACCCGGTGCCGCGCAAGATGATGCGCGACCATGTCGCCGAGGTCGCGGCCCGGCACGGCGGCACCGGGGACGTGGAGATCACCGTCTCCGTCGACCACGGCGAGGAGATCGCCCGCTCCACCTGGAACCCGCGCCTGGGCATCCTCGGCGGGCTGTCCATCCTCGGTACGACCGGGATCGTGGTGCCGTACTCGTGCTCGGCGTGGATCGACTCCATCCGGCGGGGCGTGGACGTGGCGCGGGCGGCGGGGCGTACGCACGTCGCCGGGTGCACCGGGTCGACGTCGGAGAAGACGGTCGTCGCCGAGTACGGCCTGCCGGAGGACGCCCTGCTGGACATGGGCGACTTCGCGGGCGCCGTGCTGAAGTACATCCGCCGCCATCCGGTGGACCGGCTGACCGTGTGCGGCGGCTTCGCGAAGCTGTCCAAGCTGGCCGCAGGCCATCTCGACCTGCACTCGGCCCGCTCCCAGGTCGACAAGGGCTTCCTCGCCGGCCTCGCCCGGCGCGGCGGCGCGGACGAGGCGCTGGCGGAGGCGGTGGCCGGGGCGAACACCGGGCTGGCCGCGCTCCAGTCGTGCCTGGCCGCCGGGGTGCCGCTCGGCGACCTCGTCGCCGAGGCCGCCCGGGACGAGGCGCTGTCCGTGCTGCGGGGGGCGCCGGTCGCGGTCGACGTGATCTGCATCGACCGGGCCGGCACGGTGGTGGGGCGCAGCACGGTGGCGTGAGCGCGGATACCGCTCACGCGCCGGCCGCGCCCACACGCAGCCGGTTGCCGTCGGGGTCCCGCAGCTCCAGCTCGCGGCCCCAGGGCGCCTCCTCGGGCACCGCGCCGAACTCCGCGGCGACCGCGTCGAGGTCGGCGAGCCGCAGATACACCAGCGTGTCCGGCCGCGCGTCCCCCTCGTGCTCCGACAGGAACAGCCGGACCGGCCCGCGCGCCACCTCGGTGAAGACGGGCAGACCGGGCTCGAACCGGTGCTCCCAGCTCCGGGTGAAGCCCAGCCGCGCGTACCGGGCGACCGCGGCGGCGGCGTCGCGGACCCGCAGGATCGGGATGACTTCCTCGTCCATGTCCGGGACCTCCGTCAGCAGTTGTGCCGTTCGCGTTCCGCCGAGTACAGGTGGCTGTCGCGGAACTGCTCGGCGCCCAGGGTCCGCCCCACCATGATGACGGCGGTGCGCTCGACACCGGACTCCTTCAGCTTCCCCGCGATCTCGCCGAGCGAGCCCCGGATGATCAGCTCCTCGGGGCGGGAGGCGTAGGCGACGACCGCGGCGGGGCAGTCGGCGCCGTAGTGCGGGAGGAGTTCGCCGACCACCCGGTCGACCAGCTTGGCGGCGAGGTGCAGCACGATCAGCGCGCCGCTGCGGCCGAGGGTGGCCAGGTCCTCGCCCTCGGGCATGGGCGTGGCCCGATTGGCGACCCGGGTGAGGATGACCGTCTGGCCGACGGTCGGCACGGTCAGCTCCCGCTTCAGGGCGGCGGCCGCCGCGGCGAAGGCCGGCACCCCGGGGACGACCTCGTACGGGACCCCGGCCGCGTCCAGCCGGCGCATCTGTTCGGCGACCGCGCTGAACACGGACGGGTCGCCCGAGTGCAGCCGGGCCACGTCGTGCCCTTCCTCGTGGGCGCGCACCAACTCGGCGGTGATCTGGTCCAGGTCGAGGTCGGCGGTGTCCACCAGCCGTGCGTCCGGCGGGCATTCGGCGAGCAGCTCGCGCGGGACCAGGCTGCCCGCGTACAGGCAGACCCGGCAGGCGGCGAGCGTGCGGGCGCCGCGCACCGTGATCAGGTCCGCCGCGCCCGGTCCGGCGCCGATGAAGTACACGGTCATGTGTCCACTCCTGCAGGGGTGTCGAGGGTTTTCCGTACGGCCCACTGGGTGACCGGCATCGCCTGCCGCCACCCGATGAAGCCGCCCACCGGCACGGCGTGCGCGACCGCGAGCCGCACCAGCTCGCCGCCGTGCCGCCGGTGGGCGTCCGCGAGCAGCGCCTCGGACTCCAGGGTGACGGTGTTCGCCACCAGCCGCCCGCCGGTGGGCAGTGCCTGCCAGCAGGCGTCGAGGAGACCGGGCGCGGTGAGGCCGCCGCCGACGAACACGGCGTCGGGCAGCGGCAGTTCGAAGAGGGCGGCGGGGGCCCGGCCGGTGACGACGACGAGGCCGGGCACACCGAGCCGGTCGGCGTTGCGGGCGATGCGGGCGGCCCGCACCGGGTCGCGCTCGACGGTGTAGGCGTGGCAGGAGGGGTGGGTGCGCATCCATTCGATGGCGATGGAGCCCGAGCCGCCGCCGACGTCCCACAGCGTCTCGCCGGGAGCGGGGGCCAGCGCGCCGAGCGTCGCGGCGCGGATGTGCCGTTTGGTGAGCTGCCCGTCGTGCTCGTACGCCTCGTCCGGCAGGCCGGGTACGGCGCCGAGGCGGAGGGCGTGCGGGGCGCGGTGGCACTCGACGGCGACGAGGTTGAGGGGGTCGCCGTCCGCTCGCTCCGGCCACTCGTCGGCGGTGGTCTCGGCGCCCATGTGCTCCTTCGGGCCGCCCAGTTGCTCCAGGACCCGCATCCGGCTCGGTCCGAAGCCGCGGTCGCGCAGGAGTTCGGCGACGGCGGCGGGGGTGCCGGCGTCGGCGCTGAGTACGAGGAGCCGGCGGCCCTCGTGCAGGGCGGCGGCGAGGCGGGCGGTGGGACGGCCGACGAGGGTGACGACCTCGACGTCCTCCAGCGGCCAGCCGAGCCGGGCCGTGGCCCAGGACACGGAGGAGGGGTGGGGAAGAACACGCAGCCCGCCCGCCCCGCCGGTCTCCTCGGCGAGGGCGCGTCCGATGCCGTAGAACATGGGGTCCCCGCTGGCCAGTACGGCGATCCGGCGGCCGGCGTGGGCCGCGAGCAGCGCGGGGACGGCGGGACGCAGGGGCGTGGGCCAGGTGACGCGTTCCCCGGCGCACGGCGCGGGCAGCAGGTCCAGTTGGCGCCGGGCGCCGATCAGGACCTCGGCGTCCCGCAGGGCGGCGCGCGAGGCGTCGGACAGCCCGTCCCAGCCGTCGGCCCCGATCCCGACGACGGTCACGGCGGGGGTCGGCGGTTGTGGACGTACGGCGGTCAAGCTCGGCACCTCGGGATTCGGCGACAACGCGCGGTGGCAACAGGGGCGCACTCTACTGGGCGCCGACCAGCGGGTTCACGCTCGGGTGCCCCTCCTGGCGGCAATAAAGAACATCGCGACCAATAGGTGCGAATGACCATAAAAGGCGCACCGGCGGAGGCCTGCTGCCGAGCACCGCCGAACGCGCCCCCACGCGCCGCCCGCACGCCCGCACGCGGGAGTGCGCCGCCCCAAATCCCTTGATCCGCAAGCTACTTGACCGCCCAGTGGGTATCCACAAGACGGGTGGCATCGGGGACGCATGGGGGGACTGACTGGTGGCGCGCCTGTCATGGACGTCCGGGCCCTGCACATCACGCCGTCAGAGGCGGCGGCAGACGGTACGAGTGCTGCGGGCCCGCGGGCTGTACGGACCGAGATTCCGCGAAGTGCTCACTCCGCTGGCCCTGTTCGTCACCGCGGTGTGCTCCCTGGTCGCGCTGCTGGCCCTCGGCTACCGCTCGGTGGGGATCGCGGCGCCGGTCGCCGGGGTCCTGGCCGTCACGGGTGCCGTCGCGCTCTGGCTGCGCCGCCGCCGGCCGGGCGCCCGCAGGCGCGTCGGGTACTACACCCGGGAGGAACTGCTCGACCTCGACACCGAGGGCCTGGCGCTGGCGGTGGCGCGGATGCTGCGCCGGGACGGGTGGCGGGTGCGGCTGATGCCCGCGGCCGACCGGCCGCGGGTCTGCGCGCGGAGCGCCGAGGGCCGGCACCTGGACGTGGCTTTCCGGCCGGTCGCGGAACCGCTCCCCGACGAGGACCCGGCACACCCGCACACGCGCCGCGGGAAGCCCGACGAGGAGGTCCTCCGGCTGGTCGTGCACCGGGGCACCTTCGCGGCCCGTGACGTCCGCTGGGCGCACCGGGACGGCAGGACCCGCCTGGTCGACGGCCCGGCACTGCGCCGCTGGGCGTCGGGCGAGCACCTCGGGGAACTCCTCGCCGACCAGGCGTGAGCCGCGGCTGGCCCGCCGACGGGCGCGGGGCGGCGGCCTTCCCCGGAGGTCCGTGCGGCAGGATGAGCGGCATGAGCGTAGTCAAGATCAATGTACTGAGCGTCCCGGCCGAGCAGCGCGAGACGCTGGAGAAGCGCTTCGCCTCCCGCGCGCACGCCGTGGAGAACTCCGACGGGTTCGAGTGGTTCGAGCTGCTGCGGCCCGTCGAGGGCACCGACAGCTATCTGGTGTACACGCGTTGGCGTGACGAGGAGTCCTTCCAGGCGTGGATGGAGGGCCCCATGAAGGCGGCCCACCAGGGCCAGGGCGGTGGCGCGGAGGGCGGCGAGCGTCCCCGGCCGGCGGCCTCCGGTTCCACGCTGTGGTCCTTCGACGTGGTCCAGCAGGCGGCCCCCAAGGGCGACTGACGCCCGTACGGACGACACACGCGCCCGTCGCGCCCGCGCGGGCGCGTGTCCTTCGGTTCAGGCCCGTACGGCTGACCGGCCCGCCCCCGAGCACGGCCGGAAGGCGACCTACCCCCGCTCCGGTTGCCCCGGCACAATGGGCGCTGCCCGTTCTCGACAGGCGGCACGCGCACGCCGCGTGGCCCGTCTCGGCACACCGGTGCCACCGCACCGCAGCCATGCGCACCTGGCCAACCATCCAACGGTCCTCGGGGAGTTGTGGGCGATGCGAGCACGCCGTAGTACGACGGCACGGTTCCGGTCGGTCACCTGCGCGCTGAGCCTGCTCGCCGCCGCGGTCCTGGCCCTGCCGGGCACGAGTTCGGCCGCCACTCCCCCGCCGTACACGACCGCCCGGGCCGCGTCGGCCGTGGAGGCGCTGGACATCGCCGGTACCGCCTGGGCGGTCGACGCGGACACCGGGACCCTGCGGGTGCGGGCCGACGCCACCGTGCCGGACGCCGACCTCGTACGGCTGCGGCAGCTCGCCGCGCGCTCCGGCGGAGCCGTCGTCCTCGAACGCGACGAAGGGCGGCTGCGCACCCTCCTGTCCGGCGGCGACGCGGTCTTCGCCTCCGGCCTGCGCTGCTCGGCGGGGGTCAACGTGCGCAGCGCAAACGCCTACTACTTCGTCACCGCCGGCCACTGCACCGCCTCGGCGGCGACCTGGTACACCGCCTCCGCCCAGACCACCGCGATCGGCCCCACCACCGGAACCAGCTTCCCCGGCGACGACTTCGGCATCGTCCGGTACGCCAACGACGCCGTACCGCGCCCCGGCACGATCGGCACCCTCGACGTCACCGGCACCGCGAACGCCTACGTCGGCCAGAGCGTCTGCCGCCGGGGCGCGACCACCGGCGTCCGCTGCGGTGTGGTCACCGCGCTCAACGCCACCGTCAACTACGCGGGCGGCCACATCGTCTACGGGCTGATCCGCACCAACATCTGCGCCGAGCCCGGCGACAGCGGCGGCCCGCTCTACGCGGGCGACAAGGTCATCGGCATCCTCTCCGGCGGCTCCGGCAACTGCACGAGCGGCGGGACCAGTTACTACCAGCCGATCCAGGAGGCCCTCACCCGGTACGGGCTGTCGGTCTACTGACGGCCCTCGGCCGGTACGGGCCGTCCTTCTACTGACGGCCCTCGGCCGCCTCCGGTGACACCACGTCCGCGACGGCCCGGCCGAGCAGCGCGAGCAGGTCCTCGACGACCGGGGGCCGGGCGCCGGGGCGGCTCACGGCGAGGATCTCGCGGTGCAGGGGCGTGACGCCGGGCGGCAGGACCACCCTGTCGACGCCCGTGTCCCCGCCCTGCCCGAGGAGCGTGGCCGGGATCAGGCCCACCGCCGGCCCGGCCCTGACCATGGCGAGCATGCTGTGCAGATCGTCGGTCTCCAGCGTCACCCGGGGCGCGATGCCGAGCCCTCCGGCCCAGCGGTGCAGCAGCCGCCGGTCGGGGTTGTTCGCGTGGCCCGAGACCCATTCGCGCTCCAGGCAGTCGGCCAGTTCCACCGGGCGGCCCAGCGCCGGCTCGGCGCCCGTGACCAGGATCAGCGGTTCACTCCCCAGGACCGAGACCGCCAGTGCCTCGGACGGCAGCGGCGGGTCCTCGGGCAGATAGCGGTAGGCGACGAGCAGGTCGATGTCCCCCGATCTGACCCGCGGCACGCCCTCGTCGGTCTCCACGACCACCAGACGGATCCGGGGCCCCGGCCGGCGGTCCCTGAGCGTGGCCAGGACCCGCGGCAAGAGGTACGTCATCGCGCTCGGGTACACGCCGACGCGCAGTTCGACGACCTCCTGGGCGGCGATGGCGTGGGCGGCGTCCTGGAAGCGCGCGGTGGCGTCGAAGAGCGTCTCGGCCGCCCGGGCGAGCGAGCGGCCGGCGGCGGTGAGGATCAGCCGGCTGCCGGGGCGGCGGACGATCAGCTCGATGCCCGTCTCGCGTTCGAGCGCGGCGATGTGCTGGGACACCGCGGAGGGCACATAGCCCAGCTCCG
Organism: Streptomyces sp. NPDC000983; assembly: GCF_040299205.1. Classification (NCBI taxonomy): domain Bacteria; kingdom Bacillati; phylum Actinomycetota; class Actinomycetes; order Kitasatosporales; family Streptomycetaceae; genus Streptomyces; species Streptomyces sp. NPDC000983. Next base: position 1,525 of record NZ_JBEPBM010000004.1, on the reverse strand, counting down.
ACGCGGCCTCGGCCATCGAGCCCCGGCGCACCACGGCCATGAACGTGGCCAGGAGCTTCAGATCCGGCTGGGACTTCATGGATCGGAGGACTTCATGGATCGTGAACTTTCGCTTCGAGATCCGTCGCTTTACGTGTCGACCGGTCGCCGCCAGAGTAGAGGAACCGCGACGCCGGGCGCGCACCCGGCAGAAAGCAGAGGCCATGGCCATCGATCTCACCGCCCTGCGGTCCCACTTCCCGTCCCTCGACTCGGGCCTCGCCTTCTTCGACGGCCCGGGCGGGACGCAGACCCCGCGCCCGGTCGCCGACGCCATCGCCGCGACGCTGACCGGCCCGCTGTCCAACCGGGGCGGTGTCAGCCCGTCGGAGCGCAACGCCGAGCGTGCCGTGACCGACTTCCGCGCCGCCTACGCCGACCTGCTGAACACTCCCGCGCAGGGCATCGTGCACGGCCGCAGCGCCACGCAGCTCACGTACGACTTCTCCCGGCATCTGGCCAGGACCTGGCAGCCGGGCGACGAGATCGTCCTGAGCCGTCTCGACCACGACGCGAACGTCCGGCCCTGGATCCAGGCCGCCGAGCGTGCCGGGGCGACGGTCCGCTGGATCGAGATCGACCCGGGCACCACGGAACTCGACCTCGACTCCTACGAGCGGGCCCTGTCGTCCCGGACCCGGCTGGTCGCGGTCACGGCCGCCTCGAACGTGCTGGGCACCAAGCCGCCCGTACGCCGGATCGCCGACCGGGCGCACGAGGAGGGCGCCCTGGTGTACGTGGACGGTGTCCACTACGCGGCGCACGCTCTCGTGGACGTCCCCGCGCTCGGCGCGGACCTGTTCGTCTGCTCGCCGTACAAGTTCCTCGGGCCGCACTGCGGGGTGCTGGCCGGGTCGCCCGAGTTCCTGGAGACCCTGCGCCCGGACAAGCTGCTGCCCTCCTCCGACGCCGTGCCCGAGCGCTTCGAGTTCGGCACACTGCCCTACGAGGTCCTGGCCGGCGCCTCGGCGGCCGTCGACTTCCTCGCCGCGCTGGACCCGGGTGCGGGCACCTCGCGCAGGGAGCGGCTGGCGCACTCCCTGGACTCCCTGCACGCCCACGAGCAGGTGCTGCGCACCCGGATGGAGGACGGTCTGCGGGCCCTGGGCGACGCCGTCACCCTGCACTCGAAGGCCGCCGAGCGGACGGGGACCGTGCTGATGACCCTGGAGGGCCGCGACGCGCGCGAGGCGCAGGCCCACCTGGCGGCGCGGGGCGTGGTGGCACCGGCCGGTTCGTTCTACGCGTACGAGCCCTTCACCGCGCTCAAGCTGGAGGACCCCGCCCTGCGCGCGGGCCTCGCCCCCTACAACACCGCCGACGACGTGGACCGCCTCCTCGACGGGCTCGCGGACTTCCTCTGACCCCCGCCGGAACGGGCGGGGCGATAACGAAGAGAGGCGTGGGGGGGGCGCGGGTGCGCGCGCGGGGCCCCCCCCGGGGAGCGGACCCCCCGGTACAACAGAGAGAGAGGAAGAAAAAACAG